>NZ_JBEOSZ010000042.1:0-73405 GCF_040303285.1 Streptomyces sp. NPDC096046 | reverse complement strand
CCTCGTACTGGGTGTACTTGGGCTTGCGCCCGGTGCGGCGAGAGTGCGTGCCGGGCGTCGCGACGGGGCGAACGTTGCCTGCTGCGGCACTAGCTGCGCTCCCAGGAGGAGCAGGGGTGCGGTCCTAGCCGCGCAACGAATCGCCGCCCGGCCCCGTGCGCACGCAACGAACCGTTCACCGGCGCGCAACGGCTCCTTCTTGTCCGCCCTGGTCAGCCGCCCGTACCGTCTACGTGGCCCCTCCAACCACCCTTCCGCCCGGTGAGGAACACGCATGCGCACCGCCCTGCTCCAGAGCTCCGGCCGGCCCGGTTCCACCGCCGAGAACCTCAAGGTCCTCGACGAGGCCGCCGGCCGGGCCGCCGCCGCGGGCGCCGGACTGCTGGTCACCTCCGAGCTGTTCCTCACCGGATACGCGATCGGCGACGAGATCGGCCGGCTCGCCGAGCCCGCCGACGGCGACTGCGCTGACGCCATCGCCGAGATCGCGACGAACCACGGCCTGGCGATCGCCTACGGCTACCCCGAGCGGGCCGGCGACACCGTGTTCAACTCCGCCCAGCTGATCTCCGCCGACGGCACCCGTCTCGCCAACCACCGCAAGACGCACCTCTTCGGCTGCTTCGAGCGCGACCACTTCACGCCCGGCGACCAGCCGGTCGTCCAGGCCGAGATCGACGGCCTCCGGGTCGGCATCCTGATCTGCTACGACGTGGAGTTCCCGGAGAACGTCCGCGCCCACGCCCTCGCCGGCACCGACCTGCTGGTCGTCCCGACCGCGCAGATGCACCCGTTCCAGTTCGTCGCCGAGTCGATGATCCCGGTGCGCGCCTTCGAGAACCAGATGTACGTCGCGTACGTCAACCGGGCCGGCCGGGAGGGCGAGTTCGAGTTCGTCGGGCTGTCCACGCTCGCCGGGCCCGACGGGATCGCCCGCACCCGCGCCGGACGCGGCGAGGAACTGGTGCTCGCCGACGTCGACCCGGCCTTCCTCGCCGCGTCGCGCGCGAACAACCCATATCTGCGCGACCGGCGGCCCGGCCTGTACGGCCCGCTCGTCTGACATCCCCCCAGAACCACCCGTTCGCATCTGTGCAAGGAGTCCGCACCCCATGACGTCCACCGTGCCCAACGCCGTCGAGCACGCTGACGCGCAGCAGCCGCCGATCACCATGTTCGGCCCGGACTTCCCGTACGCCTACGACGACTTCCTCGCCCACCCGGCGGGCCTCGGGCAGATACCCGCGACGCGGCACGGCACGGAGGTCGCGGTCATCGGCGGCGGCCTGTCCGGCATCGTCGCCGCGTACGAGCTCATGAAGATGGGACTCAAGCCGGTCGTCTACGAGGCCGACCGGATCGGCGGCCGGCTGCGCACGGTGGGCTTCGACGGATGCGACGAGTCCCTCACCGCCGAGATGGGCGCGATGCGCTTCCCGCCGTCCTCCACGGCCCTCCAGCACTACATCGACCTCGTAGGGCTGCAGACGCGGCCGTTCCCCAACCCCCTGAGCGAGGCGACCCCCTCGACCGTCGTCGACCTCAAGGGCGAGTCGCACTACGCCGAGACCATCGGCGACCTGCCCCAGGTCTACCGGGACGTCGCCGAGGCCTGGAACCGTTGCCTGGAGGAGGACGCCGACTTCTCCGACATGAACCGGGCCCTGCGCGAGCGGGACGTGCCGCGCATCCGCGAGATCTGGTCGCGGCTCGTCGAGAAGCTCGACAACCAGACCTTCTACGGCTTCCTCTGCGACTCCGAGGCGTTCAAGTCCTTCCGGCACCGCGAGATCTTCGGCCAGGTCGGCTTCGGCACGGGCGGCTGGGACACCGACTTCCCGAACTCCATCCTGGAGATCCTGCGCGTCGTCTACACCGAGGCCGACGACCACCACCGCGGCATCGTCGGCGGCTCCCAGCAACTGCCGCTGCGCCTGTGGGAACGCGAGCCGCAGAAGATCGTCCACTGGCCGCTCGGCACCTCGCTCGCGCGTCTGCACGAGGGCGGCGAGCCCCTCCCGGCCGTGACCCGGCTGCACCGCACCGCCGGCAACCGCATCACGGTGACCGACGCCCGCGGCGACATCCGCACCTTCCAGGCGGCGGTCTTCACCGCCCAGTCCTGGATGCTGCTGTCGAAGATCGCCTGCGACGACTCGCTCTTCCCGATCGACCACTGGACCGCCATCGAGCGCACCCACTACATGGAGAGCTCCAAGCTCTTCGTGCCGGTCGACCGGCCCTTCTGGCTGGACAAGGACGAGGAGACCGGCCGGGACGTCATGTCGATGACGCTCACCGACCGTATGACGCGCGGTACCTACCTGCTCGACGACGGCCCGGACAAGCCCGCCGTCATCTGCCTCTCCTACACCTGGTGCGACGACAGCCTGAAGTGGCTGCCGCTGTCCGCGAACGAGCGGATGGAGGTCATGCTGAAGTCGCTCGGCGAGATCTATCCCAAGGTCGACATCCGGGGGCACATCATCGGCAACCCGGTGACCGTCTCCTGGGAGAACGAGCCCTACTTCATGGGCGCGTTCAAGGCCAACCTGCCCGGCCACTACCGCTACCAGCGGCGCCTGTTCACGCACTTCATACAGGACCGGCTGCCCGAGGACAAGCGCGGCATCTTCCTCGCCGGCGACGACATCTCCTGGACGGCCGGCTGGGCCGAGGGCGCGATCCAGACCGCCCTCAACGCGGTCTGGGGCGTCATGCACCACCTCGGCGGCACGACCGACCCGACCAACCCGGGCCCGGGCGACGTCTACGACGAGATCGCGCCCGTCGAACTGCCGGAGGACTAGCCGCACTGACTGTGAGGTTGGGACGCGGGCTGACAGGAGCCGCACCTCACAGCCGGTCCGATCCGAACGACAGGCCCCGGGCCCGCAGACCCGGCTCGGCCAGGGGGGTGAGCAGCATGCGCCCCGCGAAGCCCACCGCCGTGTCCAGGCGTTCGGTGAACTCCGCGGCGACATCGGGGAGTTCGCGAAGAGCCCACAGCGCCCGGGCCGCCGTCCACGCGGCGTCCCGGGCGCGGTCCAGGCTCCAGGAGCCGAGCAGGTGGGTCAGCGGGTCGGCGATCCGGAAGAGGTCGGGGCCCGGCATCAGATCGTCGCGGATACGCTCCTCCAGCGAGACGAGGAGATCACCCACCAGGTCGAACTCGTCCTCCAGATCGACGGGTGCGCAGCGCAGCGTACGGCAGGTGTCCACGACGGCCAGCGCGAGATCGTGCCCGATGTGCGCGTTGATACCCGCCAGCGCGAACTGCAACGGCCGTACGCCGGGATGGCGGCGGAACTGGAACAGCGGGCGCCAGCAGGCGGGCGGGCGCCGGTCGCCCGGCACTGTCTCGACGGCCGCCAGGTAACGCTGCGCGAACCGTACGTCCAGCGTGATCGCGGCGTGGGCGTCCGCGAACCGCCCGGTGTCGACGTAGCGGTCCACCGCCTCCGTCACGGCGAGGTAGACGCGGTTGAAGACCGCTACCCCGTCCCGGGGATGCAGGGCCGCGTCGAGTTCGCGCATCCGGGAGATGACGGCGTCGACCGGAGTGTCCACGGCTGGGGGGACTTGTTCGCATCGCGGCATGCGGGCAGAGTCGCAGCTCTAGGCTGGCGGACGTACCGGCGGGCCCGGCGCTTCCCCGAAACGGGGGAACACCGCCCGCCGCAGGGGGAGGGGGAGCAGCACCGTGTCAGGCTCGCGCGCGCAGCGTCTGGCCGCCCGCAGGGGCGAACGCAGGCGCGCCGCCCGGCGCGGCGCGATGGTCGTGGCGGCCTCGCTGGTGCTCGCGGCCGGCGCGGTCGCCGGGGTCCTCGCCGCGCTCGACCACGGGCGGGCCCCGGACGAGGCCGGACCCCCCGGGGTGTCGGCCCCGCACCGCCCGGCGCCCCTGCCGGCCGTGCCGTCGACGTCCGCGCCGGCCACGGCCGAGTCCGCTTCCCCCTCGCCTTCGCCGTCCGCGCGCCGCACGCTGAGCTCCACCCCGCCCAGGAGGACCGAGAAGCAGCGGGAGCGCATCACCACCCGCGCCGCGGGGCGGCTGTACCGCCATCCCGACTCCCGAGTGCTCGACTGGGTCCGCTCCCACTCCGGCGACCCCCGGCACGCGGTCATCGCGTCCCGCATCGCCGAGCAGCCCGCGGCGGTCTGGTTCGCCGACTACTCGCCCGAGACCCTCACCGCCCGGGTCGCCGCGGTGACCTCGGGCGCGGCCGCGCTGGGACGGGTGCCCGTCGTCGTGCCGTACGCCGTTCCCGGCCGGGACTGCGGCGGCCACTCCCAGGGCGGGGCGCCCGACCTGGACGCGTACGACGCCTGGATCGACCGGTTCGCGGCGGGGCTGGGCTCCGGCGAGGTCATCGTCGTCCTGGAGCCGGACTCGATCGCCCAGGCCGCGTGCCTCTCCGCCGGTGATCGCGCGGACCGCTTCGCCTCACTGGCCCGGTCAGGCCGCGTCCTGAAGTCCGCCAACCCGCGGGCCCGCGTGTACTTCGACGCGGGACACTCGGGCTGGAACGCGTCCGGCACACAGGCGGCCTGGCTCAGACAGGCCGGTGCCGCCTCGCCCGCGTCCTCCGACGGGATCTTCAGCAACGTCTCCAACTTCCACTCCACCGCCGACGAGGTCGCCTACGACCGGCGGGTCCTCGACGCACTCGGCGGCCCGGAGAGCCTCGGCGCCGTCATCGACACCAGCCGCAACGGCAACGGCGCCCCGCCCGACGGCCAGTGGTGCGACCCGGCGGGCCGCAAGCTCGGCCGGGCACCCACGCTCACCACCGGCGAGGCCCGCATCGACGCCTACCTGTGGGTCAAACTGCCGGGGGAGTCGGACGGCTGCAAGGGCAGGCCCGGGACGTTCACGGCGTCCTACGCCTACGACTTGGCGTCGTCGTAGGAGGAGGTGCCCTCGTCCGGCAGGGGTGTCCGCGTCCTGAGACGGGACGGGGCGAAGGCCCGCAGGCGTGCTGACCAGCGCGATGACGACCGGCCGGGCGACCAGGATCGCCGACCGGTCGAACGACGGGGCGTGCGGCTCCGGCAGCCCGATCCGGTCGGCCCTGCCCACGCCGGACAGGTCCGGCCGCCGGTGGTGGGTGAGCCGGCCGCTCGCGGCCACGGAGTGGTGGCCGGGGTACGCCGGGAGCGCTGGTGACCGGGGCGGCGCCGGGCCCGTCGGGTCCGGCGCCGGTTCAGGGCCGCGGGTCCGGAACCGCCGTCTTCGGCCGGCCGAGCTTCGTCCGCTCGCCGGGGCGCAGCACCCCCGCGAACGCCACCAGGCCGCACGACAGCGCCGTCACCAGGCAGAACGACACCATCAGACTCGTCGCCTGGGCCACCATGCCGATCGCGCTCGGCGCGATCAGCCCCGAGGTGTACGTGATGGTCGCGACACCCGCGATGGCCAGGCTCGGGTTGGCGCCGCTGCGGCCGGCCGCGGCGAAGCACACCGGTACGACGACGGCGATGCCGAGCCCCATCAGGGCGAACCCGCTCATGGCCGCCGCCGGATGGTCCGCCACCACGATCAGCAACCCGCCCAGGACGGCGAACACGCCGCTCGTCCGCACCGTCCGCACGGCGCCGAAACGGTCGACGACCTTGTCGCCGGCGAGCCGCGCGACGGCCATGGTGAGCGTGAAGCCCGTCGTGCACGCCGCGGCGAGCCCGGCGGAGGTCTCCAACTGCTCGCGCAGATAGACCGCCGACCAGTCCAGGCTCGCGCCCTCCGCGAACACCGCGCAGAACCCGATCGCGCCGATGAGCAGCGCCGAGCGGGGCGGCAGCGCGAACCGCGGCGGCGGCTCCTCGTCCTCGGCGGGCTGCAGGTCGAGCACCCACTGGCAGGACAGCACACCGACGACGGTGAGGACCGCGGCGGCCAAGGCGTGGTGCAGCCGGGCGTCCGAGCCGAGGTGCGCGGCGAGCGTGCCGGCCGCCGAGCCGATCAGGGCGCCCGCGCTCCACATGCCGTGCAGCCCGGACATGATCGACCGGCCGAGGCGGTTCTCGACCTCGACGCCCAGCGCGTTCATCGCCACGTCCGCCGTGCCCGCCGTGGCGCCGTAGGTGAACAGGGCCAGACAGAGCGTCAGCAGGTTCGGGGCGAGGGAGGGAAGGACCAGGGACAACGTCCACAGGGCGATCAGTCCGCGCAGCGCGTTGCGGGCGCCGAAGCGGTGGCTGATGCTGCCGGCGAGCGGCATGGCCACGGACGCGCCGAGCGCGGGGAAGGCCAGCGCGATCCCCAACTGGCCCGCGCTCACGCCCGCGTGGTCCTGGATCCACGGCACGCGGGTGGCGAACGAGCCGGTCACGGCGCCGTGTACGGCGAAGACGGCGGCCACGGCGTACCGGGACCGCTTCACCTCGCGCTGTTCGTCGACCACGTTGCCCATTCTGCGGTCCCCCTCCACGTCACTGCCGTACTCGCCCAGCTCTCCGCGGTACTCGCCTCTGGTGCGGGCGTAAACTATCAGGAACCCTGCCTGATAATAAGAGGGTTTCCCGGCGGGCCTCGGTCCACGGCCCCGCCGATCTGGAAGGATCCCGGCATGCCCGCATCCCCGAGCACCGCCCGGGCCATCAACGACCGGCTGGCCCTGCGCCTGCTCCAGCAGGAAGGCCCGTTGACGGCAGGGCGGTTGAAACAACTGACCGGCCTGTCCCGGCCGACCGTCGCCGACCTCGTCGAACGCCTCACCGCCGCGGGTCTGATCGCCGTGGTCGGCGAGGCCGGGGAGCAGCGGCGCGGCCCCAACGCGAGGGTGTACGGCATCGTCGCCGACCGGGCGCACCTGGCCGCCCTCGACGTCCGCACCGAAGGCGTCTCCGTGGCCGTCGCGGACCTGGTCGGCGGGGTGCTGGCCGAGGCGTCGGTGCCCATCGGGGGCGAGATGGGGACCGGTCCCGCCGTGGAGCAGGCGGTCACGCTGGTCGAGCGCGTGGTGAAGGACGCCGGTGCCGACCGCCTGCACACCGTGGGGATCGGGGCGCCGGGCCTGATCGACCCCTCCAGCGGTGAACTCCGTGACTCCACCGGCCTGCCCGAGTGGCACCGCCGGTTCGTCGCCACCCTGCAGGAGCGGCTGCCTCACACCCGCGTCCGCGTCGAGAACGAGACCAACCTCGCGGCGGTGGCCGAGCAGCGCGACGGGGCGGCCCGGGACCGGGACACGTTCGTCCTGCTGTGGCTGGGCCATGGAACGGGTGCGGCCGTGGTCCTCGACGGTGCCCTTCGCCGCGGCGCCTCCGGCGGCACCGGCGAGATCGGCTTCCTCCCGGTTCCGGGCACGGCCGCACTGCCGACCTCGACGGACTGCGAGGGCGGCTTCCATTCCCTGGCGTCGTCGGCCGCCGTGCTGGACCTGGCGGCGGAGTACGGCGTTGCGGCCGCGGCGGGGCAAGAGGCTCCGGCAGTCGGCGTGGTGCGGGCTGCCGCCGGTGTGGTGCGGGAGGCGGTGGGCCGGGTGCGGGGCGCGGCCCTGCCGCGGCAGACGGGCCCGCTGCCGGAGGTGCCCCCGTCGGGGAGTGACCCCGCGGCCCGTTTCCTCGACGCCCTGGCCGACCGGCTGGCCGTCGGGGTCGCCTCGGTCGTCGCCATCCTGGACCCCGGTTGCGTGGTCCTGGGGGGAGAGGTCGGGAAGGCCGGCGGCGTCGAGCTCGCCGCGCGCGTTCAGGACCGGATCGCCCGGATGACGCCGCTGCCCACGGAGGTGCGGGTCACCACCCTGGGCGGTGGCGCGGTCCTGCGCGGTGCGCTGCTCTCGGCGCGAGACCGGGCTCAGGAGGAGCTGTTCACGCCGGGGGAGGGGCTGCGCCTGGGAAGGCCCGACGGCGGGCAAGGGCCGTCGTCACCGCTGCCGGGCCGGTCAGTGGGGGTCGGTCGACCCTGACGCCGACCCTAGAAAGGACTAGACCACATCGTCAATAGGTGTGTACCAATGGCGCCTCAAGAGGCCCGTCCCGCACGGATGTCGAGGACTCGGTCGCGCTGTGCGATACGGCTGTGAGGCAGCCCACACACTTCTCCTCTCTGAACGTCATTCAGGCGTGGCACACTGGCCGGGTACCAGTAGCAGCGCACTCCGGGGTCGGTGAAAGTCCGAACCGGCGGTTACAGTCCGCGACCCGGTCGCCTCCAGCGGCCGGTTGACCAGGTGAAATTCCTGGACCGACGGTTAAAGTCCGGATGGGAGGCAGTGCGCGGCGAGCGGGCATCCATGCGCGCCGCCCAGAAGTCCGTCCCCCGTGGCGGACTCCGTCCGGCGTCGTCCCTGTGTCCTGCTCGTACCTTCTGTCGTCATCGACAGCCCCGGAGTCCGTGCCCGAAGAGGCAGGAGGACCCGGGAAGTGTTCACCGGAATCGTCGAAGAGCTGGGCGAGGTCACCGCCGTCGAGAACCTCGACGACGCCTGTCGCTTCCGCCTGCGCGGCCCCGTCGTCACCGAAGGGGCGAAACACGGCGACTCCATCGCCGTCAACGGCGTCTGCCTCACGGTCGTCGACCACGAGGGCGACGAGTTCACCGCCGACGTCATGGCCGAGACCCTGAACCGCTCCAGCCTCGGTGCCCTGAAGGCCGGCTCCCGCGTCAACCTCGAACGCCCCATGGCCGTGGGTGAACGCCTCGGCGGGCACATCGTGCAGGGCCACGTCGACGGCACCGGCGAGATCCTGGAGCGCAAGCCCTCCGAGAACTGGGAGATCGTGAAGATCTCCCTCCCCGCCGACCTCACCCGGTACGTGGTCGAAAAGGGCTCCATCACCGTCGACGGCATCAGCCTCACCGTCGTCGACGCCGGCTCCGACCACTTCACCGTGAGCCTCATCCCCACCACCCTCGCCCTGACCACGCTCGGCCACAAGCAGCCCGGCGACCCGGTCAACCTCGAAGTGGACGTCATCGCCAAGTACGTCGAGCGGATGCTCGGCGACCGCGCGCCGGGGGCGGCCCGGTGAACACGCTGAACTCCGAGGCGTTCGCCCTCTTCGGCCAGCACCTCCTCTGGTCCGACATGGTCGGCAACCTCTTCGGTCTGGCCGCCCTCGCCCTCGGCTGGCGCCGCTCCATCTGGACCTGGCCCGTGCAGTTCCTGGCCGGCCTGATCCTCTTCGGCGCCTTCTTCGGCCACCTCACCGGCAGCGCCGGCAAGCAGGCGGTCGTCATGGTCGTCGCCCTGTACGGCTGGTGGCAGTGGCAGCGCGGCACGGGACAGGCCGAGGACGGCCACATCGCGGTCCGGTTCGCCACCTGGCGCGAGCGCGCGGCGATGGCCGCGGCGGCCGCCGCCGGCACGGTCGCGGTGGCTCTGCTCTTCACGGCGTACCCCACCCTGTCCTGGGACCCCTGGCCGGACGCCTACATCTTCGTCGGCACCGTCGTCGCCATGTATGCCCAGGCCCGCGGCATGGTCGAGTTCTGGTTCGCCTGGCTGCTCGTCGACCTCGTCGGCGTGCCCCTCAACTTCGCCAACGGCTACGCATTCTCCGGCTTCGTCTACGTCATCTACGGCGCGCTCGTCCTGTGGGGCCTGCGCGACTGGTGGCTGCGCTCGCGTCAGGCCGCGCGGCCCACCCTGGAAGGAGCGCCGGCATGACCGCCCGCCCGTCACCCGCCACCACCCTGAACGAGGCGCTTCGCGCCACCCCCTCGACCACCGCCCTGTACAGCGCCGACGACATCGAGAACTTCGCCCTCGACCCCGTCGAGCAGGCCATCGCCGACATCGCGGCCGGCCGCCCCGTCGTGGTCGTCGACGACGAGGACCGGGAGAACGAGGGCGACCTCGTCATCGCCGCCGAGAAGGCGACCCCCGAGATCGTCGCCTTCATGATGAGCGAGTGCCGCGGCCTGATCTGCGCCCCCATGGAGGGCGACGAACTGGACCGGCTGAACCTCCCGCAGATGGTCGAGGACAACACCGAGTCGATGAAGACCGCGTTCACGGTCTCCGTCGACGCCTCCGCCGCCCACGGCGTGAGCACCGGCATCTCCGCCTCCGACCGCGCCACCACCCTCCGGCTGCTCGCCGACGGCGTCAGCGGACCCGGCGACTTCGTCCGCCCCGGCCACATCTTCCCGCTGCGCGCCCGGCCCGGCGGCGTCCTGACCCGCAACGGCCACACCGAGGCCGCGGTCGACCTCGCCCGCCTCGCGGGCCTGCGCCCGGCCGGCGCGATCGTCGAGATCGCCGGCGAGGACGGCACCATGCTGCGCCTGCCGGAGCTGATCCCCTTCGCCCGCAAGCACGGCCTGACGATCATCTCCATCGAGGACCTGATCGCCTACCGCCGCAGCAGCGAGCCCACCGTCCGCCGCGAGGCCAGGACCCAACTGCCCACCGCCCACGGCACCTTCACGGCCTACGGCTACCGCTCCATCGTCGACGGCGTCGAGCACGTCGCCCTCGTGCACGGCGACATCGGCGACGGCCAGGACGTCCTCGTCCGGGTCCACTCCGAATGCCTCACCGGCGACGTCTTCGGCTCGGCCCGCTGCGACTGCGGCCCCCAGCTGGACGCCTCCCTCGCCCGCATCCAGGAAGAGGGCCGGGGCGTCGTGGTCTACCTGCGCGGACACGAGGGCCGCGGCATCGGCCTGATGTCCAAGCTGCGCGCCTACGAACTCCAGGAACGCGGTCGCGACACCCTCGACGCCAACCTCGAACTGGGGCTGCCCGCCGACGCCCGCGACTACGCGGCCGGCGCGCAGATCCTCGCCGACCTCGGCGTGCGCGGCGTCCGGCTGCTGACCAACAACCCCGACAAGACCGACGCGCTCGTCCGCCACGGCATCGCGGTCAGGGCCCGTGTGCCGATGCCCGTGAGCGCCGGCGAGCACAACCTCCGCTACCTGCGCACCAAGCGGGACCGGATGGGCCACGATCTGCCCTGGCTGGACACGACGACCGTGCCGGCCTGCGGCAACCAGTAAGAGAGCACAGAGGGAGCAACGTGAGCGGCAAGGGTGCACCGGAGCTGTCCGTACGCAATGTGGGTGACCTCCGGGTCGCCGTCATCGCGGCACAGTGGCACGAGCAGGTGATGGACGGACTGGTGGACGGCGCCCTGCGCGCCCTGCACGACCTGGGCATCGACGAGCCGACCCTGCTGAGGGTCCCCGGCAGCTGGGAGCTCCCGGTCGTCGCCAAGGTCCTCGCGGGCCGCGGCTACGACGCGATCGTCGCCCTCGGCGTCGTCATCCGCGGCGGAACCCCCCACTTCGAGTACGTGTGCCAGGGCGTGACCCAGGGCCTCACCCAGGTCTCCGTGGACACCGGCGTCCCCGTCGGCTTCGGTGTGCTGACCTGCGACACCGAGGAGCAGGCCCTGGACCGCGCCGGAATCGAGGGCTCCCACGAGGACAAGGGGCACGAGGCGGTGACGGCCGCGGTCGCGACCGCGGCCACCCTCCGCTCGGTATCCGAACCCTGGCGCTGACGAAAGCCGTCTGTGGCATAGGCTGAGCGACACCATGTCCAAGAAGACGTTCGAGGAGCTCTTCACCGAGCTCCAGCACAAGGCCGCCCAGGGCGATCCCGCCACTTCCCGCACCGCAGAACTGGTCGAGAAGGGCGTCCACGCCATCGGCAAGAAGGTCGTCGAAGAGGCCGCCGAGGTGTGGATGGCCGCCGAGTACGAGGGCAAGGAAGCCGCCGCCGAGGAGATCTCGCAGCTGCTGTACCACGTCCAGGTGATGATGGTCGCCCGCGGCATCTCCCTCGACGACGTCTACGCCCACCTGTAAGCCGCATCCGTCCCCGTACGACACCACGCAAAGGAAGCCGACCTCATGCTGCGCATCGCCGTCCCCAACAAGGGTTCCCTGTCCGGCCCTGCGGCGGAGATGCTGCATGAGGCCGGCTACCAGCAGCGCCGGGAGTCCAAGGAACTGCGGATCGTCGACCCGGTGAACGAGGTCGAGTTCTTCTACCTCCGCCCCCGCGACATCGCGATCTACGTCGCCTCCGGGCAGTTGGACATCGGCCTCACCGGCCGGGACCTGCTCATCGACTCCGGCGCCGAAGCCGAGGAGATCCTCGCCCTCGGCTTCGCCCGTTCCACCTTCCGCTACGCCGCCAAGCCCGGCACGATCAGCGGCCTGGCGGACCTGGCCGGCAAGACCGTCGCCACCTCCTACGAGGGCATCGTCGCGGCCCACCTCGCCGAGCACGGCATCGACGCCTCCGTCGTCCACCTCGACGGCGCCGTCGAGACCGCCGTCCAGCTCGGCGTCGCCCAGGTCATCGCCGACGTCGTCGAGACCGGCACCTCCCTGCGCAACGCGGGCCTGGAGGTCGCCGGCGAGCCGATCATGCAGTCCGAGGCCGTCGTCATCCGCCGCACCGGCGCGGACGCCGACGACCTCAAGGTGCAGCAGTTCCTGCGCCGCCTCCAGGGCGTCCTGGTCGCCCGGACCTACGTGATGATGGACTACGACTGCCGCGTCGAGCAGCTGGAGAAGGCCGTCGCCCTCACCCCCGGCCTGGAGTCCCCGACGGTCTCCCCGCTGCACAACGAGGGCTGGGTCGCCGTCCGCGCGATGGTCCCCGCCAAGGAAGCCCAGCGGATCATGGACGACCTCTACGACATCGGTGCCCGGGCCATCCTGACCACGGCCATCCACGCCTGCCGTCTCTGAGGGGCGCGCACCGATGTCCGAGCTGCCCACCCTGCCCGTCACCTTCCGGCCGGGCAGCACCCGCGTGGTGCTGCTCACCGCGGCCGTCGCCGTCTTCGTGGTGATCACGGCGGTCGCGATGCTGCTGAAGCAGCTCAGCCCCGCCGAGCGTGTCAGTTTCGTCTTCACGGCGCTCCTGCTGGACGCCGTACTGCTCCTCCTGGCGCGGCCCAAGGTCGTCGCCGACGAGGACGGCGTCACTGTCGTCAATCTCACGAACAAGCGCCGGCTGGAATGGGCGGAGATCCTCCAGGTGACCCTCCGGCCCGGCGACCCCTGGGTCTTCCTCAACCTCAGCGACGGCACCAGCCTGCCTGCTCTGGGCATCCAGCCGGGCCTGGCCAGACAACGCGCGCTCGCCGACGCCAGGGCCCTGCGGGCGCTCGCCGAGGCCCGTTCCACGGCGGGCCCGTAGGCGCCTCGGGACTGACGCGGGGGAGCCTCCCGGCGGCCGCCACTGCCGCACCGGGCCGTGTCTTGATTAATCTGTTGGCGGAGGCGTGACGGATGCGCCTCCGCCTCTGTTGCCCCGCCCGGTGCACAGAGGCCCCTGCTCACCGAGGAGTGACCCCCTCCGGCGATGGACGGATCGTCCTGCAGTACCTGCGCCGCCCCCTGCCGACATAGCGCGTACCTCGTTGCCGAGGTACGCGACCGTGCGGAGGCGGCGGCATCATGACCACCCCCTTGCTGCTCCTGGCAGCCGCGTTCCTGCTGATCCTCGCCAACGGATTTTTCGTGGCGGCCGAGTTCGGACTCGTCACGGTCGAGCGCCCGGAGGCCGAGAAGGCCGCCGCCGAGGGCGACCGGCGCGCCCACCGTGTCGTGGAATCGCTCAAGGAACTGTCCTTCCAGCTCTCCGGCACCCAGCTCGGCATCACCATCACCTCGCTCGTCGTCGGCATGCTCGCCGAACCGGCGCTCGCCGAGCTCCTGCACGGCCCGTTCACCGCGGTCGGCATCCCCGTGGGGGCCGTTCCCGGTGTCACGGTCGTGGTCGGCATGCTGCTGGCCTCCGCCGTGCAGATGGTGATCGGCGAGCTCCTGCCCAAGAACTGGGCGGTGTCCAGGCCGTTGCAGGTCGCGCGCTTCGTCGCGGGCCCGCAGCATGTCTTCGCCCGGCTGTTCCGCCCGGTCATCGCCGGCCTCAACGCCGTCGCGAACCGGCTCGTGCGCGCCCTGGGCGTCGAACCCACCGAGGAACTGGCCTCCGCCCGCACCCCCGGCGAACTCGTCTCCCTGGCCCGCCACTCCGCCCGGGCCGGCGCCCTGGAGCAGGACACGGCCGATCTGTTCGTCCGTACCCTGTCGCTGGGCGAGCTGACCGCGCAGCACGTGATGACGCCGCGTGTGAAGGTCAGCGCCCTGCAGTCCTCGGCCACCGCCGAGGACGTGGTCAACCTGACCCGGGCCACCGGCCTGTCCCGTTTCCCGGTCTACCGGGAGAGGATCGACGAGGTCGTCGGCATGGTCCACCTCAAGGACGCCCTGGCCGTGCCCGTCCAGGACCGGCTGCGCACCCCCGTCGGCCGCATCGCCCGCCCGGCCCTGCTCGTCCCCGAGACGCTGCCCGTGCGGCCGCTCCTGGCCCGCCTGCGCAGCGAGCAGCCCATCGCGGTCGTCGTCGACGAGTACGGCGGCACCGCCGGTGTCGTCACGCTGGAGGACATCGTCGAGGAACTCGTCGGCGAGGTCCGCGACGAGCACGACGGACACGATCTGCCCGAGCTGGCCGCCGCGCCGCCGGAAGACGGCAGGCCCGCCTGGGACGTCGACGGCAGCTGCCGGGTCGACATCCTGCAACGCATAGGCCTCGACGTGCCGGAAGGCCCGTACGAGACCGTCGCGGGCCTGATCGCCGACCTGCTGGGCCGCATCCCGGCCGTCGGGGACAAGGCGGAGCTGCCCGGCTGGCGGCTGTCCGTGCGCCAGGTCGGCCACTACCGCGCGGAACGGGTCCGGCTGGTGCGGACCGCCCCCGTGCCGTCCATGGCGGAGGCCGTCCGATGAGCGTGCTCCAGCTTCTCTTCGCGGCGCTGCTCGTGCTCGCCAACGGCTTCTTCGTCGGCGCCGAGTTCGCGCTGGTCTCCGTACGCCGCAGCCAGATCGAACCGCTCGGCACGGCCCGCTCCCGGCAGGTCCTCTACGGTCTTGAGCGGCTGCCGCAGATGATGGCGGCGGCCCAGTTCGGCATCACGATCTGCTCGCTGACCCTCGGCGCGGTCGCCGAACCGACCGTCGCGCACCTGCTGGAGCCGGTCTTCGAGCGGATCCACCTGCCCGAGGGTGTCATCCACCCCCTCACCTATGTCATCGCCCTCGCTGCCGTGGTCTTCTTCCACCTGGTCATCGGCGAGATGGTCCCGAAGAACCTGGCGATGGCGGCCCCGGAGAAGGCCGCCCTGTGGCTGAGCCCCGGCCTGGTCTGGTTCGCCCGCTTCTGCAGGCCCATCACCGCCGCCCTCGGCGCCTGCTCGAAGGGCATCCTGCGGCTCTTCCACGTGGAACCCAAGGACGAGGTCGAGGCCGTGTTCACCAGCGAGCAGCTCAACCGGCTGGTGGAGGACGCCGGCCAGGCGGGTCTGCTCGACCCCGAGGAGGCCGAACGCCTGGAGGACGCCCTGGAGCTGGGCTCCCGCCCGGTCACGGACGTCCTGCTCAAGCGGGAGTCCCTGGTGACGGTCAGCCCGTCGGTCACCCCCGGCCGCATCGTCGAGCTCACGGCTCGCACCGGCTACTCCCGTTTCCCGGTCGCCGCGGACAACGGCGTGTTCATGGGCTATCTGCACGTCAAGGACGTCCTCGACCTGGAGGACTCCGACCGGGCCGTCCCCCAGCACCTGTGGCGTTCCATGACGACCCTGCGGTCCGAGCTGCCGCTGGACGACGCGCTCACGGTGATGCGGCGGGCGGCGACCCACCTGGCCCAGGTGGCCGACGGGTCCGGGAAGGTGCTCGGGCTGGTCGCGCTGGAGGACGTGCTGGAGTTGCTGGTGGGGGAGGTGCGGGATCCGGCGCATCGTGAGGTGCGCGAGGTGAGGCTGACCGAGCCCCGCAGCAGCGGCGCGTCGGAGGAGGTCCTGGCCACCTAGGGGGTGTCTTGCAAGTCCTGTGCGGTGCCTGCGGTGCCTGCGGTGCCTGCGGTGTCCGGTGCGTGCTCTGGGGGTCCCCCCTGCTCGAAGAGCTTGGGGCAGTGCCGGACGAAAGCCCTCGTACTGGACGTACTTGGGGTTTCGGCCGGTGCGGCGAGAGTGCGTGCCGGGCGCCGTGGGTGCTGTGCGGGATTTTCCAAGCGCCCCCTGGCCGGCGCCACGGCCCCACGCGGCTTCCTCATGGTCCGGGCGGATCCTGCGGTCCCCGCCCGGACAGCACCTCCCCGTACGCCTGCATCAGATCCGGCAACCGCAGCGTCGCGAGATCCTCACGCCCCAGCGCCCCGGGGTAGAGGGACAAGCGCAAGTCCCGGTAGGCGCAGCTCTTCTCGTACAGCGTCCGCAGGAACCGCCCGTTGCCCAACTCGTCGATCCACCCCTGGTCCACCACGTGCCCGGCGACGGACCGCAGCTCGTCGAGGGCTTCCTCGTCCCAGAGGTCGCCGTTCTCCGCCGCCAGTACCTTGCCGATCTCGGTGAGTTCGAGGGGCCGGTACGACGGGAAGTCGACGCGGGTGGTGAAACGGGACGACAGCCCGGGGTTCGCGGCCAGCAGGCGGTCCATGCCCTCCGGGTAGCCGGCCAGGATCACCACGAGGTGGTCCCGGTTGTCCTCCGCGCGCTTCAGCAGCACCTGCAGGGCCTCGTCGCCGTAGGCGTCCCCCTTGCCGTAGCCCGAGTTGGACAGCGCGTAGGCCTCGTCGACGAAGAGGACGCCCCCGAGGGCCGAGTCGATCAGCTCGTTCGCCTTCACCGCCGTCTGCCCGAGGTACTCGCCCACCAGATCGGCCCGCTGCGCCTCCACGAGGTGGTCGCCGCCGAGCAGCCCGAGTGCGTAGAAGACCCGGCCGAGGATGCGGGCGACGGTGGTCTTGCCGGTGCCGGAGGGGCCCGAGAAGACGAAGTGCCGTTTCGGCGGCTGGACCGGAAGGCCCTGCCCGGCCCGCAGCCGGGCCATGTTCAGCTGCGCCGACAGGGCCTTGACCTGGCGTTTCACCGGCTCCAGGCCCACCATGCGCTCCAGCTCGGCGAGTGCATCCTCCAGTAAGGCCGGGTCGGTCGGCCCGGCGGGCAGGGAGGAGGCCGGGCCGGTCCTGGCGCGGACCGGCGGGACGGTCACCGGAGGCAGGGGAGTGATCGGCGGCTCGGGGTCGGGCAGTCTCAGGTCGCGCCCCTCCGGACCGAAGAGCGGATCGAACCCGTCCGGCCCGTCCACGACGTCCTGGCCCGCGCCGGTGAGCGTCATCGCGGCGAGGTCCGTGACGTCGTCGTATCCGTCGCCCTCGGCTATCGCGGTGAGCCGGGCCGAGGTGTCCATGAAGGCCGGGTCGACGCGGTGCACGGCCCGGTACAGGGGGAGCGCGGCGGCACTGCGGCCGGTGCCCTCGTGCGCCCGGGCCAGCCAGTACCGCAGCTCCTTGCGCTGGGGCTGCTCGCTGCGGCAGCGCATCAGCGCGGCGGCCAGCAGCGGTTCGGCCTGGCCGTACATCTCCAGGCGGACCCGGGCCATGCCCCCGAACAGGCCCGCCTCGATGCCGAGCATGGGATCGTCGAGCAGCGGATCGGTGTGGCGGACGAGCTGCTCCCAGTCCTTGACCAGATAGGCGCGGCAGGAGTGCAGGAAGCGGACCTGGTGGTCGGTGTCCACCGGCGGCAGCCCGGCGAGCGCCCGGTCCAGCTCGGGAACATGGCGGCCGTCGAGCCAGTGGGAGGCGTGCGCGAGGAGCAGGTCGCGGGGGCTCTCCAGCACGGGTTGCACCCACCAGCCCAGCCAGTACCAGGAGTTGAGCGCACGACGGTAGCGGGAGCGCTGCTCCCCGAAGCGGTCGCGGTGCTGGAACATCCGCAGCAGCGCGGTCGTCGTGTCGACGCGCAGGGCGTGCAGTCCGAGCCAGCCGTCGGCCATCCCGGCGTCCATGCGCACGGCGGCGCGGAACTCCTCCTCCGCCTGCGGATAGGCGCCCATGGTGTAGGCGTCCACGCCTCGCAGCCAGGCGAGGTCGGCCGGGGCCTGAGAGCCCTGCGTGCCGAAGTCCATCCCGTCCCCCACGAACCGTGCCCCCGTCGGTAGGTCAACGAGCCGTCCCCCAGCCGGCTGCCCTGCTCGAACCGCTGTGCCACGGACCGCAGTTGCCGTGCGCGAAGCAACCGTCCGCAGGTCGCGACGAGGGCATCGTACCGTCGCGGGCGGCGCCCCCGTAGGGTGCCGCACGGGCCGTTCGGCGAGGTGGGAGCGGGGGCGACGGACTCGCGCGCGGTGACCCAGGGTGAGCGGTCGGCGCCCGCGCGGCGGCCGGAGAACCGGAAGAGGGCAGAACGAAGCCCCCGATCACGGGGGAACAACCGGGGGCTTCGCGTCTGCGGGCGGCTCAGATGCCGCACATTGAGAACGTAAGACCTGTACGGCCCAGCGGTCAAGCCGAGTTGAGGCGCTGCGGCGAGTTGCCCGCAAGGCCCTTCACAAGTTCAGCACACTGCGGGTGGTCCGTCACCGTGCGTGAAGGGCTGGTCCGGTCCAACGGTCCCCGCGGGTCCCGCGAGCACCTCGTATCCCTCCTCGCGCTGCCGTACCAGAAGGTCGGCGAACGGTCGCGAGGGATCACCGGCGAAGTGCCGGCGCTCCGCCGGGACCCAGCCGTCCCAGAATTCCCGCTGCTCCGCCCCGTCCCGCGACCGTCCTCGCGCCCAGGCCTCCTCGCGCGGCAGCTCCATCCACAGCAGCAGGGCCAGGTGGGGGCGCAGCGCCCGGCGTCCCACGCCGACGCCCTCCACGAGGAGCACCGGCGCGGGCGGGAGCGGGACCGGCGCGCCGAAGCGGCGGTCCCGCCAGTCGTAGGGGGTGTAGTGCGCCGTCCGGCCATGGGAGAGCGGCTCGATCACCTGGTCCAGCAGCCGCCCGGTCCAGTCGAAGAGCGCCTCGTGGCTGGCGATGTCGTCGAGACGCAGCACCGGCGCACCGCCCAGCGCCGTGGCCAACCACCCGGCGAACGTGCTCTTTCCGGACCCGGCGTGGCCGTCCACGCCGACGAGGCGGACCGGGCCGCAGGAGGGGGGGAGACGGCGGATCCGGGCGGCCAGGTCGTGCACGGCGGGGCCCGGTGCGGGGCGGAAGGACTCAGTCATCTCGCCCCGCACTCTAACGACGGTGCCCCGCGCGGTCGCCACTGGTCGACGCCAATATTGGTGGGCGTGGCGCGCGTCGAAGTGCTGGCAGGACACGGCGGGCTGTGCTCATATGTGGCGCACGCACGGATGCGTCCGGCCGTGCACGGACCTGCCCCGCCCCTGCCCGACTCCGACATCCGGGGGTCCCCGCCATGCGCAGAGCCGAACAGCCCGCCCGCAGAACCGTCCTGGCCGCCGCGGTCGCCGCAGCAGCCGTCACCGCGGGCGCGGGTCCGGCGGCCGCCGACCCCGAGGCCGCCATGACGACCGACACCGCGGACCGCGCCCGGGCGGTCCCGGCCCCCACCGTCGACAACCGGGCCTGGATCTCCTACGGCGACTGGCGCGGCGGCACCGCCATGGGCACCCGGCCCGTCCCGGGCACCCGCCCGGGCCTGGTGATCGCCCGGCCCGCCGGAACGGCCGACTACACCGACCCGCACACCGGCACCACCGCGGCGTGGGAGTACGGCACCTGGACCTCGCCCGTGCACCGGCTCACCGTGCCCGCGACCGAGGCGATCGTCTCCTGGAACGCGCGCACCCCGGCCGGCACCTGGATCCAGGCCGAGATCAGGGGTACCTACTCCGACGGCACCAGCACCCCCTGGTACGTGATGGGCCGCTGGGCGGCGGGCGACCAGGACATCCGGCGCACCTCCGTCGACGACCAGAGCGACGGCAGGAGCACGGTCTGGACCGACACCCTGGCGATCGACGCCCCGTCGACCGGTCTGCGCCTGGCCGCGTACCGGCTGCGCCTGACCCTCTACCGCAAGCCCGGCACCAAGGCCACGCCCACCGTCTGGCGGCTCGGCGCCATGGGCTCCGACGTGCCCGACCGGTTCACCGTCCCGGCGTCAGCGCCCGGCCTCGCGAAGGAACTGGCCGTCCCGCGCTACTCGCAGGAGATCCACAAGGGCCGGTATCCCGAGTACGACAACGGTGGCGAAGCCTGGTGCAGCCCGACGTCCTCCCAGATGATCATCGAGTACTGGGGCGGCCGGCTCACCGAGGAGCAACTCGCCTGGGTCGACCCGTCGTACACCGATCCGCAGGTCTGCCACGCGGCCCGGTTCACCTATGACTACCAGTACGGCGGCTGCGGCAACTGGCCGTTCAACGCCGCCTACGCGGCCACGTTCAAGGGCCTCCAGGGCGTGGTCACCCGGCTCGGCTCGCTCACCGACCTGGAGAGGCTGATCGCCGCGGGCATCCCGGCCATAACGTCCCAGTCGTTCCTGAAGGAGGAGCTGACCGGCGCCGGGTACGGTACCGCCGGGCACCTGATGACCGTCATCGGCTTCACCGCCGAGGGCGACGTGATCGCCAACGACCCCTTCTCCCCGACCGACGAGGCCGTGCGACGCGTCTACCGCAGGCGGGAGTGGGAGAACATCTGGCTCAGGACGAAGCGGTACAACGCCTCCGGCAAGGTCGCCTCCGGTACCGGGGGTATCTGTTACCTGTACTTCCCGGCCCGCCCGAGCGGGGCTCAGCGCAAGGCACTGGCGGCTGTGGGCGTCCGCGTGTGACCAAGCTCTCGGCCGCGAAAGCCGCTTCCGGTGGCAAGGTGGACAGGACTTCGGGGGGAGTCCGTCCGCACCGCCGACCCTGCGAGAAGCCATGACCGCGTACTCCGTCACCGCCACCCGCGCCCGCACCGGCGGCCCCCAGGAAGACGGCCCGAAGATCGTCGAGCACGTCATGGGGTGGGCCCTCGTCGTGGTCGTCGCGATGCTCGTGACCCAGCTCGGGCTGCTGTGACCTGACCCACGACCCGGCGTCGGCGCCTGCCATACTGCGGAGGTCCCGCCCCCGCCCGTCGAGACCAGGGTCGACCTTGAACATCAGCCCCCAGCCCGCCGCGCGCCCCCGGGCCCGCGGCACCGAGCGCTCGATGGCGCGCCGTGCCGAACTCATCGCCATCGGGCGGAGGTTGTTCGCCGACATCTCCTACGACGCCCTGTCGATGGACGACATCGCCCGGCAGGCGCACGTCGCGAAGGGGCTGATCTACTACTACTTCCAGTCCAAGCGCGGCTACTACCTGGCCATCATCCAGGACTCCGTCACGGACCTTGTCACGCTGGCGGCGAGCGGTTCCGAACTGCCTCCGGTCGACCGGGTCCAGCGCACCGTCGACAGCTATCTGCGCTACGCCGAGCACAACCAGGCCGCGTACCGCACGATCGTCAGCGGCGGCGTCGGCTTCGACACCGAAGTGCACGCCCTCCGCGACGGGGTGCGCGAGGCGGTGGTGACGACCATCGCCGAGGGTGCGTACGGCCGTGTCGACATCACCGCGTCGGCGCGGATGGGGCTGCTGGCCTGGGTGTGCAGCGTCGAGGGTGCCACGCTCGAATGGATCGACCGTCCCGAACTGCCCCGCGCCACCATGTGCGAGCTGCTCGTGAAGACCCTCGGCGGCACTCTGCGCGCGATCGAGGAACTCGACCCGGCCCACCCGGCCCCGCAGCCCGCCCGCCGGGGCGCGTGACGAAGGGGCGGAGGGTCCGCAGCGGACCTCCGCCCCTCGCTGCGGGTGTTACCTGATGGCCTTGATCAGCTCACCGTTCGACGTGTCACCGCTCAGCTCCCAGAAGAACGTGCCGCCCAGGCCCTGCCGGTTCTTGTAGTCCATCTTGGTGCCGATGGTGGCCGGGGTGTCGTAACTCCACCACTCGCCGCCGCACTTGGCGTACGCCGTGCCCGCCACCGTCCCCGTCGCCGGGCACTTGGTCCTGAGCACCTTGTAGTCCTCGATGCCCTGCTCGTACGTGCCCGCCGCCGGGCCGGTCGCGGTGCCGCCCGGGGCGGACTGCGTCACGCCGGTCCAGCCGCGGCCGTAGAAGCCGATGCCGAGCAGCAGCTTCGAGGCCGGGATGCCGAGGCCCTTGAGCTTCGCGATGGTCGCCGAGCTGTGGTTGTCCGCCTTCGGGATGCCGGAGTACGAGGTCAGCGGCGAGTGCGGAGCGGTCGGCCCCGCGGCGTCCCAGGCGCCGAAGAAGTCGTAGGTCATCGGGTTGTACCAGTCGACGTACGGGGCGGCGCCCGCGTAGTCCGCGGCGTCGATCTTGCCGCCCGGGGTGGCGTCGGCGGTGATCGCCGCGGTGACGAGGTTGCGCGAGCCGAACTCGGCGCGCAGGGCCTGCATCAGATCCCTGAAGGCCGCCTTGCCGCTGGTGTCGCAGGTGGCGCCGCAGGTGTTCGGGTACTCCCAGTCGATGTCGATGCCGTCGAACACATCGGCCCACCGGGAGTTCTCGACGAGGTCGTAGCAGGACCGGGCGAAGGCGGCCGGGTTCTTCGCGGCCTCGCCGAAGCCGGCCGACCAGGTCCAGCCGCCGAAGGACCACAGGACCTTGAGGTTCGGGTGCTTCTGCTTCAGTTTGCGCAACTGGTTGAAGTTGCCGCGCAGTGACTGGTCCCAGGTGTCGGCCTTGCCGTCGACGGACTCCGCGGCGGTGTAGGCCCGGTCGGTGGCGGCGTACCCGTCGCCCATGGCGCACTTGCCGCCGGTGACGTTGCCGAAGGCGTAGTTGATGTGGGTGAGCCTGCTGCCCGACCCGGACGTCTCGATGTTCTTGACGTAGTACTTGCGGTCGTAGGTGCCCCATTCGGTGAAGTACCCGATGACCTTGGAGCCCGCGGCCCTGGCCCCGGGGGCGTCCTTCATGGCTGCGGCGGCCTCCTGAGCCGAGGTCGCCGCGGAGGCGGAGGTGCCCGCGCCGGCCAGCAGACCGGCGCCGAGGACGGCGCAACAGGCCGCGGACACGATGGCCCGGAGGCGGGAGGAGTGGGGGGTGTGCATCCGGTGTCTCCTCGTGGGGGGGAGGGGAACGACCGCGCTCATTGGCATGAACGCGGTCAATCGGTGGAGCGAAACAGTAGGAGGACTAGACCAGTTGGGTCAATGGTGCGGACCAATTTCGCCGCTCCGGTCGCGCACGGCCTATTCTTGAAGTGAGCGGTCGTTAACTGGTGACGTGATGCCTCCGATCGGGCATACTCACAGCGCAGAGCCGCTGGTCAGCAGCGCCCGAGACCCGGGACCGCAAGCATCGGCCAGGCACCAGAACGACCCGGCGGCGCCGCCCTCACCCATGGGCCCGTCCGCCAGCGCCCGACAGGGAGGAGAGCGTCGCCATGCCCGACCGCGCCCCGCAGCCGGTGGACCGACAACTGCCCACGGAGGAGGCCCGGGACCTGATCTCGCTCGTGCGCGACATCGCGCAGCAGGAGATCACCCCGAAGGCGGCCGAGGAGGAGGACGCCGGCCGCTTCCCGCGCGAGCTGTTCACCCTGCTCTCCCGCTCAGGGCTGCTCGGCCTGCCGTACGACTCGGAGTACGGCGGCGGTGACCAGCCCTACGAGGTCTACCTCCAGGTCCTGGAGGAGCTCGCCGCGGCCCGCCTCACCGTCGGTCTCGGCGTCAGCGTCCACTCCCTGGCCTCCTATGCGCTCGCCGCCTACGGCACCAAGGAGCAGCAGCTCGAGCACCTGCCCGCGATGCTCGGCGGCGGCCTGCTCGGCGCCTACTGCCTCTCCGAACCACACTCCGGCTCGGACGCCGCCGCCCTGCGCACCAAGGCCGTTCGGGACGGCGACGGCTGGGTGATCACCGGCACCAAGGCCTGGATCACGCACGGCGGGATCGCCGACTTCTACACGGTGATGGCGCGCACCGGCGAGGAGGGCCCGCGCGGGATCAGCGCGTTCCTGGTACCCGGCGACGCCGAGGGGCTGAGCGCCGCCGTGCCGGAGAAGAAGATGGGAATGAAGGGCTCGCCCACCGCGCAGGTCCACTTCGACGGCGTCCGGGTCCCGGACGACCGGCGTATCGGCGAGGAGGGTCAGGGCTTCGCGATCGCCCTGTCCTCGCTCGACTCGGGACGGCTCGGCATCTCGGCGTGCGCCATCGGCGTGGCGCAGGCCGCGCTCGACGAGGCCCTGACCTACGCGACCGAAAGGCGCCAGTTCGGCAAGCCGATCGCCGACTTCCAGGGACTGCGGTTCATGCTCGCCGACATGGCGACGCAGATCGAGGCCGGCCGCGCGCTCTACCTCGCCGCCGCACGGCTGAAGGACGCGGGCCGGCCCTTCGCGCGGCAGGCCGCCATGGCCAAGCTGCACTGCACCGATACGGCGATGCGGGTCACCACCGACGCCGTGCAGATCCTCGGCGGCTACGGCTACACCGCCGACTTCCCGGCCGAGCGCTATATGCGCGAGGCCAAGGTGCTGCAGATCGTGGAGGGCACCAACCAGATCCAGCGGATGGTCATCGCCCGCCATCTCGTCGGTCCAGAGGGACGCTGAACCGGTCGAGGCCCCCCCAGGGGGCCGCGAGCCGCATCCACTCCGGGTCGTGCCGGCCCGGCAGGGTGCGGCCGCCCTCGGCCCAGGTCCGCATCAGATCGCGGTAGATCGGCGGGTCCTGATAGCGGGGCGGAGCCGGTCGAACCGATTCTGCGGGCGGCGGGACGTACAGGAGGCGCTGACGCCCGGTCGCTGAGGAGATGGGGGTCATACCAGGGCAACGCGGCAGAGCCCGGCCAGGTCACCGCATGGTGGAATCGGCCGTGCGTTCAGGGCCCGCCCGGATCGGTCCGTGGCTCCGGGCGCACCGGTCCCGCACCACGGCGGTCTGCGAGCCGTGGCGCGGGGCGGCTACGGGAGCGGGCGGGCGGAGAAGGCCCGCGCTCAGGCCGCGTGGCGGCGCATGACGGGGACCCTGATGGGGCGCGAGCCCGGCCCGCCGACGTGCGAGAAGGGCTGGGTCCGCCAGTCGAGCCCCTGGGGGAGCGTCAACAGCAGGGCGGTGTCCTGCTCCTGCGGTTCCACGGACTCGTCCGCGGGGCGGGCGTCCGCGGCCCTGCGGCCGGTTCCGGCGCAGACCGTGAGTCCGAAGGGGTTCCACGGCGAGGCGCATATCGCGTGCTCCGGCAGCACCTCCTCGTCCGCCAGCAGGGCGATGGGCTGCGCGCAGTCCGGGCAGACGACCCGGAACATCTCGAACGTGTCGTAGGCGTCGAGTTCGTCGTCGAGGGTGTCCGGTTCGACACCCTCCGGCTCGGGCTCGACGACGAGCTGCTGCCGCTTGGGTGCGGTGCGACCAGGGCGCTTAAGACTCTGCATTGGGTTCTCCCCCTAGGGCTGGGCCGTATCAGGCACTGCGGCCTCGACCACAGCAAGCACTTCCCGCGCCCCCTGGGCGGTAATCACGAGAACATTACGGAGACTGTTCGAGGACTGTGGCGTTCGTCACATGCCCCGCGCAGGTGTCCGCTGCGGTGTGTTTGTCCCCCCGAACTGCTGACAGCCGGCTTCCGCCCCCGTCACGAAGCGGGCATGACCTGGGCCGCTCGGGTATCCCGGGAGATCAACCGCACTGTAGGTTCTTGCGCCATGGAGGAGCTGGACCGACAGATCGTGCAGCTGCTCGTCAAGGACGGGCGGATGAGCTACACCGACCTGGGCAAGGCCACGGGCCTGTCCACGTCGGCCGTGCATCAGCGGGTGCGGCGGCTCGAGCAGCGGGGTGTCATCCGGGGCTATGCCGCGGTGGTCGACCCGGAGGCCGTGGGGCTGCCGATGACGGCGTTCATCTCGGTGAAACCGTTCGATCCCAGTGCGCCCGACGACATCGCGGACCGGCTGGCCGGCGTGCCGGAGATCGAGGCGTGCCACAGCGTCGCGGGGGACGAGAACTACATCCTCAAGGTGCGGGTCGCCACACCGCACGAGCTGGAGGAGCTGCTGGCCCGGCTGCGGTCGCTCGCCGGGGTGTCGACCCGGACGACGGTGGTCTTGTCCACGCCCTACGAGGCGCGGCCACCCAGGATCTGACCGGTCGGTACCGCGGCCCCGCGGGGCCGCGCGCCGGATCGCGCCCGCGCGGCGGAGCCGCACCTCGACAGCGTTGCGCGCCCCTTCGCGGGGCGTCGAAGGGCGGCCTGTGAGACTGTGCTCCATGAGTGAGTCCAGTGTGCCGCCGAAGACCGTTCTGCTCCGCCGTGGCGAGGTGCACAGCCCCGCCGACCCCTTCGCCACCGCGATGGTCGTGGAGCGGGGGCAGGTCGCGTGGGTGGGGTCCGAGGGAGCCGCTGACGCCTTCGCCGACGGCGTCGACGAGGTGATCGACCTCGACGGGGCCCTGGTGACCCCGGCATTCACCGATGCGCATGTGCACACCACTGCCACCGGGCTCGCCCTGACCGGTCTCGATCTGTCGGGCGCCCCCTCCCTCGAAGCCGCCCTCACTCTCGTACGGGACTTCGCCGCCGCCCGCCCGGAGGACCGGGTGCTGCTCGGGCACGGCTGGGACGCCGCCCGCTGGCCCGGCGGCCGGCCCCCGGCGCGGGCCGAACTCGACGAGGCCACCGGGCACCGGCCCCTCTACCTCAGCCGGATCGACGTCCACTCGGCGGTGGTGAGCACCGCCCTGCTCGACCTGGTTCCCGAGGTCACCCGTGAGGACGGTCCGCTCACCGCCGGCGCCCATCACGCCGTGCGGGCCGCCGCCTTCGCGGCCGTCACGTCCGAGCAGCGCACCGAGGCACAGCGCACCGCCCTCGCGCACGCCGTCTCACTCGGCATCGGCACGGTCCACGAGTGCGCCGGGCCCGAGATCTCCTCCGAGGACGACTTCACCGGCCTGCTGCGCCTCGCCGCGGCGGAACCCGGACCGCGTGTCGTCGGCTACTGGGCCGAACAGGACGTCGCCAAGGCCCGCGTGCTGGGCGCGGCCGGAGCCGCGGGGGACCTGTTCGTCGACGGCGCCCTCGGCTCCCACACGGCCTGCCTGCACCGGCCGTACGCCGACACCGGGGACACCGGCATCGCCTACCTGGACGCCGCCGCGGTCGCGGCGCACATCGTGGCCTGCACCGAGGAGGGCCTGCAGGCCGGGTTCCACGCCATCGGCGACGCGGCCGTGGACGCCGTGGTGGAGGGCGTGCGCGCCGCCGCCGGGAAGCTCGGCCTCGCCCGGATCCGGGCCGCCCGTCACCGCGTCGAGCACGCCGAGATGCTCACCCCGGAGAGTGTCGCCGCCTTCGCCGAACTCGGCCTCACCGCTTCGGTGCAGCCCGCCTTCGACGCCCTGTGGGGTGGCGAGGAGGGCATGTACGCGCAGCGCCTGGGCGTCGAACGGGCCCGTGCCCTGAACCCCTTCGCGGCCCTGCTGCGCGCCGGTGTCCCGCTCGCCTTCGGCTCCGACAGCCCGGTCACCCCGCTCGATCCGTGGGGCACGGTCCGGGCCGCCGCCTTCCACCGCACACCGGAACACCGCGTCTCCGTGCGCGCCGCGTTCACGGCCCACACGCGCGGCGGCTGGCGGGCCGTCGGACGGGACGACGCGGGCGTCCTGGTCCCGGGCGCCCCGGCCGACTACGCCGTCTGGCGCACCGGCGAACTCCTCGTGCAGGCCCCGGACGACCGCGTCGCGCGCTGGTCGACGGATCCCCGTTCCGGCACGCCCGGTCTGCCCGACCTGACTCCTGGCCGCGACCTGCCCGTCTGCCTGCGCACCGTGGTGGGCGGACGCACGGTCTTCGTACGGCCGGGCGAGTGATGTACGGGGGTGGCGCGCTTGAAGCCGTGCGCCGCGCCCCCGGCGTGCGACCTGCGTAACCTCCGCGCTGACCAGGGCCTTGCCGGAAGATGCGCAGCTCGAACGGCTGTTGACAGGCGGCCGGAGGAGGCCGGTAGGTTCGGCGGAGTCCACCACCGGACGCCCGACCGGGGAACGTCCGAGCACTCGCCGCGGCGCCGCCGGGTCAGGGACGGTGTGCCGCACCGGGGCACCGCCACTGGGAGCCAGGCTCAGGCCGGCGCAGCGCCGAGGGAACGTTCCGGCAGGTCGGGGAGGTGTGACCCGGGTGGGGCCCGGGCTCAGTAGACAACGGCTTTCGGTCGATCCGCAGCCGGCGGATCCCAGGCCGGCCCGAAGGGCGCCGGGCCCCCATCCGCCGTACGCGCGCACCCGGAAGCGCGTTCTCCCCCGCGTCTTGCGGATTCGACACCACGATTCGAACCTCCTGTCATGTCGGTGCAGGCCGGGCCCACTATGGTGGACCTCTGCGTATGGACATGAAGGGGCAGTAGTGAACGACGGCGACGGAACCCTCGCGGCGGGGGCCCAGGGGAGGAAGTTCGGCCCGCTCGGCACGGCCTTGGTGATCATCCCGACCTACAACGAGGCGGAGAACATCAAGAGCATCGTCGGCCGGGTGCGCAAGGCCGTCCCCGAGGCGCATGTGCTCGTGGCCGACGACAACAGCCCCGACGGCACGGGCAAGCTGGCCGACGAGCTGACCGTCGAGGACGATCACGTCCACGTGCTGCACCGCAAGGGCAAGGAGGGCCTGGGCGCCGCCTACCTCGCGGGCTTCCGCTGGGGCCTGGAGCGGGACTACGGCGTGCTGATCGAGATGGACGCCGACGGCTCCCACCAGCCCGAGGAACTGCCCCGTCTGCTCACCGCCCTGAAGAGCGCCGACCTGGTGCTGGGGTCGCGCTGGGTGCCGGGCGGCCGGGTGGTGAACTGGCCGAAGTCCCGCGAGGTGATCTCCCGGGGCGGCAGCCTCTACTCCCGGCTGGCGCTCGATCTGCCGCTGCGCGACATCACCGGCGGCTACCGTGCCTTCCGCCGCGAGACCCTGGAGGGACTCGGCCTCGACGAGGTCGCCTCCCAGGGGTACTGCTTCCAGGTGGACCTCGCCCGCCGTTCGGTCAAGGCCGGCTACCACGTGATCGAGGTGCCCATCACCTTCGTCGAGCGGGAACTCGGCGACTCCAAGATGAGCCGTGACATCCTCGTCGAGGCGCTGTGGCGCGTCACCGCGTGGGGGGTGGGGGAGCGGGTCGGCAAGGTCACGGGACGCGCCGGAAAGCCGTCGAAGCCGTAGCGCCGTCCGGTCCCTTCCCGGGCCGCCGCTCACAGAATCAGCTGATGGCGGCCTTATGCCGCGCTGAGCCGGGGCCAGGCACACTGGAGGCATGACGACTGGCGCTCAGACCCCTCTGTCCCCCGCCCGGCCCCGGCGCTCCCGGCTGCGCACGCTCCTGCCGCTGGGCCTCGCCGTGTGGCTGGTGCTGGAGATCTGGCTGCTCACGATGGTCGCGGGGGCGACCAGCGGGCTGGTGGTCCTCCTCGTCCTGCTGGCGGGTCTCGTTCTCGGCACCGTCGTCATCAAGCGGGCCGGCCGGCGGGCCTTCCGTAAGCTCTCCGAGGCGCTGCAACAGCAGCAGAGCGGTGTGATGCCCGAGGCGGCCCGGCCGGGCAGCGAGGGCAACGGCCTGATGATGCTGGGCGGCCTGCTCCTGATGATCCCGGGTCTGGTGTCGGACGCGCTGGGCCTGCTCCTGCTGCTGCCGCCGGTGCAGAAGGCGGTGAGCCGCTCCGCCGAGCGCACTTTCGAACGCAAGCTCAGGGAGGCCCGCCCGGGCACCCTGGGCGGCGCGTTCCAGCAGGCGCGTATGCACCAGCCCGACGGCAAGGTCGTCCAGGGCGAGGTCATCAGGGACGAGCCGGGGGACGCCCCGCGGCCGCCGCGGCCGCCGTTGGCCCACTGAGGCGCCCCGGGCCCAGCCGGTCCGGCATCGGGCCCGGGCACGCGGAAGACCGCGGGCGCCGTACATCTCGTACGGCGCCCGCGGTCTTACTGATGCGCTGTTGCTTCGGCCAGACCCTGGAGGGGCTATGCCGACTTGCGGCTGTCGCGGGGATGAACAGCGATGTTCATCGCACCGGAGCGCAGAACCGCCAGGCGCTCCTCGAGGACCTCTTCGAGTTCCTCACGGGTGCGCCGCTCCATCAGCATGTCCCAATGCGTACGCGCGGGCTTGCCCTTCTTTTCTTCAGGGACATCGCCGTCCACGAGGAGTGCCTGGGCCCCACAGACCTTGCACTCCCACTCCGGCGGGATCTCCGCCTCGACCGAGAAGGGCATCTCGAAGCGGTGCCCCTTCTCGCATGCGTACTCCACGGCCTGGCGCGGGGCCAGGTCGATGCCGCGGTCCGTCTCGTAGCTGGTCACCACGAGGCGCGTGCCGCGAAGAGCTCGCTCACTCATGAATCGTGCCTCCCGGGCTTGTCGCCCACAGGACAGGTGTCGCTGTCGTCGTCATCCGGTCAACGTCCGGTCGGCGGTAAAGATTCCCGTTCCGAGTCCCGTTCCGGGTCATGCGTCGCCGTCGTAGCCGCCCTTGTTGTACCCACCAGCGCCCGGTTTGTCACATCTGCTACCAGATATAACCCAGCGTTTCGGCATCTTTGACGCGCAGTAACGGTCCGCCTGGCAGGCCAAACGCGTACACTACAGCCCTTTCGCGTCCAGTGCTAAATCCTTTCCGGAACCGGGTTCCCCGCTTCGGCGATCGCACGCCGCACCGGAACCCGTGCGAGCAGGCCGAACCCGAGCACGAAGAACGCCACCAGCGAGATGATCGCGTCCCGGTAGCTCCCGGTCAGCTGGTAGGTGACCCCGAACAGCAGCGGTCCCAGCCAGCTCATGCCGCGGTCGCTCACCTCGTACGCCGAGAAGTATTCGGCCTCCTTGCCTGCCGGGACCAGATGGGAGAACAGGGACCGGGACAGCGCCTGGCTGCCGCCGAGGACCAGTCCGATCCCGGCGGCCAGGACGAAGAACCACACCGGCGCCCCGGCCGGCAGGAAGTACCCGGCCGCCAGCGTCACCGTCCACGCGACCAGCGAGCCGAGGATCGTGCGTTTGGCCCCGTACACCCGGGCCAGCCGGCCCATGGTCAGCGTGCCCGCCACCGCCAGCACCTGCACCAGCAGGACCGCGCCGATGAGGGTGGACTGACCCAGGCCGAGCTCCTCCGAGCCGTAGACCGAGGCCTGGGAGATCACCGTCTGGATGCCGTCGTTGTAGACCAGGTACGCGAGCAGGAAGGCCAGGGTGAGCGGGTGGCGGCGCATGTCGCGGATGGTCGCCGCGAGCTGCCGGAAGCCGGGGAGGGCCGCCTCCCGGCCGGCGGTCCGGCGATCGCGCAGCCGCCGCAGCGGGACGAGGGCGAACGCGCCCCACCAGAGCCCGGCCGACGCCAGGCAGATGCGGACCGCCGCGCTCTCGGAGAGCCCGAAACCTTCGTGGCCGGTGTAGAGGACCAGGTTGGCGACGAGAACCAGCGAGCCGGCGGCGTAACCGAAGGCCCAGCCGCGGGAGGAGACCGCGTCCCGCTGCTCGGGCGGGGCGATCTGCGGCAGGTAGGAGTTGTAGAGCATCATCGCCACCGACTGTGCGGCGTTCGCCACGATCAGGAGGACGCCGCCGAGCAGGTAGCGGTCGCCGTCCAGGAAGAACATGGCCGCCGTCGCCGTGGCGCCGGTGTAGGCGGCGGCCGCGAGGAGGGGCTTCTTGCGGCCGGTGCGGTCGGCGGCCGCACCCACCAGGGGCATCACCAGCACGGCCACGATCACCGACAAGGACACCGAGTAGGCGAAGAAGGAGCCGGCCCGCACCGGTATGCCGAGGGGGTGGACGTACCCGTCGGCGTCGGCCGCCGACTTGGCGACCGAGGTGAGGTAGGGGCCGAGGAACACGGTGAGCACGCTCGTCGAGTAGACGGAGCAGGCCCAGTCGTAGACGTACCAGCCGCGCTGCTCGCGCCTCAGCTCCGCGTCCCCGTCGGCCGGTGGTGTCCGCACGGTGTCCTGGCCCACCCGTGCCCTCGCTTCCCCGTGAACGCGCGTGGGGGATGGGCCCGGGGTCTCAGACCCAGTCGCCGCGGTCCTCCATGACCTTGCGCAATGTGTCGATGTGATCGGTCATGATGCCATCCACGCCCAGGTCCAGGAGCCGGTGCATGCTCTCGGCGTCGTTGACCGTCCACACGTGGACCTGGAGCCCTCGCCCGTGGGCGGCGCGCACGAAGCGCCCGTCCACGACCTGGATGCCGGACTGGATCTCGGGGACCTGCGCGGCCACCGCCGAGCGGCGCACCGACGCCGGCAGCCCCCAGGAGCGCAGGCGCAGGTTGAGCACGCCCCGCGTGCCGTACGACGTGGCCAGACGCGGGCCGGCCAGCCGCTGGGCACGCACCACACGGGCCTCGGAGAACGAGCCGAGGCAGATCCGGTCCCAGGAGTCCGTCCGCCCGACCAGGTCCAGGAAGGGCAGCAGGGCCGCCTCCGCCTTGACGTCCACGTTCCAGCGCACGCCGGGGAAGGTCTCCAGGAGTTCCTCGAAGAGGGGGAGCGGTTCCTCGCCCGCCACGCGCGCCTGCCGCACCTCCTGCCACGGCAGGTCGGCGATCCGGCCCGCCCCGTCCGTCACCCGGTCCAGCGTCGCGTCGTGGAAGGCGACGAGCTTGCCGTCCCGGGTGGTGTGGACGTCGGTCTCGATGTACCGGTAGCCGGCCTCCACGGCACACCGGAACTGCCGCACGGTGTTCTCCAGCCCGTCCGCGGCCCCGCCCCGGTGGGCGAAGGCGATCGGGCCGGGATGGTCGAGGTAGGGGTGGCGTATCCGCGGGGTCACGGACGCAGTATCGTCCCTCGGGGTTGAGCGAGGGCAACGGCCGTGCTGACAGAGGGTGCCGGGGGGACGGCGAACACGCGCAGGAAGACCTGTGCGAGCGGGCCGATCGCCAGGGCGTACAGAAGGGTGCCGATCCCGACGGTGCCGCCCAGGACGAAGCCGGTCGCCACGACCGTGAGCTCGATGCCCGTGCGGACCAGACGGATAGAGACGCCCGTGAGCCGGTGCAGTCCGGTCATGAGGCCGTCGCGCGGGCCCGGTCCGAAGCGGGCCGCGAGGTACAGCCCGGTCGCCGCCCCGTTCAGGACGATCCCCGCCACCAGCAGCGTGACGCGCGACGTCAGACCGTGCGCGTCGGGCGCCAGGACCAGCGTCGCGTCCATCGCCATGCCGATGGCCAGCACATTGGAGATCGTGCCGAGGCCCGGTCGCTGGCGCAGCGGGATCCACACGAGCAGCACCGCGGCGCCCACCAGGGTCAGCACGACGCCGATCGACAGGCCGGTCCGCTCGGCGAGGCCCTGGTGCAGCACGTTCCACGGCTCCAGACCGAGACCCGAGCGCACGAGCAGTGCCGAGCTCGCTCCGTACAGCGCGAGACCGGCGTAGAGCTGGACGAGCCGCCGGGTGAGACGCCCCCGCGTGGACATGATGTGCCCCCCTGTGGTGGTAGTGGACTGCTGCATGACACCATGTGGCTTGGATGGAGAGATCATCCATGGCCAATGCGGGGAAGGTGGACTGATTTCGATGGCGGAGTGGACCTCGGCCGTGGGCGCGGCGCAACTCGCCCGGCTCCTCAGCTCTCAGCAGGACCGACCGGCGGGACCCGGCACGCGCCGGCCGCCGGCCTATCGCGCTCTCGCCGACGGCATCCGCCTGCTGGTCCTCGAAGGGCGGGTCCCGGTGGCCGCCCGGCTGCCCGCCGAGCGCGAACTCGCACTCTCCCTGTCCGTCAGCCGTACGACGGTCGCCGCCGCCTACGAGGCGCTGCGCAGCGAGGGGTTCCTGGAGTCCCGGCGCGGCGCGGGCAGTTGGACCGCGGTGCCGGCCGGGAACCCGCTGCCCGCGCGCGGGCTGGAGCCCCTGCCCCCGGAGGCACTCGGCTCGATGATCGACCTGGGCTGCGCCGCCCTGCCGGCCCCCGAGCCCTGGCTCACCCGGGCCGTCCAGGGCGCCCTGGAGGAACTGCCGCCCTACGCGCACACCCACGGCGACTATCCCGCGGGGCTGCCGGCGCTGCGGGCGATGATCGCCGAGCGGTACACCGCGCGTGGCATCCCCACCATGCCCGAGCAGATCATGGTGACGACCGGGGCGATGGGCGCGATCGACGCCATCTGCCACTTGTTCGCCGGGCGGGGGGAGCGCATCGCCGTCGAGTCGCCCTCGTACGCCAACATCCTCCAGCTGATGCGGGAGGCCGGGGCCCGGCTCGTGCCCGTCGCCATGGCGGAGGGGCTCACCGGCTGGGACATGGACCGCTGGCGGCAGGTTCTGCGCGACGCAGCGCCCCGCATCGCCTACGTCGTCGCCGACTTCCACAACCCGACCGGGGCGCTCGCGGACGAGGACCAGCGGCGGCGGCTGGTGGACGCGGCGCGGTCGGCGGGGACCGTGCTGATCGCCGACGAGACGATGAGCGAGCTGTGGCTCGACGCGGAGGTACGGATGCCGCGGCCGGTGTGCGCGTTCGACCCGGCCGGGTCCACGGTGATCACGGTGGGGTCGGCGAGCAAGGCCTTCTGGGCCGGTATGCGGATCGGGTGGGTGCGGGCCGCGCCGGACGTGATCCGCAGTCTGGTCGCCGCGCGGGCGTATGCCGACCTCGGTACGCCGGTGCTGGAACAGCTGGCGGTGAACTGGCTGTTCGGGACCGGGGGCTGGGTGCAGGCCGTGGAAGTGCGGCGGGAGCAGGCCAGGGCGAACCGGGACGAGCTGGTCGCCGCGGTGCGGCGGGAGCTGCCCGACTGGGAGTTCGAGGTGCCTCAGGGCGGGCTGACGCTCTGGGTGCGCACGGGAGGACTGTCCGGTTCGCGGCTGGCCGAGGCGGGGGAGCGCGTCGGGGTGCGGGTGCCGTCCGGGCCGCGTTTCGGGGTGGACGGGGCGTTCGAGGGGTATGTGCGGTTGCCGTTCACCGTCGGGGGTGCGGTGGCCGAGGAGGCGGCCGTGCGGCTGGCCGCGGCCGCGGCACTGGTGGAGAGCGGCGTCGTCGGGGGCGCGGAGGCGCCGCGCACGTTCGTCGCCTAGTGCCGCGGTCGGCGACGTCTGCCCGTTGTCTTCGGCACGGGGTAACGCCACGTCGCAGGCGGGTGCCTACGCCAGGAGCGTTGTCCGGTGCGTGCTCTCGGCGGACCCGGCCGGGCGTCCTCGCAGGGGACGTCCTTGGGCTTTCGGCCGGTGCGGCGGTGGGCCCCTCCCGTTCGAGCGGAGCCGAGGAGGGAGGGAGCGTGCCGGGCGTCGCGACGGGGCGAACCGTCGCCTGCCGCGCACTGGCCAGGACGGGGCGGCGGATCGCCCGCGGCCCGGTGGGCTACGAGCGATCCGCTTCCGAGGGTTTCGTCAGAACCGGCGCCGGATGCGGCCGGGGGTCCTGACCGAGGACCGGCACCGGGCCGGGGTTCGCTTCCGTCGCCACGGGCCCGACGGCCACCGGCTCCGGTTCGCCGGCCGTCGCCACCGGCTCCGGCTGCCCTGCCGTCGGTACCGGCTCCGGTTCGTCCGCCGACTGGTCCTGCTCCGGGATCGTCTCCCCGTCCGCCGGGGTCGTCCGGGGCGGGAGGAGGTCCAGGACCGCCTGGCACAGGGCGTCGGGCGTCGCGTCGTCGTAGGGGTTCGGGGTGGCGGGGACCTGGAGGCGGTGGACCGGGCCCGTGCCCAGGCGGGCGTAGCCGCGGCCGGGTGGGAGCTGGTCGATGGGGGTGGTGTGCGGGGGCGCGCCCAGCACCGACTCGAGCTGGTCCGCCGTCGCCGGGCCCAGGACCACGCGGGCGCGGGTGTGCCGGCGCACCGGCTCGCTGAGGGCGTCCATGCTGTCCAGCTGGTCGGCCACGACCACCGTCACGTTCGCCGGACGGCCGTGCCGGAGGGGGACCTGGAGGAGCGACTGCGGATCCCTGCGGCCGTCCGCGGCGGCCAGATGGGTGAACGCCGTGGGGCGGTCGAGGAGGATCCACAGCGGACGCTTGGTGTCGTCGGGCGGCGGGTGGCCCGCTTGGTGGGCGCGGTTGGCGGCGACGAGGCGGCGCTCCGTCTCGGTCGCCGCCCACTCCAGGCTGGCCGTGACCCCGGCGAGCCCGGCCTCGACGGCCAGGACGCCGTCCCGGCCGGAGAGGCAGGCGTACTCGCCGGTGCCCCCGCCGTCGATGATCACCACATCGCCGTGCCGCAGGGCCTGCAGGGCGATGGACCGCAGCAGGGTGGAGGTGCCGCTGCCCGGCTGGCCGAGAGCCAGCAGGTGCGGCTCGGTGGAGCGCGGGCCCGTGCGCCAGACGACCGGCGGCACGTCGCGGCGGCGTTCGCCGTGGGTGAGGGGCAGGGTGCGCTGGACCAGGGTGGGGTCGGTGAAGCCCAGGACCGTCTCGCCGGGGGCGGTGACGAAACGCTGGGCGGTGATGTCGACGGGCAGCGGCAGGAGGACGCCGAGCGTCAACTGGTTGCCCTCCTCGTCCCACGCGAAGTGGTATTCGCGGCCCCGGCCCGACTTGGCCGCGAGGAGGTGCTCGATGCGGGCGCGGGCCTCGGCCTCGCCGTCGGTGAAGTACGCGGGGTAGCGCACCACCAGCTGCGAGATCCGGCCGCCGCCGTCGAACGCGTAGGTGGGGAAGGCCTTGTCCCACGCGCCGCCGTGGGAGTACAGCGGCTCGGGGTCCTCGGCGGCGGAGAAATGCGGCACGAGAGCCTCGTACAGCGACTTCAGCCGCTGGCTCTGCGACTCGTCGGGCCCGTCGGACGCCGCCGCGGTCCGGTCCCGGCCCTGCCAGGCCGCGGCCCCCATCAGGGTGATGACGGCGAGCAGCGGCCCGTACGGCACCAGCGCCACGACCAGGACCACGGAGGTCACCAGGAACAGCAGCGCCCCCCGTCGCTCCTTGGGGGTCTCGGCCCATCTGCGCCGCCCGGCCGCTGCCAGCCGGCGCAGCCCCCGCGTGATCGTGATCAGCGGGTGGAGGACGTCGGCGGCACTGTCGGCGGCCGTCCGGGCCAGCTCCCGGCTCCGGGCGAGCTGCGCGCTGCCGTTGCTCAGAATGCGGGGGAGGGGGCGCCGGGCCACTACTGCCTCCAGTGGGTGCGTACGGGCGGGATGCGTACGGGGAACGGGGCCGTCAGAACTTGATTCCGCCCAGGAGGCTCGCGAGGCTCTCGCCGCCCGCCTTGATGCTCGGGGCGAGGGCCGTGCTCGCCAGATAGAAGCCGAACAGCATGGCGACCACGGCATGCGAGGCCTTCAGTCCGTCCTTGCGGAAGAAGATGAAGACGACGATGCCGAGCAGGACCACGCCTGAGATGGAGAGGATCATTGGGGATCTCCTGGTTCGCGGGGACAGTCACCATGAGTACTTCCAGGCTCACAGGATGTATCCATACGATAAAAGGTGCAACTGGGTGAAATTTGGACGATTTCTCCCATGTGGTGGAGTGGCCCCGCGCCCGGTGGGACCGGACGGTTGCGCTTGTCCGGGTCTGTGCTGATCTTTACCTCGGGCACATCGGGTCATGTGCCGCGCGAGCCAGTACCCTGGCGATTCACCCGTACGGCTGCGCCCTCGCAGGCGTACACCCGGAGCAGACGCGTAGTGGAGAGGCGGTCCGGCCGATGACCGAAGTCCCCGACCCCGAGGTCGTGGAGCTGGCGACCAAGATCTTCGATCTGGCCCGGCGGGGACAGACCGAGGCCCTCGTGGCGTACGTCGACGCGGGTGTTCCGGCCAACCTCACCAACGACCGCGGTGACTCGCTCGTGATGCTCGCCGCCTATCACGGCCACTCCGACGCGGTGCGGGCGCTGCTGGAGCGCGGCGCCGAGGCCGACCGTAGCAACGACCGGGGCCAGACCCCGCTCGCCGGAGCGGTCTTCAAGGGCGAGACGGACGTGATCAAGGTTCTTCTGGAAGGCGGGGCCGACCCGTCCGCCGGCACGCCCTCGGCGGTCGACACCGCCCGGATGTTCGGGCGGACCGAAGTGCTCGAACTCTTCGGCGAACACTGAGCCGACCGGCCTGACCAGGCACGACACGGAAAACGGGGGAGGCGGTACCAGGCCGCCGAAATTTCGGTCGCGGTGGACGAGAGTGCCGAGTCATCATGACGACGTGGTTCACGGACGTGATGGCTGGGCAGGGGTTGCCGCACCGCGCGGGCCGTGACGCGGTCCGCAAGGGCCACCGACGAGAGGCAGAGGAAGATGGTCTGCAGCAAGCAGGAAACGGCGGGCACTCCGACGTGTTGTCGCGCGGCCAGGTAGTACACGTCCCCGGTTGCGTCGACGCTTGATGTGAGGCTGTTTCCCATGTTCGATCCGGTCATAGCGCCCAGCGGTACGCTGCTCGGCCTGCTCCAGCGGGGCCGCGGCGACGGCACGCTGCACGCGCTCACCGCCCCGCGCCCCGAGGCGCTGGCGGCGCTGAACCACTGTGTGCTGCGCGATCCCCGCCACGACTGGCAGGTGGAGAACCGCTCCCTCTACTACGCCCGCCTCTACCTCGACCTGAACGGCGAGCTGGACGAGGTCGAGGCCCACCTCTTCTGCGCCGAGGACGTCCTCGACACCGACGAGTCCCGCACCGGGCTCGCCCTGGCCGTCCTCGGGCACCTCGCCTCCTACGGCAGGCGGGACGCCCTCGAACTGCTGCGCAGGTACGCCGCCCACGGCTCCAACTGGGCCTGGGCCCTCGACGAGCTGGCCCTCAGGGACGACGACGCGGGTCTGCGCGCCCTCGCCGCACCCGTCCTCGCCCGGTTCCCGGCCGATCCGGAGGGCGACGCCGAGCTGGCCGCCACCGTCCGGGACGCCTTCGAACCCCGGCCCTGGCGCCTGTGGGCGGAGGATCCGCGCGAATCCGTCGCCACGCGCGTGCGTGCCGCCCACGAAACCGGCAGCTTCGACCGCTGGCAGCGGCAGATGCGGCCGTCCGGCCCCCGCCCGGGGTGGAGCGTGCAGGCCGTCTTCGAGTGGGCCCAGCAGGGCATCGAGCGGGGTGCCGCCCTCCATGTGCCGGCCGCCCGCTGTCTCAGCGCCGTGGCAGGGCCCGAGGACCGGGCCGAGATCGTCCGGGCGGCGCAGGACGGCACCGACGGAGCCCGGTGCACGGCCCTCAGGTACCTCGCCGACGGCAACGATCCCGAGGCCCTCGATCTGATCGAGGGAGCCGTGGCCACCGGCTCGACGCTGGCCGTGGACGCCGCCGTCGACGCCTTCGAACGCATGCGCTCACTGGCGGCCGTGGACCGGGCGCGCGGCTGGGCCCGGCGGCCGGACGTGCTGGGCGCCGCGGCCGGACGCCTCCTCGCCTGCCGTGGCGGGGTCCAGGACCGCGACCTGGTCCTCACGGCGCTACGGGAGGCCGTACGGGGCGAAGGCCCCGACGCGCCGACCCTGTGGACCCTCGTGGACGGCACCGGACGGCTCGGCATCGCCTGTGCCGCACCCGTCCTGCGCCATGTGTACCGCGAGACGGCCTCCTCCCATCTGCGCGGCCGGGCCGCCCGGGCCCTCGCCGCCACCGACCCCTCCTTCGCCACCGGCTTCGCCGTCGAATGCCTGTGGGACTGCGAGGAGACCACCCGGGAGATCGCCGCCCGGCACGCCGAGACCGGAGACACCCGCGTCGTCGAGCGACTGCGCCGGCTCGCCGCCGACCCGGCCGAGGAGGCCGAGGTCCAGACGGCCGTCCGCAGCCGCATCGGTCCCGAGGAGACCGCTGTGTGACCCCCTGCCCGACGGGATGCCCGGGCGGATTCGCGCCTCCCGGGTGAACACGGGACGACTCGCGGGTCAGGAGGGCATGGACACGACCTGACCTGCGCGGGTGCACCTCAGAACGCTCATGGACGTTCCACGTGCGGAAAGATCCACGTTGACGCGGCCACGTCCGGCACGGCGACAACACCGGTATGCGTGTCGTCATCGTGGCCGAATCCTTTCCCCCGGATGTGAACGGCGTGGCCCACTGCGCGCTCCAGCCCCCCCGGCACCTCGTTGATCGCGGTCACACCCCCGTCGTCGTCGCCCCGGCCCCCTCCCCCGAGCTCGCGGCTTCGCTCAAGCTGGAAGGCCCCTCCTCCGGCGACGAGCCCGAGCCCGGGGCACGAGCACCCGACTCGACCTGCGGGCCTCGGCCGCGGTGTCCGCCGCCCTCGCCGCTCTGCCGCTCGCGGAGCAGGCGGACGCGGCCTGACGGGCCTGTCCCGCGAACCCGCGTACCGGTCTCAGCGGCGGCGCACGGCCACGAAGCGGACCGGCGTCCCGGGGACCGCCTGAGCGGCGGCGGAGAGGTCGGCTGCACGGACCACGGCGATCACCGGGTAGCCCCCGGTCGTCGGGTGGTCGGCCAGGAACACCACCGGCCGGCCGTCCGGCGGGACCTGCACGGCACCCAGCACCATGCCCTCGCTGGGGAGTTCGCCCGGCCGGGCCCGCTCCAGGGCCGGCCCCTCGGTGCGCAGCCCGATGCGGTTGCTCGCGGAGGACACCCGGTAGACGCGGGAGCCGAAGGTGTGTACGGCCTTCGGTGTGAACCAGCCGTCGCGCGGGCCGAGTGTCACCCGCAGCACCAGCTCGGCCGGTGGCGCCGGCTGCGGGGCGACGTCCACGCGCGCGTGCCCGCCCGTCGGCCGGCCCAGGGGCAGCACCGCGCCGCCCGCGAGCGGGGGCGGGCCGAGCCCCGACAGCAGATCCGTCGACCGGCTGCCGAGCACCGGCTCGACCGCGATGCCACCGCAGATCCCCACGTAGGCGCGTACGCCCGAGACGGCGGGTCCGACGTCCAGCAGCGCCCCGGCGGGTACCCGCACCGGCGCGCACCAGGCGACGGGCCGCCCGTCCACCGTGACCCGGCAGGGCGCGCCCGCGACCGCCACGGTGACGCTCGAACGGGAACGGATGGCACAGCCGTCGAGGGTCGTCTCCAGCACGGCCGCCCCGGGCGGATTGCCGACGAGCCGGTTGACGAGGTCGGCGGCGGGCCGGTCCAGGGCCCCGGAGCGGGGCACACCCAGGTGGGCGTGGCCCGGGCGGCCCGCGTCCTGCACGGTGGTCAGGGCCCCGGCTCGGACCACGGCGAGCGCCCGGTCGGTCATGACCCCGCCTCGGGGACGAACCGCACCCGCGTACCCGGCGACAGCAGCGCCGCCGGCACGCGCGTGTGGTCCCACAGCACGACGTCCGTGCTGCCGATCAGCTGCCAGCCGCCGGGCGACGAGCGCGGGTACACGCCCGTGTACGGGCCGGCCAGGGCGACCGACCCCGCCGGGACGGCCGTCCGCGGGGTGGCCCGGCGCGGGACGTCGTAGCGCGGCGGCAGTCCGGTGAGGTAGCCGAATCCGGGCGCGAAGCCGCAGAAGGCGACCCGGAACTCGGTGCCCGCGTGGATACGGGCGACCTCCGGCACCGGCACGCCCCAGTGCGCGGCGACGTCGGGCAGGTCGGGGCCGTCGTAGCGCACCGGGATCTCGACGACCGCGTGTGCGTGCGACGGACGGGGCGGCAGCTCGGCGGCGGTCAGTTCGGCGGCCAGCCGGGCGGGGGAGTCGAGGCCGTCGATGAGGACCGTGCGGGCCGCCGGCACGATCTCGCGGGCCGGGAGCGAGCCCTCCGCGCGGCGTCGCAGCAGCTCCGCGTGCAGGGCCTCGGCCTCGTCGCCCGAGGACACCTCGACGAGCAGGGCGTCGTCGCCGACGGGCAGGACCCTCATGCGAAAGCCTCCACGCGGACGCCCGAGGCCTCCAGCCGCTTCCGCACCCGGCGCGCCAGTTCCACCGCGCCCGGGGTGTCGCCGTGCAGGCACAGGGAACGCGCGCGTACCTCGATGCGAGTCCCCGAGCGGGAGACGACCTCGCCGGAACGGGCCAGGCCCAGGGAGCGTTCCACCACGGTGTCCGGGTCGGTGATCACGGCGCCTTCCCGGGCGCGCGGCACCAGGGTGCCCTCATCGGTGTACGCCCGGTCCCCGAAGGCCTCGGTGACGACCGGCAGTCCGGCCTTCCCGGCCAGCTCCAGCAGGCGCGAGCCGGGCAGGCCGAGGACGGGCAGGGCGGCGTCCGCGAGGAGCACGCCGTCGACGACCGCGGCGGCCTGCTCCGCGTCGCCCACGACCCGGTTGTAGAGCGCGCCGTGCGGTTTGACGTAGGCCACGCGGGCGCCCGCTGCGCGGGCGAACACCTCCAGGGCGCCGATCTGGTACGCGACCTCGGCCGCCAGTTCGGCGGATGGCACGTCCATCGCGCGCCGCCCGAATCCGGCCAGGTCCCGGTAGGAGACCTGCGCGCCGATCCGGACCCCGCGCTCGGCGGCCAGCTCGCACACCCGGCGCATGGTGACCGCGTCCCCGGCGTGGAAGCCGCAGGCCACGTTGGCGCTGGTGACGACGGACAGCAGTTGTTCGTCGTCGGTGAGCCGCCAGCGGCCGAAGCCCTCGCCGAGGTCGGCGTTCAGATCGATGCAGGCCATGTGTCCAGTGTCTCCTGTCAGGCCACGCGGTACTGCTCGTCGCGGGCGTCGGTGAGGAACATCTGCCCCGGGGCGTGCGTGAGGGCGAACGGCGGACGCGAGGCCATGACCGCCGCCTGCGGGGTCACCCCGCACGCCCAGAACACCGGGATGTCGTCCGGCTCGGCGTCCACCGGGTCGCCGAAGTCGGGGCGGCCGAGATCGCCGATGCCGAGCCCGGCGGGGTCGCCGCAGTGCACGGGGCTGCCGTGCACCGCCGGCAGCAGACTGCTCTCCCGGATCGCCGCCGCCAGATGTCCGGGCGGCACCGGCCGCATCGACACCACCAGCGGCCCGTGCAGCCGCCCTGCCGGACGGCACTGCCGGCCCGTCACGTACATCGGGACGTTGCGGCCCTGCTCGACGTGGCGGATGGGCACGCCCGCCTCGCCCAGCGCCCACTCGAAGGTGAAGCTGCATCCGATCAGGAACGACACCAGGTCGTCCCGCCAGTACGCGCGCACATCGGTCGGTTCGTCCACGAGCTCGCCGTCCCGCCAGACCCGGTAGCGCGGCAGGTCCGTGCGCAGGTCCGCGCCCTCGGCGAGCACGGTCGTCCAGGACCCGGCGTCGGTGACGTCCAGGACCGGGCAGGGCTTGGGGTTGCGCTGGCAGAACAGCAGCATGTCGTAGGCCCAGTCGGCGGGGACCGAGACCAGGTTGACCTGGGTGTGGCCCGCCGCGACCCCCGCCGTGGGCCCCGTCAGGCCGTCACGGAAGCGGGCCCGGGCCGTCGCGGGGCTCCACGCGCGCGCGTGCTCGTCGACGAGGAGCAGGGGCCGGTCCTCGGTGCTCGTGCGGTTCACGCGAGCTCCTTCCCACGCGTCTCCGGCAGCCCGAGCAGCGCCAGGGCCGCGATGCCGTAGCCGATCGCGCCGAAGACCAGCGCGCCGCCGACGCCCCAGCTGTCGGCCAGGAACCCGACCGTGGTCGGGAACACGGCGCCCACCGCGCGGCCGGTGTTGTACGTGAAGCCCTGCCCCGTCCCGCGCACCGCCGTCGGGTACAGCTCGCTCAGGTAGGACCCGAAGCCGCTGAAGATCGCCGACATGCAGAACCCGAGCGGGAAGCCGAGCACCAGGAGCAGGGCGTTGGCGCCGCTCGGGATGTTCGCGTACGCCAGGATGCAGAGCGCCGACAGCAGGGCGAACAGCCAGATGTTGCGCCGCCGGCCCAGCCTGTCGGTGAGATAGCCGCCGGTCAGGTAGCCGATGAAGGCGCCCGAGATGAGGAACGTCAGATAGCCGCCGGTGCCGACGACCGAGAGGTCGCGCTCGGTCTTCAGATACGTCGGCACCCAGGTGGCCAGCGTGTAGTAGCCGCCCTGGACACCGGTGGACAGCAGCACCGCGAAGATCGTGACCCGCAGCAGGCCCGGCTTGAAGATCGCCGTGAACGAGCCCTTCTGCGCGCTCTGTTCACGTGCCGCGGTCGCCTCGGGCGCGTCGTGCACATTGCGCCGCAGCCAGACGACGAGCAGCGCGGGCAGGGCCCCGGTCCAGAACATGATGCGCCAGGCCAGGTCGTCGCCGGCCACCGAGAAGACCAGGGTGTAGACGATCACGGCCAGGCCCCAGCCCACGGCCCACGAGCTCTGGATCGCGCCGAGCGTGCGCCCCCGGTGCTTGGCGCTCGCGTACTCGGCCACGAGGATCGCGCCGACCGCCCACTCACCGCCGAAACCGAGGCCCTGGAGCGCGCGGAAGACCAGCAGCGTCTCGTAGTTGGGCGCGAAACCACAGGCGACCGTGAACACCGCGTACGTGATCACGGTGACCATCAGCGCCTTCACCCGGCCGACGCGGTCCGCGAGCACGCCCGCGAGGGCGCCGCCGATCGCGGAGACCACGAGCGTGACCGTCGTGAAGAGTCCGGTCTGGCCGCTGTTCAGGCCGAAGTACGCCGAGAGCGCGACCATGCTCAGCGGCAGCGTGAAGTAGTCGTACGAGTCCAGGGCGTAGCCGCCGAAGGCGCCGGCGAACGCGCGGCGCCCGCGCGGGCCCAGGGCCCGCAGCCAGCCCAGCGGCCCGTCGTCCGGGGCGCGTTCCGCGGTCGCGGCGCGGGTGTCGTCGATCTTCGCCTGCGGTGGAGGAGTCGTGCTCATGGGCACCTCGCAGAGGGAGGAGGAGGGTGCTTGGGGTGAGCCGGGTCGTGCCGAAGCGGTCGGCGCGACGGTGGGGAAAGCGACTGCCGTGCGGAGCACCGTAGAGGATTGTTCAACGATCCCTCAATACCCATGTTGGGTCGTTCTTGTGATCTGCGATTGAATTCCGGCATGGCAGAGCAACTGAAGGACCTCGCCGACGACCGGGCCCTCCTCGGGCGCACCAGCACCGCGGAACGGGTCTCGGACATCCTCAGGAGCCGGATCGCCGAAGGCTACTTCCCGCCCGGGACCCGCCTGTCGGAGGACAGCATCGGCGGCGCGCTCGGCGTCTCCCGCAACACGCTGCGCGAGGCGTTCCGGCTGCTCACGCATGAACGCCTGCTCGTCCACGAGCTGAACCGGGGCGTCTTCGTCCGGGTGCTGACCGTGGAGGACGTCGAGGACATCTACCGCACCCGCCGGCTCGTCGAGTGCGCGGTCGTGCGAGGCCTCGGGCAGCCCCCGTACGGGCTCGACGGACTGGCCGGTGCGGTCGCGCAGGGGCGGACGGTGGCCCGGGAAGGTGACTGGAAAGCGGTGGGTACGGCGAACATCCACTTCCACCGGGAACTGGTCGCTCTCGCCGCGAGCGAACGCACCGACGAGCTCATGCGGAGCGTCTTCGCCGAACTGCGGCTGGCCTTCCACGTGGTGGACGAGCCGCAGCGACTCCACGAACCGTACATCGCGCGCAATGCCGCGATCCTCGAGGCTCTGCGAAGCGGCGACCGCCAGAAGGCCGAGAGCCTGCTGGCGGGATACCTCGACGACTCGCTGGAGCGCGTCGTCGAGGTGTACCGGCGGCGGGTCGGCGAGGACGGCTGAGGACGGCGGCGCCGGGGTCGCACCGCGTCGTTTGGGCCGATGTCAGACCCAGGACCTAGTCTGTGCACCGTGACTTCGCCTGCATCGACGGACAGCGTTCCGCCCCAGCTCAGCGCGGGGCCGCGCCCCGCCCCGGGGCCGGCCGCCGACGAGGGCCTGGCGCGGCGCCTGCGTGCGCTCGCCTGCACCGCGCCGCTGCACGACCTCGACGCGCGCAAGGCGAACCTCGCCGGGGAGTACTCGGTGTACGGCATGGCGGAGGTGGCCCTCGCGGCCATCGACCTGGTCACCCTGAACATGGACTTCGACACGGGCGCGGACCACGACCAGATCGTCGCCCGCCTCATCCCGCGCATCGCCGCCCAGGCCGCGCAACGGCCCGCCGCCGAGCACGAGCGGGTCGCCCGCTGGGTGATGGAGAACCTGATCAACGTCGGCAGTGTCGACCGCGGCTTCCGCGCGGTGTACGGCACGTTCGCGGCCGACGGCACCTATGTGCGCCGCGACTACGACTTCAAGCTGATCGAGGAGGTCCCCGGCCCCGGCGGCACGGTCTACCTCCGTACCACGGACGAAGCGGTCAACGTCCTCGTCGGCGCCCTCGACACGGACGTCACCAGCGCGCAGATCGCCGCCGAGGTCAAGCTGGAGGTGCTGATCAGCCGCGGCAGGCTCGCCGACGCCCAGCTCGCGGCCGAACAGGCCCGCTACCGCACCGTGCAGTACTCGGAGACCCTGCGCCGCGCCCTGGAGGCGACCCGGCGCAACGTGCGCGCGGTGGACTGGCTCTCCACCGTGCCCGACATGATCGCCGAGGCGCTGGAGCACGTCGCCGACCGCTACCGCCACGAGAACGCGATCCTCACGAACATCCGCAAGGCGCGCGACGAGTCCGAGGACCCCGAGCACAAGCGCCGGGCCGCCGAACTCGTCGACATCGTCAAGGACTGCATCCGCCGGCACACGCAGTTGCAGTCCCGGCTGCTGGAGGCCGGACCGCTGTTCCGAGCCGAGCAGGACCGGCAGGCCTTCGCCACCCCGATGAGGACCTCGGGGACGGACCTCTACGGGCACCTCCTCGCGCCCGTGCTGCCGCTGCCGCTGGAGCAGGCCGTCCGCGTCACGGACGCGTTCTTCGGCCGCGGCACCGGGCTGCGCACGCCCGTGTCCGTCCGGGTCGGTGACCTCGTCGACATACTGCTGACGCCGCCGGTGGAGCGGGAGCATCTGGGCGCGGAGATGCCGGAGCCCGACCTGATCGCCACACCGGACGACAGCCGCTTCAGCGAGGAGCAGCTCGCGTCGGCGCAGGAGCTGCTCGACCTGCCGGCGGACGCGCCGCGCCGGTTGTCGGGGCTGCTGACGCAGGCCCGGCGGCTGGATCCCGAACTGCCGTATCTGGTGGCCCTGCTGGCGGTGCACGCCGCCAGTCCGCCCGTCGGCACGGCCTATCGCCAGGGCGAACAGAAGCTGCTGTTCGCCGTGGACGACGGGACCCGGCTCGACGATCCGGAGTTCGGCGGCGCGGACCTCATCGTCGGTACCGCGCTGCTGGACGCGGCGGGGATGGCGGCGGACCGGACGGAAGCGGCATGAGTCAGTACGAGTGGCACAAGGAGTCCCGACCGTGAGCGAGCATGTCGAGTGGAGCGAGCCGGACGGGCCGGCCCCGGCGGCCGGCGCCGCCGTCACTCCCGCCGACGCCGCCGACGCGGCCCGGCTCGTGTCCTTCGGGTTGCAGCCCAAGCTGCAGCCCGCCCGCGACCAGGAGTACGCGGACCTGCTGCGGCGCTACCGCGAGGACCCGCCCTTCGCCCGGCTCGCGGACGCCGTGGCGACCGGTCTGGGGCTGATCGTGCTGGAGGTGTCCCCGCGTGCGGGCATGGCCGTCACCGCCGCCGAGGACTCGGTGTTCGCCGTCCGCATGGGCGACTACGCGCGTCGTACGTCCGCCGACGGTGGTGACCGGTTCCTGCACGGGCTCGCCCATCTCGCCGTCGCCGCCCTGGCGTTCCCGCGTCCCGAGGACCTCGCCGACGACGGCTACATCGGCCGGGTGACGGTCAACGGCGTCGACGCCTTCGTGCGCCAGGCCTGCCGACGGCTGGAGGAACGCGCCGCCGAGCAGGGCGAGAACACCGACCCGGCGACCGACGCCCCCGGACTGGAGGCCGCCTGGCGGATCTGGGTGCGGCGCAGCGCCACCGGCGCCACCAAGGACGCGCGCCGGCTGGCCGGTTCGACCACCGGCATCGTCGCCAAGGCCGTCACCTTCCTCACCGACTCCGGTTTCCTGCAGCGCACCGGCGACGACCACGGCGGCACGTACCGCACCACCGCCCGCTACCAGCTCCAGGTCCGTGACATGGCCGGCAGCGCCGCCATGGCCGAACTGCTGGAACTGGGCGTCGTCCCGGTCACCGACGGCACACCGACGCTGCTGCCCCCCGAGGAGGGCGACGACCTGGAGCTGGTCGCCGACGCCGGGCTGCCCTTCCACGCCTCCTGACCCCCCATCTCACGAAGATCTACGAGAGTCCGCCATGTACGAGCTGTCCCGGGTCCGCCTCTACTCGATCGGGCCCGCCGGTGCGCGCTACGCCGACACCGTGCTTGACCTGCGGGGCGTGGGGGAGATCGTGCCCGACCCCGCGCCCGCGCAGGCGGAGTTCTTCGAGGAGGAGCCGGTCGGCCCGCCGCGTCGGCCGGCGCCCGCGGGTGTGCTCTTCCTGGAGAACGGCGGCGGCAAGTCCGTGCTGCTCAAGCTGATCTTCTCGGTGATGCTGCCCGGACACCGGAACACGCTCGGCGGCGCCAGCTCCGGCGTGCTGCGCAAATTCCTCCTCGCCGACGACTGCGGACACGTGGCGCTGGAGTGGCAGCACGTGCTGACCGGCGAGTGCGTCGTCGTCGGCAAGGTCAGCGAGTGGCGCGGACGGCAGGTCTCCAACGACCCGCGGAAGTTCGCCGAGGCCTGGTACTCCTTCCGGCCCGGCCCCGGGCTGAGCCTCGACAACCTCCCCGTGGCGGAGGCCACCGCCGTACGGGCCCCGGTCGAGGGCCAGTCCAGTGCGCGCGGGCGGCGCCGCACCATGAAGGGCTTCCGCGACGCCCTCACGGAGGCGGGCAGGACCTACCCGCACCTGGAGCTCCACTGGGAGGAGATCCACGACCGCTGGATCGAGCACCTCGGCGATCTCGGCCTCGACCCCGAACTCTTCCGCTACCAGCGGGAGATGAACGCCGACGAAGGCGAGGCCGCCGGTCTCTTCGCCGTCAAGAAGGACGCCGACTTCACCGACCTGCTGCTGCGTGCCGTCACCGACACCCGCGACACCGACGGGCTCGCCGACCTGGTCAGCGGCTTCGGCAACAAGCTGGGCCGGCGTGCCGAGCTGATCGCCGAACGCGACTTCACCGCCGGATCGGTGGACCTCCTCGGCCGGATCGTCGAGGCCGCCGAGGCCCGCTCTCACGCGCGTGACGTCCACGCCGGAGCCGAACGCCGTACCCGGACCCTGGCCCGCAGGCTGTCCGCGCGCGGGGTGCGGGAGCAGGTCCGGGCCGCTGACCTGGCCCAGCGGGTCACCGCCGCCGCCTACGCCGTCACGCACGCCGAGGCGGCCCGCGAGCGCAGCGCGCTGATCTCCGCCGAACTCGCCTACCGGCACGCCTCGCTGGCCCTCGCGGCGGCCGAGAAGTCCGCCGCCGCGCAGAAGCGCGAGCTCGCCGACGCCCGCACCCTGTACGCGGCCTGGCAGGCCGCCGAGGTCGTACTGCGCCACCGCGCCGCCTCCGACCGCGTCGCCCGCGTGTCCGCCGCGATCCAGGAGGCCGAGCGGGACGCCGCACCCGCCCTGGCCGCCCGCTCCAGGGCCGCCGTGGATCTCGTCCGGGCCCTGCACGCGGCCGCCGAGAAGGCCGAGAGCCACGCCAACGAGGAGGAAGAGCGCTCCGCCGCCCTCCAGGAGGTCAGCGACGCGGCCTACCGGGACTCCACCGCCGCCGCCACGCGGGCCCAGCGCGCCCGCAGCGAGATCGGTCACCTCAAGCAGCGCCTCGCCGAGGTGGAGCAGGAGACCGCCGAGGCGGTCCGGGCCGGCTGGCTCGACGACTCCGCGCCCGACGCCGACCCGGCCCGCGCGGCCCTCGCCGCCAGCGACGCCGAGAAGACCGCTGTGGCGGCCTGGGACTCCGCCCGCGAAGCGTCCCGCCGGGCCACGGAGCACGCGCGCGAAGCCGCCTCCACCGAGAGCCGCGCCGAGCTGACCGCGGCCCGCGCGGCGGACGCGGCGACGGCGGCGGAGCGGTCGTACGAGGCCGAGCGCCGCACCGCCGACGCACTGGCGGGGGAGAAGCGGCTGGCGGAACTGCTCGGCCTGACCCCGGAGACCCGCCCGGGCATCCCGCAGCCCCGCCACGGCGCGGACACCGAGCCGAACCCGCAGTCGGCCTCCGGCACCCCGGGGCTCAGCCCGGAAGACCTCGACCGCTTCGCCGACGACCTGCGCGAACTCCTCGACGACACCGTCGGTTCGGCGGAACGGCACCTGTTCGAGCTGCGCACGGCCGCCGCCGACGACTCCCGCATCCTCGGCGCGCTCGGCGACGGCGGGCTGCTGCCGCCCGGCCCGGATGTGCTGGCCACGGTGGAGTTCCTCGGTGAGCACGGCATCCCCGCCCTGCCCGGCTGGCGCTATCTCGCCCAGGCCGTCGATCCGGCCGACCACGCGCGGGTGCTGGCCGCCCGTCCCGAACTCGTCGACGGGGTGATCATCACCGACCCCGACTCCCACGCCCGTGCCCGGGAGGCGCTGGGCGACGCGGCTCTGCTGCCCCGTTCCGCCGTGGCCGTCGGCACCGCCGCCGCCCTGCTCGCCCCGACCCCGGCACCGGACACCGACAGCGGCGACGTCTTCCTCGTACCGCCGAACCCGGCCATGCACGACGAGCACGCCGCCGACGAGGAACGGCAGGCACTGCGCGCCCGGGCGACCGAGCGGGACGAGGAGATCCGCACGCTTGCCGCCAGGCTCGGCAAGGACCGCGAGCTGGCCGCCCGGCTCGCCTCCTGGCGCACCGGCTGTCCGGCCGGCCGACTGGCCGAACTGGCCCGGGCGGCCCAGGACACCCGGGAGTTCGCCGAGGAGGCGGAGGCCGAACTGGCCGAGGCCCGGACCGTGCGGGCCGAGGCCGACGAGGCCGCCGCCGAGGCCGCACGCGTCCGGGACGAACGGCAGGAGGCCGCCCAGAAGGCCCGCCGCTCCGCCGACGCCCTCGCCGGGCTCGCCTTCCGGCTGCGCGAGCGGGCCGGCTGGCAGGTCAAGGTGCGCGAGCTGGCCGACGAGGCCGCCGAGTCCGAGGCGAGCGCCCAGGCCTGCCTGGAGCGGGCCCGGGCCGCCGACGAGGACCGGCGTGCCGCCCAGCGCGCCGCCGACGACGCCCGCCGCACCGCCCGCGCCCTGCGCGCGGAGCGCTCCGAGATCGCGGGCGCTCCCGACGACGTGCCCGAGGACGACGCCCAGGCCCCCCAGACCTCCCTGCCCGCCCTGCGCGAGGCCTACCGGGCCGCATCCCAGCTGTACGAGAAGGTCGGCGTGGGAGCCGACCTGCGCGCCGAGCAGGCCCGCGCGGAGAGCGACGAGAGCGCGGCCCGCGCGGAGCTGGACCGGCTGAGCAACAAGGTCCGTACGCGCGCGGAGCAACTCCTCGAATCACCCGACGGTTCGGACGGGCCCAGCCGCCAGGCCGCCGCCGCCCGCGCCGAGGAACTGGTGCAGCTCCTGGAGACACGGATGTCGACCGCGAGCGAGCAGCTCGGGCGGCTGCGCGGCGAGGCCGAACGACTCGCACCCGAGGACGGCGAGGCGCACACCGGCCTCCCCGAGGAGCTCCGGCCGCGCGACGCGGAGCACGCGCAGACGCTGCTGCGCACCGCCACCGCCGAACTGGCCTCCCACACCGAGGCGCTGAACCGGGCCCGTGAGGCGCACGCCGACCTCCTCGACGCCCACCGCGCCGCCGAGGACGCGGCGAGCGGCTTCGACGAGATCGCCGCCCTGCTCCGCGATCTGCTGCGCGAGCACGGCACCGAGGAGGAGCAGGAGGAGACGGAGCCGTACCCCGGCAGCCCCGAGGAGGCCCGCCGGTCCGCCGCCGAGGCCCGCCGCTCCCTGCGCGGCTGCGCGGCCGACCTGTCCACGGCCGAGGCCGCCGTCCGCGAGGCCGGCGACATCCTCGTCCGGCACGCCAACTCCACGCGCTACGAGCAGGTCCGCACCCCGGCCCGCCAGCAGATCCGCGAACTGCCCGCCTCCGCGCTGCCGGAGCACGCCCAGAAGTGGGCGGACGCCTTCGCACCCCGGCTGCGCGTCCTGACCGACGAACTGGAGCAGCTGGAGCGCAACCGCGACTCGATCGTGGACCGCCTGCGCGGCCTGGTCGAATCGGCGCTGGCCACCCTGCGCTCGGCCCAGCGGCTCTCCCGGCTTCCGGAGGGCCTCGGCGAGTGGTCCGGGCAGGAGTTCCTCCGTATCCGCTTCGAGGAGCCCGACCAGGCGACCCTCACCGAGCGGCTCGGTGAGGTCATCGACGAGGCGACGCGCGCCGCCGTCAAGAAGAACTCCGACCTGCGGCGCGACGGCATGTCCCTGCTGCTGCGGGGCGTCGCGGCGGCCCTCCGGCCCAAGGGCGTCGCCGTGGAGATCCTCAAACCGGACGCGGTGCTGCGCGCCGAGCGCGTGCCCGTCGGGCAGATGGGCGACGTCTTCTCCGGCGGCCAGCTCCTCACCGCCGCCATCGCCCTGTACTGCACGATGGCCGCGCTGCGTTCGAACGACCGGGGCCGCGACAAGCACCGGCACGCCGGCACGCTGTTCCTCGACAATCCCATCGGCCGCGCCAACGCCACGTACCTGCTGGAACTGCAGCGGGCGGTGTCGGACGCCCTGGGTGTGCAGCTGCTGTACACCACGGGCCTGTTCGACACCACCGCGCTGGCCGAGTTCCCCCTGGTCATCCGCATGCGCAACGACGCCGACCTGAGGGCGGGCCTCAAATACATCAGCGTCGAGGAACACCTGCGCCCCGGTCTGCCGCAGCAGCCCCAGGACGGCGAGGCGGTCCACAGTGAGATCACGGCGACCAGGATGTACAAACGCCCGGTTTCCTAGGCCTGGCGTCCCTACGGTGAGGGATGCCGCCGGGGCGGGCCTCGGCCGAGCGACCCATCTCGCTTGCGGTCGCCCACCGCGGCCCCTCGCGCCACGCCTCAGGAGTGGGACAACTGTCCGGCTCCACCGCGCCGGCCTATCCGCCCCTGTGCCCGCGCGGCGGCCCGCTCCTGCCGCCGGGTCCGGCGCCGCTCGCGCCGCAGGGCCCGGGCCGTGCTGCTCGGCACGGACACCACTCCGTTGCGCTGGTTCCAGACCTGGCGGGTCACCCACACGTCGAGCGCCCCCCAGGTGGCCGCGATCGTGCTGACCACGCTGCTGATCACCATAGGGAACGCCAGCCAGGACCCGGCCATCGTGCACAGGAAGGCCACCATCGCCTGAATCAGCGTCACGGCTATGAGGAGGACCGCCCGCACGGCGGCCGTCCGCACGGGATCCGGCAAGCGGCGCCGCCGCGCGGGCTCCTCGACCCACAGCGGCCGGTAGTACTGCTGTTCCCGGGCGCCGCGGCCCATCTCGTGAGCCGGAACCTCCGGCCCCCGCTCCGCAGGCATCACCGGATTCCCGGGACTGTCGCGATCGGTCGCCTGCGTCTTCCGGGGCCTCGTCATCTGCGCCCCCTCCGCCCTCGGCGCACTGTGCCGTTCCGCCGTGCCCATCACCGTGTCACTCCCCACCGCCAGCAGACCGCTCGCTCGCATCCGAAGACCCGTGCTCCCCAGTGGCTGCCCGGCTTGCGCTGTTTTACGCCGCCCAGATGCGGGACGCGGCTCCTGTGGCCGATTCCGCCCCCGTTTCCCATGGAGAAGGACGAACAACTCCTCACGAAGATTCCCGGATAACGAAGAATTTCAGCCAACCGCCCTGGCCGAACACGGGAATTGCCCCACACCGCCACCACCGGTTTCGGGGAGACAACTCCCGCCATGACCGGACAACTCCCGACGCCGTGCCACCGGCGCGGAAGTTCGGGCTCCGGGCCGGTCTTCGAGTTCCCTGTAGGTCGGTAGTAGGCTCTCGCCGTTTGTTGACGTACATGTGTACCCCGGGTAGCCCGGGGGCCCGAGCTGGGGGAGGCCATGCGCTTTCGCGGGAAGTCCATCCGCCGGAAGATCGTGGCGCTGCTTCTCGTGCCGCTGGTGTCCCTGACCGCGATCTGGGCCTTCGCCACGGTCCTCACGGGACGTGAGGCGGGCGACCTGTTCAACGTGTCGTCCGTGGTGGAGAAGATCGGCTACCCCATCGAGGACACCGTGCGCGTCCTCCAGGAGGAACGCCGCCAGACCCTCGTCCACCTCGCCGACCCCCGTGCCTCCGACGGACTCGCCGCCCTCCGCCGCAGCCGGATCGCTACCGACGAGGCCGTCGGCAGCATCCGCGAGAACGCCCGGCACCCCGACGTGCGCGACGCGATGGGCGCGGACACCGACGAGCGGCTGACCGCGGTCCTGGACGCCTTCGACGGCATCGAGTCGCTGCGCCGCAGTGTCGAGGACGGCACCGTCAACCGCGCCCAGGCCCTCGACCTCTACAACCGGCTCGTCGACCCCTGCTACGTCCTCCTCGCCAACCTCCATGTGGTCGACAACGTCGAACTGGACAAGCAGTACCGCGCGTTGGTCAACCTCGCCCGCGCCCGTGAACTGCTCTCCCGCGAGGACGCCCTCCTCGGCTCCGCCCTGATCGTCGGCAGGATCTCCCGCTCCGAAGAGCGCGACATCTCCGACCTCGTGGCCCAGCGCACGCTGATGTACGACGTCAACCTGCCGTTGCTGCCCGCGGCGGAGCGCGACCGCTACCAGAGTTTCTGGAAGAACGCCTCCTCCGCTCCGCTGCGCGTGGCCGAGGAAGCCGCCGTCTCCAGCGGCTCCGGGACCCCCCGCGGCGTCTCGGCCCAGAGCTGGAACAGCGCCGCCGGCGATGTGCTCGACGAACTCGGCACCCTCAACGACCAGGCCAACGACCGCTACCAGGACCGCGTCCACCCTGTGGCCGTCGGCGTCATCGCCAAGGCGGTCATCGCGGGCGCCCTCGGCCTGATCGCGCTCCTGCTGTCCCTCTTCCTGTCCGTACGCGTCGGCCGCACCCTCATCCGCGATCTGCGGCAACTGCGCCTGGAGGCCCACGAGGCGTCCGGAGTGCGGCTGCCCAGCGTGATGCGCCGCCTCTCGGCCGGCGAGCAGGTCGACGTCGAGACCGAGGTCCCGCGCCTCGAATACGACAAGAACGAGATGGGCGAGGTCGGCCAGGCCCTCAACACCCTGCAGCGCGCCGCCGTGGAGGCCGCCGTCAAGCAGGCCGAGCTGCGCGCCGGCGTCTCCGAGGTCTTCGTCAACCTCGCGCGCCGCAGCCAGGTCCTCCTCCACAAGCAGCTGACCCTGCTCGACGCCATGGAACGCCGGACCGAGGACACCGAGGAACTCGCCGACCTGTTCCGCCTCGACCACCTGACCACCCGCATGCGCCGGCACGCCGAAGGTCTCGTGATCCTCTCCGGCGCCGCGCCCTCCCGTCAGTGGCGCAAGCCCGTCCAGCTCATGGACGTCGTGCGCGCCGCCGTCGCCGAGGTCGAGGACTACGAACGCATCGAGGTCCGCCGGCTGCCGAGGATCGCCATCAGCGGCCCGGCCGTCGCCGACCTCACGCACCTCGTGGCCGAACTCCTGGAGAACGCCACGGTCTTCTCCCCGCCGCACACCGCCGTCCAGGTCCTGGGCGAGCGCGTCGCCAACGGCTTCACCCTGGAGATCCACGACCGCGGCCTCGGCATGGCCGCCGAAGCGCTCCTGGACGCCAACCTCCGGCTCGCCGAGACACCGGAGTTCGAGCTGTCCGACACCGACCGCCTCGGCCTGTTCGTGGTCAGCCGACTCGCCCAGCGCCAGAACGTCCGGGTCTCCCTGCAGCCCTCGCCGTACGGCGGCACGACCGCCGTGGTCTTCATCCCCGACGCGCTCCTGACGGACGACGTCCCCGACACGAACGGCATCGGGTTCCGGCTCGACCGCCCCCGGCTCGCGCCCGGGAGCGAGCCGCAGGACAACCGCCGCGCCGCCCTGTCCCAGGCGTCCGCCCAGCGTTCCGGCGTGCCCGCCTCCCTGCTGGACGGTCCGGTCGAACTGGAGGCGCCCGTCGACCTGGACACCGTCGGCGACTTCCCCGGCGCCATCGAGGACGACGACAGCGAACACGGCGGCCTGTTCCGCCCCCGCCACTCGCTCACCCGCGCCCCGGACGAGACGGCGGGACGTCTCGACCCGCGCCGTCAGGGCGCCGAGGCCCGCAGCGCAGGGGACCGGACCGACGGCGAGGAGGAGCTGAGCGCCCCGGTCCCGTTGTCCCGCCGCCACACCCCCAAACTGGTCAGTTCGCACGGGCGGCCGGTCACCGACCAGCGACCCCGGCGGGGGAACGCGGACGAGGAGACCCCCACGACCACCGGCCGAACGGAGCCGGGCCCCGCCTCGGCGCTTCCGCAACGCCGCCGTGGCGAAGGGCCCACGCCCGGCCGCTCCGGCCCCGAGCCCGCCCCCGCCCTTCCCGACCGGAGCCGCACCGAGAGCTCCTCGACCGGCAGCCGGCGGGGCGCGGCCCGGCCGGACGCCCCGCCCCCGCTGCCGGCCCGCCGTCGAGGGACGGACTCCTCCCGCCGCGGCATCGGCGCCGCCGACCGCGACGAGGACCGCACCAGTGCCCCGGCCGCGCCCGGCAGCGCACCCGGCGACCTGCCGAAGCCGTCCGGTCCGCCCAGGCGCACCCGCCGCGCGGAGATCGCGGCGAGCGGCCCGGACGCACCCGATCACCCCTCCGCCTCCACGCCGGAGACCACCGGCGGCACCACGCGCCGGGGAGCCGGCGCCGCACCCCGCGGAACCGGCTCCGGCACCTCGCCGCTGCCCCGGCGCGTCCGGCAGGCCAACCTGGCCCCGCAGCTGAAGCGGACCTCGCAGCCGCGCACCGAGGACGGGGCCGAGCCCGTCGAACGCGACGCCGATGAAGTACGAAGCCGCATGGCCTCGCTCCAGCGCGGCTGGCAGCGAGGCCGCGAGGAGAACGCCGCGGGCGATGCCGCCCACAGCGGCACAGCACCACAAGGAACGACAGAGGGGGACGGTCGATGACCGCACCGAAGGCGACCGGCCACACCACCAACACGGGCGAGCTGAACTGGCTCCTCGACGACCTGGTGGACCGCGTCGCGAGTATTCGCAAGGCCCTCGTGCTCTCCGGCGACGGATTGCCGACGGGCGTCTCCAAGGACCTGACCAGGGAGGACAGCGAGCACCTCGCCGCCGTCGCCTCCGGGTTCCACAGCCTCGCCAAGGGCGTGGGACGCCACTTCGAGGCCGGCAACGTCCGCCAGACGGTCGTCGAACTCGACGACGCCTTCTTGTTCGTCACGGCCGCCGGCGACGGCAGCTGCCTCGCCGTCCTCTCGGACGCCGACTCGGACGTCGGCCAGGTCGCCTACGAGATGACGCTCCTCGTGAAGCGGGTGGGCGTGCATCTGGCCGCCGCTCCGCGCACCGATCTGCCCGCGGGCGGGTAGTGGGATGACATGAGCGCTGACGGTCAGGGAAGAAGCCACTGGTTCGACGACGAGGCCGGACCGGTCGTCCGTCCGTACGCGATGACCCGCGGCCGCACCAGCAGCCAGGGCCAGCACCGCCTGGACCTGATCGCGGTCGTGGTCGCGGAACCGCAGGCGGACGACCCGGAAGCGGACCACATGCTCTCCCCGGAGCACGTGGACATCGTCGAACTGTGCCGCGACGACCCGCAGTCGGTCGCCGAACTCGCAGCGGAACTCGACCTGCCGATCGGGGTGGTGCGGGTCCTCGTCGGAGATCTCGTGGACGCGGAGTTCGTCCATGTGAACCGGCCCGTGCCCCCTGCCGAGCTGCCGGACGAGAGCATTCTGCGCGACGTGATCAACGGGCTCCGAGCGCTGTGAACAGCGCGGAAGCGGGGTACTGACATGACTGGCCGACAGCTCAGGACGGACCGGGTCGGCACCCGCACGGACGTCGTCGCCCGGCGCCCGGACGGTCGGCTGCTCGCGTACAGGCCGCTCTTCGACCGTGCCGCGCGCGGCTTGGGCACTCCGGGCGTCGCCCCCGGGGACCGCCTGGGCGCGTTCGCCCGTCGCACCGGCCGCCCGGACGGTCGGCTGCTCGCGTACGGGCCGCTCTTCGACCGTGCCGCGCGCGGCTTCGGCACTCCGCGTGTCGCCCCCGGGGACCGTCCGGCCGCTTTCGCCCGCACCGGTCTGTCCGCGCTGCCGCACGACCGGGTGGTCGAGCTGCACGAGGGCACCGCCGCCGACGGCACCGTCCTGCGCGCCCCGGACCTGGACGGCCCCGCCGGACTCCACCGCGCGCACCGCCACCGCCACCTCCGCCCCGCCCGACGGCCCGTACCCCGGTCGACGGGGGTGGGGGCCGCGACGGTGCGGACGTCGTCACCGGCGACGTACTCGTCATCGAAACCCCGGGCGCCCAAGGCTGCGGCCCGCCGTCGTCCGACCCCATCAAGCAGGAGAAGAGATCGATGATCTTCGGGCGTTCTGAGCGCGGCAAGCCTCCGGTCGAGCCCGTCACGCTCAAGATCCTGGTGGCCGGCGGCTTCGGCGTGGGCAAGACCACGCTCGTCGGCGCGGTCAGCGAGATCAGGCCGCTGCGCACCGAGGAGCTGCTCACGGAGGCCGGGCGTCCGGTCGACGACACCAGCGGCGTGGAGGGCAAGCACACCACCACCGTGGCGATGGACTTCGGGCGCATCACCCTCCGCGAGGACCTCGTGCTGTACCTCTTCGGCACGCCGGGCCAGGAGCGGTTCTGGTTCATGTGGGACGAGCTCTCCGAGGGCGCGCTCGGTGCCGTCGTGCTCGCCGACACCCGCCGCCTGGAGGACTGCTTCGCCGCCATCGACTACTTCGAACGGCGCTCCATACCGTTCCTCGTCGGCGTCAACTGCTTCGAGGGCGCTCCCCGCTACCCCATCGAGGACGTGCGCCAGGCCCTCGACCTCGACGAGGACGTGCCGCTCCTGACGTGCGACGCCCGTGACCGCGAGTCGGTCAAGGAAGCGCTCATCGGCGTCGTCCAGCACGCCATGGCGTACGCGGCCGACCGCCGCGAGGCCGTGACCGGCTGACCGCCGCCCCGGCCGAACGGGAACGGCCCGCACCCCGCCGACCGGGGTACGGGCCGCCGTCGCACACGACGCTCCACGCGCGCGTGGTCAGCTGTCGTCCTCCTCCCAGCCGAAGCTCTTCTCCACGGCCTTGCGCCAGTTGTGGTACTCGCGGTCGCGCACCGGCGCCTCCATGTTCGGCGTCCACTCGACGTCCTTCTGCCAGTGCGCCTTGAGCTCGTCCAGGTCGTTCCACACACCGGTGGCCAGACCGGCCGCGTACGCGGCGCCCAGGCAGGTCGTCTCGGAGATCTTCGGCCGCACCACCGGCACGTCGAGGACGTCCGCCTGGTGCTGCATGAGCAGGTTGTTCTTGGTCATACCGCCGTCGACCTTCAGGGTGGTGATGTGCACGCCGGAGTCCTGGTACATGGCGTCCACGACCTCACGGGTCTGCCAGCTCGTCGCCTCCAGCACCGCCCGCGCGAGGTGTGCCTTCGTGACGTACCGGGTCAGGCCGGTGACCACGCCCCGCGCGTCGGAACGCCAGTACGGCGCGAACAGGCCCGAGAACGCCGGCACGATGTACGCGCCGCCGTTGTCCTCCACACTGGCCGCCAGGGGCTCGATCTCGTCGGCGGTACGGATGATGCCGAGCTGGTCACGGAACCACTGGACCAGCGCGCCCGTGATGGCGATCGCGCCCTCCAGGCAGTAGACCGGGGCCTCCTCGCCGATCTTGTACCCCATCGTCGTCAGCAGGCCGCTCTTCGACGGCACCGGCCGGTCGCCCGTGTTGAGCAGCAGGAAGCTGCCCGTGCCGTACGTGTTCTTCGCCGTGCCCACGTCGTAGCAGGCCTGCCCGAACACGGCCGCCTGCTGGTCGCCCAGTGCGGAGGCCACGGGCACGCCGGCGAGCTGCCCGACGGCCGTGCCGTACACCTCGGCCGAGGAACGGATCTCGGGCAGCATGGCCTCGGGGATGTTCATCGCCGAGAGGATCGAGGAGTCCCACTGGAGGGTCTCCAGGTTCATCAGCATGGTGCGCCCGGCGTTGGTCACGTCGGTGACGTGCTGCCCGCCGTCCGTGCCGCCGGTGAGATTCCAGATCAGCCAGGAGTCCATCGTGCCGAAGGCGATCTCGCCGCGTTCGGCACGCGCCCGCAGATCGGGCACGTTGTCGAGCAGCCAGGCCGCCTTGGGCCCGGAGAAGTAGGTGGCCAGCGGCAGCCCCGTCTGCTCGCGGAACCGGTCCTGCCCGTCCGAGCCGCCCAGCTGGTTGCACAGCGCGGCCGTCCGCGTGTCCTGCCAGACGACGGCGTTGTGCACCGGCTTGCCCGTGGCGCGGTCCCACAGCAGCGTCGTCTCGCGCTGATTGGTGATTCCCATCGCGCTCAACTGGTCGGCGCGCAGACCGGCCTTGGCGATCGCTCCCGCCACCACCGCCTGCACCTTGGACCAGATCTCGGTGGCGTCGTGCTCCACCCAGCCCGGCTTGGGAAAGATCTGGCGGTGCTCGCGCTGGTCGACGGCGACGATCGCGCCGTCCTGGTTGAAGACGATGCAGCGGCTCGAAGTGGTGCCCTGGTCGATCGCTGCGACGTACTTCTCGGCGTTGTCCGTCATGACTACCCCTTGGACTGGTTCAGAAGGCTGCGTTGTAGATGAGAGCCGCGAGAATTCCACCGACCGCCGGCCCCACCACCGGGATCCAGGCATACCCCCAGTCGGTCGTCCCCTTGTTCGGGATGGGAAGGAACTGGTGCACGATGCGCGGGCCGAGGTCACGCGCCGGGTTGATCGCGTAGCCGGTGGGCCCACCGAGCGAGAGGCCGATGCCGACGACCAGCAGGGCCACCAGCAGGATCGAGATGCCGGAACCGTAGATCCCGGCTCCCTCGCCCCGGATGGGTCCGATGCCGACCCCCTGCACGACCCTGTTGTCACCGACCAGCGCGAGGATGGGAAGTACCAGGGCGATGGTCGCGAGGGTCTCCGTCATCAGGTTGGCGGCCGGGTTCCTGATCTCCGGGATGGTGGAGAAGATGCCGAGGGTCGGCACCGGCTCGTCCGCCGTTCCCTCCGTGGTTCCCGTCTGCCGTACGTTGGCCTGGAATTGGGCGAAGTAGAGCAGGTACGCCAGGACGGCGCCGAGCATCGCACCCACGATCTGCCCGAGCAGATACACCCAGACCTTGCTCCACACACCCGTGTCGACGGCCAGCCCGAGGGTCACGGCCGGGTTGATGTGGCCGCCGGACAGCGGGGCTGCGGTGTACGCGCCGGCCAGGACACCGAAACCCCAGCCGAACGCGATGACGATCCAGCCCGCGGCCCGGGCCTTCGAGAATCTCAGGGTCACGGCGGCGCAGACGCCCGCGCCGAACAGGATGAGGATCGCCGTGCCGATGATCTCGCCGACGAAGATGTCTACGTTGCTCATGGCGGCTCCTAGGCCCAGGCCCGGGGACGGTGAACCCCGGGCCTCACATGCAGGGTGCGTTACCCATGGCTACTTCAGCCGAAGGCAGGGAGACTCGCGCCCCGCCCGGCATCCGTGCCGAGCGTGCCGTCGCAACCGAATCGCCTGGGGAGGCCTGGCCTTGGCGTCGGCGCACCCACGCGCCGGGGTGCCGGAATATGCCGAGTATGTACGGCGATGTCGACTGACACCGGAAGTGTTCACCGGCACCCAGGGAGCGTCAAGGTCGCCGACCGCAACGGTTGACGGTCGTCCGACGGCCGCCGGGCTCCTGCCGGACCGGTGGGCCGATGCCCGGCCCGGTGGCGCCCGGTCGCCTCATTGTTCAGATCTCCTCCGGCTCGTGCGGACCCGAGTGAGAGCCGCACGAGGCTTGGCTGATGGTGTCCGGCCTCCGCCGGGCTCCGCCTGGGCGGCGTGATCCCGGCCCGACCTGACTCTTCGCTTGCTCGTGTCCAGGATCCACCTGACCTGGCCGCTTCTCAACCGCACGAGTTCCGCGGCGCCATGGCCGCCCCGAAAGCCCCGACGGCCCGGCCACCGCTCCGCCCCGCCCCGACGGCCCGCCCCGACGGCCCGCCCCGACGGCCCGGCCACCGCTCCGCCCCGCCCCGACGGCCCGGCCGCCGCGCCGCCCCGTTCCGACGGGGCCTTACAGCGCCGCCAGCCGGCCGCCCGCCGCCCGGTGGGGGTCCCCGTCCCCCGCTCCCGGTACCCGGGCCTCAGCCCCCAGCCCGCCAGCCGTCGCAGTGCCGCAAGCCCTGTCTCCGGCCCCGGCCCCGGGTTCCGGGCCTCGCTGAGGGCTGGGGCCCGGTCCCCGGGTTCCGGGCCTCAGCCCTCAGTGCTCGAGCCGTCACAGTGCCGCAGGCCTCGTGCCCGGCCCCGGCCCCGAGGCCTCAGCCGTCCAGCCGCCGCAGCGCTAGCAGCCTCGTGCCAAGCCCTAGGTCCCCGGCTCCCGAGCCTCAGCCCTCGGGTCTGCAGCCGTCGCAGAGCTGCGAGCCTCGTGCCCAGCCCCCAGCCCCCAGCCCCCAGCCCCCAGCCCCCAGCCCCCAGCCCCCAGCCCCCAGCCCCCAGCCCCCAGCCCCGCGGCTCCCGGGCCTCAGCCCCCATCTCTCCGAGGGCGTGGCTGTAGCGGCCCGACACGGACAGCAGGAAGCGCGAGCGGTGCACCGACCGGACCGGCACCCCGGCGGTGTCCACAAGCAGCACCCCGGACAGGTCCGGTGATCCGGTCAGCAGGGCTCGCAACGGAGCGTACGTCCGAGGGCGCGTACGGCGGTACGACCGGCCCCCGGAGCGGCGTCGGCCCGGGGCCCTCGTACCTCACCGGCCTCTCATACCTCACCGCACCGCGATCACCGCCGACCCGTGCCCGAACAGCCCCTGGTTCGCCGTGATGCCCACGCGCGCCCCGACGACCTGCCGGTCACCCGCCTCGCCTCTCAACTGCCGCGTCAGTTCGCAGACCTGAGCTATCGCCTGCGCCGGAACGGCCTCGCCGAAGGAGGCCAGTCCACCGCTGACGTTCACCGGTATCCGACCGCCCAGGGCTGTCGCGCCGTCCCGCAGCAGCTTCACGCCCTCGCCCTCAGCGCACAGTCCCAGGTCCTCGTACCACTGCAACTCCAGGGCGGTGGACAGGTCGTAGACCTCGGCCAGCGACAGGTCCTCCGGCCCGATTCCCGCCTCCTCGTAGGCGGCGCGGGCGATCCGGCTGCGGAACGGCGTCCCGGGGGGATTTACCGCTGCCGTGGAGTCCGTGGCGATGTCCGGCAGGTCCAGCAGGGTGTTCGGGTAATGCGGTGTCACCGTGGACACGGCCCGTATGCGCACCGGCCGCGCATGCCCGTGCCGGCGCGCGAAATCCATGCTCGAGAGCACCACCGCCGCGCCGCCGTCGGAGGTCGCGCAGATGTCGAGCAGACGCAGCGGGTCGGCGACGACGGCGGAGGCGGCGACCTCCTGGGCGGTGACGTGGCTGCGGTAGCGGGCGTGGGGGTTCAGTGCTCCCATCGCCGAGTTCTTCACCTTCACCTGCGCGAAGTCGTCCGGTGTGTCGCCGTGCACGGCCATGCGTCTGCGGGCGTACAGCCCGAAGTACACCGGGTTGGTCGCCCCGAGGATCCGGAACCGCAGCCAGTCGGGGTCGTCGGGCCGGTCCCCGCCCGCGGGACGGAAGAATCCCTTGGGAGCCGCGTCGGCCCCCACGACGAGCACCACGTCGGCCAGCCCGGCGAGGATCTGTGCCCGCGCAGCGTCGACGGCCTGCGCCCCCGACGCGCACGCCGCGTACACGCTGGTGACCCGCGCGCCCTGCCAGCCCAGTGCTTTCGCGAACGTCGCCCCCGCGACATATCCGGGATAGCCACCCCGCACCGTGTCCGCGCCGATGATCGCGCCGATGTCCCGCCACTCCAGCCCGGCATCGGTGAGCGCCGCGCGGGCCGCCGCGACGCCGTACTCCACGAAGTTGCGCCCCCACTTGCCCCATGGGTGCATGCCCGCGCCGAGCACCACCACCTCTTCCGTCATGCCGTCACCCCCGTCGGCCGCCAGTGCCACGTCGTCCAGGTCGTCTCCGCGTCCTCATGGAGCACGCCGGGCACGACCTCCACCTCCATGCCCACCGCCAGATCGGCCGCGGTGGTTCCGGGAACCGCCTGTCCCAGCACCACCATCCCTTCTGCCTCCAGCTCCGCAGCGATCAACGCGCACGGCTCCCACGGAAGTTCCGCATCGGTCACGTAGGGTGACGGCGGCCGGTACCGGCTGTCCGTGTACGACCAGATACGGCCATGGCGCGACAGCGGAAGCTCCCGCAGCTCCCCGCCCACGCAGGCGGGATTGCGGCAGTGGTGGTCCTCCCTGGGGAAGAAGACGGTGGCACACGCCGAACAGCGCGTGCCGAGCAGCCGGAAACCGTCCCCTTCCCCGGCGAACCACCCGTCCACCACAGGTGTTCGTACACGTGTCACAGCGCCTCCCCGCAGACCGGATCTGACGGAACGTCAGAAGTCTGTCACGGGCGGGTCGCTGATCGGCAGGCCACGAGACCCGCGCTCACTGAGCCGCCTGCCCGAGGCGCCCTCCGCGTGATCGGCTACAGTCCGCCGCGTGTCCGAAACTCAGCACTCCGCTTCCAACTCCGCGCCGAACTCCCACTGTTCGAGCTGCGGCGCGCCCTACGGCGAGGGCGTCACCGGCTGGCCCCGCACCTGTCCGATGTGCGGCGCCGTGGCCTACCGCAATCCACTCCCGGTCGCGGTGGCCCTCCAGCCCGTGTACGACACCAAGGGCACCGCCCTGGTCGTCATCACCCGAACCATCGCCCCCGCGCGCGGGGGCATCGCCCTGCCCGGCGGCTACATCGACGACCGGGAGGACTGGCGGCAGGCCGTCATACGCGAACTCAGGGAGGAAACCGGCATCGACGCGGCCGGTCGTGACGTGCGGCTCGTCGACGCCATGAGCTCGCCCGACGGGCACCTGCTGCTGTTCGGCCTCCTCCCGGAACGCCCGGCCGAGGGCCTGCCGCCCTCCACCACCACGGACGAGACGGAGGGCTGGCACCTCCTGCGCAGGCCCGAGGAGCTCGCCTTCCCCCTGCACACCCTGGCCGTACGGGCCTGGTTCGAGGGCCGGTACATCTGAGCCCGGCCCGCTTGGCTCAGTGTCCCTCTGCCCCGCGGACGCACACGGAACGGGGCGGCGCACTCGCGTCGTCCCCACCCTCCCGCTCCACGACCACCCGCGACCCCATCCAGCGAGCGGTATAGCGCTCGATCTCCGGCTCGTCCCACCCCTCGCCCCCGTCCGGCACGACCAGACCACCTCCGGTCCGCCCCCGGGCGGGCGCCCACACCTCCAGTTCCAGACCACCGTCCTCCCCACGGACCGGAATCACGGCACCCGCGCGGGCGAACACCGGAATCCGCGACAGCGGCGCGTCGACGAGCACCTGCCCCGGACCTTCGTACGCCTGCCCTGTCGCGGTGTCGTACCAGCGCCCCCGCGGCAGCCGCACGGCACGCCGCTCGGCGCCCGGGTCCAGCACCGGCGCCACCAACAGGCTGTCACCCAGCAGAAAGACATCCTCGCAGTCACGCAGCGCCCGCTCCTCCGGCGCCCCCCACCACAGGGGCCGTACACAGGGTGCCCCGGTACGCCGCGCCAGATGCGCCAGCGTCATGAAGTACGGCAGCAGCCGCCGGCGCTCCACGAGCGCCACGCGCGCGTGCTCCAGCACCTCACCGCCGAACTCCCACGGCTCCCTGCGGCCCGCCCGCAGACCCGCATGCGTACGGAACAGCGGCAGGTACGCGCCCAGCTGCAACCACCGCAGATACAGCTCGGGGGACGGATCCCCGTCGAAGCCCCCGACGTCCGGCCCCGAGTACGGGACGCCGCACAGGCCGAGACCCATCACCAGCGACAACGACGCCCGCAGCCCCGCCCAGCCGGTGGCCACGTCACCCGACCAGGTACCTCCGTAGCGCTGCATGCCGGCCCACCCTGAGCGGGAGAACAGGAACGGCCGCTCCTGGGGCGCGAGCCTCCTCAGGCCCTCGAAGCCCGCCCTGGCCATGCACAGGGCGTACACGTTGTGTGCCTCGCGATGGTCACCGCCACGCCCCTCCAGGCAGTGCCGGGCCGAACGCGGCAGCGTCGACTCCCCGAAGGCGGTGAACGACGTGGGCTCGTTCAGGTCGTGCCAGAACCCCGAGAAGCCCTGGGCGAGCCGCTCCGCGTAGAGGCCACCCCACCACTCCCGCACGCGCGCGTGCGTGAAATCGGGAAACACCGCCTCCCCGGGCCACGCGACACCCTCCACGACCTCACCCGAGGCGTCCCGCACGAACGCTTCCTCCGCCACACCGCCGTCGTACACCGCGTTGCCGGGAATGGCCTTCACCGCCGGGTCCACGATCGACACCAGCCGGATGCCGTCCCGCCGGAGCTCCTCGGCCAGCACGGGCAGCTTCGGGAAACGGCTCTGGTCGACGGTGAACACCTGGTGTGCGTCGAGGTGGTCGGTGTCCAGGTGCACGGCGTCGAGCGGCAGGCCGTGCTCCGCATACCCCGCGACGATCCGCCGCACCTCCTGCTCACCGCCGAACCCCCACGGCGCGTGATGGTGCCCGAGCGCCCACGCGGGCGGCAGGGCGGGCGCCCCGGTGAGCGACGCCCAGGCGAGCAGCACGCGCGCGGGGGCGCCCACCATCACCCAGCAGCGCAGTGGACCGCCGTCCATCCGCAACTCGCTCGTCCCCACCCGGTCGTGTCCGGAACCCGAGCCCTCCTCGCCCGCCCGCAGCGTCACCGTGCCGTCCCACGCGTTGTCGTGGAAGGCCAGGTGGGTGCCGCCGTCGGACACCACCACCTGCACGGGCATCGTGATGTACAGCGGGTCGTCGCCCGGCGCCAGGGAGCGGCCGGGATCGGTGTTCCACAGCCGGTACGTCCCATCCGGCAGCCGAGGACCCGCGGTCCGCCCCCCGAGACCGAAGAACCGCGCGTCGGCGCCCACCTCCGACCGCTGCATCCACCGTCCCGGGCCCCCGCCGACCGGCTCCCACCACCGCGGCGGCAGATCGCGCCGCAGGGTCACACCACCCGGAGTGAGCACCTCCACCGCGCCGTGCCGAGAGACCACGACCGTGACCCGCTCGGCGACCACCCGCCAGCCGCCGTCCTTGTCCGGCTCCAGGACCGCCCGCGGATCCGGCTCCGGACACCCGCCGGCCAGCGCGTACGACGGCTCGGGCTCCGCCCCGTCCCAACCCCAGAACACCGCCCCGTTCGCGGCGACCAGAATCCGCAGCTCCGACCGGCTGAAGCGGACGACACCGCCCCCCGGCCCCGGCTCCGCGTCCTGCACGGGCCCGGGCACCCGGGCACGCTCCGCCCCTCGCGTCGGCAGCCCGGTGGCGTCGGCCCGGTGCCTGCGCCACGCTGCTCGTACGGTACGCACACCCTGCGCCGCCCCCACCGAAGCCACCGCTCTCACCGAACGCACCAGGTCACGACCGTTCATGCTGCTCACCCTGCCACTGACCGCCACGCGCACGGGTGTCGTTCAACTGCCGTTCACCCGTGCCAGGACCACATCTTCACGACACGGACTGTGTGGGGCGCACCCTGGTGCCGAAGTCGATCACATGGCATTGTCCGTGCCAGCCGCTCACGCGCACACCCCAGCCCGTGCGCGGAGGACGCACACGACGCGCACAGTCCCGGGAGCCGACCATGTCGACCGAGAGTCCCCAGCCGCTCTGGCAGCCAGACCCCGAGCGCATCGCCCGGGCACGGATCACCAGGTTCCAGGCCTGGGCCGCCGAACGCCACGGCGCCCCCGCCGAGGGCGGCTACGCGGCCCTGCACCGCTGGTCCGTCGACGACCTCGACACCTTCTGGAAAGCCGTCACGGAGTGGTTCGACGTCCGCTTCTCGACCCCCTTCGCGCGCGTGCTCGGCGACCGCTCGATGCCGGGCGCCCAGTGGTTCCCCGAAGCGACCCTCAACTACGCCGAACACGCCCTGCGATCGGCCGCCACCCGCGCGGACGAACCGGCCCTCCTGCACGTGGACGAGACGCACGAACCGCGCCCCGTCACCTGGGCCGAGCTGCGTCGCCAGGTCGGCTCCCTGGCCGCCGAACTGCGCGCGCTCGGCGTACGCCCCGGCGACCGCGTCAGCGGCTACCTCCCGAACGTCCCGCAGGCCGTGGTCGCCCTCCTCGCCACAGCCGCCGTCGGCGGAGTCTGGACCTCCTGCGCGCCCGACTTCGGCGCCCGCAGCGTCCTGGACCGCTTCCAGCAGGTCGAACCCGTCGTCCTCTTCACCGTCGACGGCTACCGCTACGGCGGCAAGGAACACGACCGACGCGAGGTCGTCGCCGAGCTTCGCCGCGAACTGCCCACCCTGCGCGCCGTGATCCACATCCCGCTCCTCGGCACCGAGGCACCCGAGGGCGCCTTGCACTGGTCGGCCCTCACCACGGCCGACACGGACCCCGTCTTCGAGCAGGTGCCCTTCGACCACCCCCTGTGGGTGCTCTACTCCTCCGGCACGACCGGCCTGCCCAAGGCCATCGTCCAGTCCCAGGGCGGCATCCTGGTCGAGCACCTCAAGCAACTCGGCCTGCACTGCGACCTCGGCCCGGAAGACCGGTTCTTCTGGTACACCTCGACCGGCTGGATGATGTGGAACTTCCTCGTCTCCGGCCTGCTCACCGGCACCACGATCGTCCTCTACGACGGCAGCCCGGGCTACCCCGACACCGGCGCCCAGTGGCGGATCGCCGAACGCGCCAAAGCCACCCTCTACGGCACCTCGGCCGCTTACGTCATGGCCTGCCGCAAGGCGGGTGTGCACCCGTCGCGCGACTTCGACCTCTCCGCCGTCCAGTGCGTCGCCACCACCGGCTCGCCCCTGCCGCCCGACGGCTTCCGCTGGCTCCACGACGAGGTCCGCGACGACCTGTGGATCGCCTCCGTCAGCGGCGGCACCGACGTGTGCTCCTGCTTCGCCGGTGCCGTGCCGACCCTCCCGGTCCACGTCGGCGAACTCCAGGCCCCGTGTCTCGGCACCGACCTGCAGTCCTGGGACCCGAGCGGTAACACCCTCGTCGACGAGGTCGGGGAACTGGTCGTCACCAACCCCATGCCGTCGATGCCCATCCACTTCTGGAACGACCCCGACGGCAGCCGCTACCACGACAGCTACTTCGACACCTACCCCGGCGTCTGGCGGCACGGCGACTGGATCACCGTCACCTCCCGCGGATCCGTCGTCATCCACGGCCGCTCCGACTCCACGCTCAACCGCCAGGGCGTACGCATGGGCTCCGCCGACATCTACGAAGCCGTGGAACGTCTCCCCGAGATCAGGGAGTCCCTGGTCATCGGCATCGAGCAGCCCGACGGCGGCTACTGGATGCCCCTCTTCGTCCACCTGGCCCCCGGAGCCGTCCTCGACGAGACCCTGCTGACCCGCATCAAGCAGACGATCCGCGAGCAACTGTCACCGCGCCATGTCCCCGACGAGATCATCGAAGTGCCCGGAGTCCCGCACACCCTCACCGGCAAGCGCATCGAGGTCCCCGTCAAGCGCCTCCTCCAGGGCACCCCGCTGGAGAAGGCGGTCAACCCGGGCTCCATCGACAACCTCGACCTGCTGAACTTCTACGAGGACCTGGCCCGCAAACGCGCCTGACCCCCATCACAACGCGACGTCACCACGGCGAAGGCCGCAGCACAGACCCCCACCCGCCGCTGTGACCTGCGCTTTTGCCCTCCTGGCGCTGCCGATCAATACCTGTGCCATGGCGCCCCGGCTCACTGTCAGTGCTGGCGATTACTGTGAGTGAGCATTGATCGACCGTGCACAGGGGGAAACAATGGCGCACACCGACAACCGCACCATGCGACGCCTACTGCGCCGCGAAATCGCCGGCACCATCGGCCTGCTGACCGACGAGCACGACTTCCGCGCCATGCGGCGCTACCGCAGCTTCACCTTCGACGACCACGCCACCTACCTGGAACAGGTGGAGGGCCTCCTCAGGAGCCGAACCCTGCAGGGCAGCCACACCGCGGTGGCGCTCTTCGACCCCGAGGAGTACGCCGAGTTCTGCACGCAGAAGGGCCTCGACCCCGACAGCCCGTCGAGCCGCACCCGCTTCACCGCACAGATCGCCCTCACCGGTCCGACCCTCCCTTACGACGGCCGGCCCCTGGCGGACCTGCTCCCGGACCTCGTCGACGAGGCCGTGCGCCAGGCCACCTGGGAGTACGCGACCACCCTCCTCGCCCGCCTGGGCGCCTGCACCGCCTGTGGCGAGGACATCGGACGCGCGGCCTTTAGTCGGGCCTCCGACCTGCTCGCCCGCATCCTCGACACGGCGCCACCCGGTCACCGGCACCTCGTCTGCAGCGTCACCGGGCCGCCCGAACCCCTTATCGCCGCCCTCCACAGCACCGACCAAGGGGCCGAGCCGAACCCGCACGGGACCGAAGCCCTCGAATTCACCACGGTCCTCGCCCTCGGCCTGGCCACCAACAGCCCCGGCGGACTCGTCATCCGCACCAGCGCCCCAGGCACACCCGACCGCGTCTACGGCTGGCGCATGCGCGCATACGGACTCGAACCCCTCACAGCGGGAGAGGTCTTCGACGCATACTGCACCGACATCGAATCCGGGGACCTGATCTCCCCGGAATCCAACGTCGACTACTGCACGCCACCCGACCTCGGAGAGGAGAAACCCGCCCGAGGGCATCAGCACTGAACGCGCGAGGGGCGCCCCACCTCGGTGGAGCGCCCCTCGCCGGGCAGCCGGCCTGCCGTGCCGGACCTACTCGCCCGACAGCACCGCCTGCGCCGCACTGCGCGCGTCCTCGGCACTGTCCGTCGCCCGCGCCGCAGCGGCAGCCCGCTCGCACTGCGCCAGCGTGTACTTCGCCAGCGTCGCCCGAACATAGGGAATGGACGCCGCACCCATCGAGAGAGAGGTGACGCCCAAACCGGTCAGCACACAGGCGAGCAACGGGTCGGACGCGGCCTCACCACAGACACCGCAGCTCTTGCCCTCGGCCTTCGCCGCCTCTGCGGACAATTCCACCAGGTCGAGCAGGGCGGGCTGCCACGGATCCTGCAACCGGGACACCGCACCCACCTGACGGTCGGCGGCGAAGGTGTACTGGGCGAGGTCGTTGGTCCCCAGCGACAGGAACTCGACCTCCTGCAGGATCGAGCGAGCCCGCAGCGCCGCCGACGGGATCTCGACCATCGCGCCGAACTTCGCCCGCAGCCCGGCCTCACGGCAGGCGTCCGCGAAGGCCCGGGCATCCGTACGGTCCGCCACCATCGGGGCCATGACCTCCAGATAGACCGGCAGCCCCTCCGCGGCCTTCGCTAGCGCGGTCAGCTGGGTGCGCAGAACATCCGGATGGTCGAGCAACGTCCGCAGGCCCCGCACGCCGAGCGCCGGGTTGGGCTCGTCGGCCGGCGTGAGGAAGTCGAGCGGCTTGTCCGCGCCCGCGTCCAGCACCCGCACCACGACGCGTCCCTCGGGGAACGCCTCGAGCACCTGACGGTAGGCGGCGACCTGCTTCTCCTCGGACGGCGCCTGCTTGCTGTCGTCCAGGAAGAGGAACTCCGTACGGAAGAGACCGACACCCTCGGCACCGGCCTCGACAGCGGCCGCCACATCGGCGGGGCCGCCGATGTTCGCGAGCAGCGGCACCTTGTGACCGTCCGCCGTGGCACCGGGTCCCGTCGAGGCCGCCAGCGCCGCCTTGCGCTCGGCGGCCGCGGCCTCGAGCTGCGCCTTCTTCGCGTCGCTCGGGTCCACGAAGATCTCTCCCGTGCTGCCGTCGACGGCGACCATCGTGCCCTCGGCGATCTCACCGGCACCAGGCAGGGCCACCACCGCCGGCACACCGAGCGCACGCGCCAGGATCGCACTGTGGCTGGTCGGCCCGCCTTCCTCGGTGACGAAGCCGAGCACCAGCGTCGGGTCCAGCAGCGCGGTGTCGGCCGGAGCGAGGTCACGGGCGACCAGAACGTAGGGCTCGTCGCTGTCGGGGACGCCCGGCATCGGCACCCCCAGCAGACGGGCGACGATGCGGTTCCGCACGTCGTCGAGGTCCGCCACCCGACCGGCGAGGTACTCACCGGCACCCGCCAGCAGCTCGCGGTAGGAGGCGAACGCGTCGTACACGCCGCGCTCCGCCGTACTGCCCACGGCGATCCGCCGCTCCACATCGGCCATCAGCTCGGGGTCCTGGGCCATCATGGCCTGAGCCTCGAGCACCGCCTGGGCCTCACCCCCGGCCAGATTGCCACGCGCCATCAGGTCGGCGGCCACCGCCTCCACGGCCTTGCGGGCGCGCCCCTGTTCGCGCTCCGCCTCCTCCGCCGGGATCTGCTTCGCGGGCGGCTCGAGCACCGCCGTTCCCATGTGCCGCACCTCGCCGATCGCCACACCGTGGCTCACACCGACGCCTCGCAGGGTTGTCTCCATCTCACCCGTCTCCGATAGAGCGGCGGGCCCCGCCGCCGCGTTGGTTGTGGTACTCGCCGTCATCACGACGGCACTGACGTCACTTCCAGAGGAAGAGACTGTCGCCGGCCTTCACTTCGCCGTCCATACGAAGATCGGAGAGTGCTTCGGCCGTGGCCTCCAGGGCCACGACCGGGCAGACCGAGGACTTGCCGGCGGCCTCGACGGCGGCCGGGTTCCAGCGCACGACGCCCTGACCGCGCCGTACGGTGTCGCCCTTGTTCACGAGCAGCTCGAAACCCTCGCCGTTGAGCTGCACGGTGTCGATGCCGAGATGAGTGAGCACACCGTGCCCGTTCTCGTCGACGACGACGAACGCGTGCGGGTGCAGGGAGACGACGACGCCGTCCACGGGCGAGACGGCCTCGGAAGGCTCACGTACGGGGTCGATCGCTGTGCCCGGGCCGACCATGGCCCCGGAGAAGACGGGATCCGGCACGGCTGCCAGTCCGATGGCGCGTCCTGCGAGCGGGGACGTCACGGTGGTCATGGGAAACCTCCCAGGGGTGGAGATCGATATGGCCGTCCCTGTAGATACCGGACGGCACACTGTTCAGCAGCGTATGTCACCTGAAGTGCCGGTTCCGCGTGAGCACCCCGAAGTGGTCTAGACCATACCCCAGATCAATTTGCACCCGCTCCACGGCCGCGTGTACAGTCGTACTCCTGCTTGGGGCTGAACGACGCGACCTCGCGTCCTGGCCGGGCAGCAACCAACTTGTCAGATCCTATCTCTGGGTCGCCTTCTGCATGCCTGCAGGACGGTGGTCAGGAGGACGGAAAAACACTGATAGAGTGTGGAACACCGAAGGGAAGCCCGGAGGAAAGCCCGAGAGGGTGAGTACAAAGGAAGCGACCGTTCCTTGAGAACTCAACAGCGTGCCAAAAGTCAACGCCAGATATGTTGATACCCCGTCCATCGGACAACCGATGGTCGAGGTTCCTTTGAAAAACACACAGCGAGGACGCTGTGAACGGTCGGGCCTATTCCGCCTGACTGTTCCGCTCTCGTGGTGTTGCACCGGCCGGTATTCATGTACCGGCCGAGTAGACATTCACGGAGAGTTTGATCCTGGCTCAGGACGAACGCTGGCGGCGTGCTTAACACATGCAAGTCGAACGATGAACCACTTCGGTGGGGATTAGTGGCGAACGGGTGAGTAACACGTGGGCAATCTGCCCTGCACTCTGGGACAAGCCCTGGAAACGGGGTCTAATACCGGATACTGACTGTCACAGGCATCTGTGAGGGTCGAAAGCTCCGGCGGTGCAGGATGAGCCCGCGGCCTATCAGCTTGTTGGTGAGGTAATGGCTCACCAAGGCGACGACGGGTAGCCGGCCTGAG
>NZ_JBEOSZ010000041.1:5922-74348 GCF_040303285.1 Streptomyces sp. NPDC096046 | reverse complement strand
CCCTCGTACTGGGTGTACTTGGGCTTGCGCCCGGTGCGGCGAGAGTGCGTGCCGGGCGTCGCGACGGGGCGAACGTTGCCTGCTGCGGCACTAGTTCATCCGCGTACGTACAGGGGCTCGCCCGGCGGCTCCGCCCCGGCCGGCAGGACTGCCAGGTCGAGGCCGCGCACCAGGCGGGCCCTCAGTGTTTCATCGGCGGCGAGTCGGCGCGCGACCGCGTGGACGCCGGCCTCGTGCGGCACGGCCGGCTCGAAGACCAGGGCGAGGGTGCCGTCGGCCCGGCCGGGGCCGAGGTAGGCCCGCACCACGGCGCGCACCTCGGCGACCACGGAGCGCACCGCGTCCACGACCGCCGGGTCGGCGAGCGGGTCCGTGGAGGTGCGGCCCTCGGCGAGCGACAGCAGCGCGGCGCCCGTCAGCTCGAAGGGCACCGGTCCGGCCAGGTCGAGCACGATCGTGTCCGCCTTCTCGTGCGCGGCGGCCTGGAGCGCCTGGTGCAGCGGTACGGCGACGGGGCGGGCGGCCGGGTCCCAGCGGGCGAGGGAGTCCGTGGAGGTGAAGGCGGGCAGGGCGGTGCGGTTGCCGGCCTTCAGGGTCGGTACGGCCATGTCGCTGGTCTTCTCGCGGCGCAGTCCCCGCTCGTCCTCCTCGACCTCGCCGAGCACGGCCACGACGGGCACGAGCAGCCGGGCGCCCTTGAGGGCGTCGAGGACCGGGCCCAGCGCACCGCGGTCAGCGGACCAGGCGGCGAGTGCCGCGCTCAGCCGGGGGTCGGCGGAGCCGTCGTCGTCGGAGAAGCCGGGGTCCGGGATGTTCTTGTTCGCCACTCGTCGACCCTATCGGCCGGGTGGCGCGCCTCCGGCGGCGGCTTCAGACGTCCTCGCGGCCCGTACGGCGGTCCCGCCACAGGACGACCGCCGCGACCAGCAGGCCGGCGCCGGCGCCGCCCGCGAGGGGGGCGGCCCAGTCGGCGGTGCCGTCGTCGGAGGCGGCGGCGTCCGGGCCGCTGCCGAAGTACTTCGCGCCGTAGGACGCCGAGCGCAGGCCCTCCGGCTTCAGCCGGCCGGCCGCCTCGATGGCGGCGGCCGGGTCGATGAAGCCGAAGCCGCGGGAGTCGTCGCGGCCCCCTACGGGAGCGTTGCGGGCGGTGTCCTCCAGGAGCGATTTGATCTGGGCCGGGGTCAGGTCGGGGTGGGCGGCCTTGACCAGGGCGGCGGCGCCGGAGACGAAGGCGGCGGCGGCGCTGGTGCCCCAGCCCTCGTAGTACTTGCGGTCGGGGTCGGCGATGACGACGTCGACGCCCGGAGCGCTCACGGTGGCATACCAGCGGCGGGTGGAGAACGGGGCGCGGGTCCCGACGCGGTCCACGGCGGTCGCGGCGATCACGCCTGGATAGGCGGCCGGGTAGGAGATGCGGTCGCCCTTCTCCCCGCCGTTGCCGGCGGAGGCGACGACGACCACGCCCTTCTTCAGGGCGTACTGGACGGCCTGGTCCTCGGCGGGTTCGGGGTGCGCGGAGGCGGAGTCGTCGCCCAGGGAGAGGTTGATGACGTCGGCGCCGTGGTCGGCGGCCCAGCGGATGCCCTCGGCGAGGGCGTTGCCGCGGGTGCTGCGGGCCTTGGCGCGGGAGGGGTCGCCGTCCTCGAGGATCACGCGGACCGGGAGGATCTTCGCCCCGGGGGCGATGCCGAGGACGCCGTCGGTGTTGCCCGGGCCGTGTCCGTGGCCGGCGATGATGCCGGCCATGGCGGTGCCGTGCCGGGCCCAGGCGCGGTCGCCGGGCTCGGCTCCGAAACCGATCAGGTCCTTGCCGGGGAGGACGTTGCCGGCCAGGTCGGGGTGGTCGGCCTCGACGCCGGTGTCCAGCACGGCGACGGTGACGCCCTCGCCCTTCGTGGTCTGCCAGGCCTGCTCGGTGTGCATGGCCTCCAGGGCCCACTGCTGGGCGCGGATGCCGTCGGCGTGGGCGGTGGCGGCGGGCAGGAGGACGAGGCCGGCGGTGAGCAGGACGCCCAGGGCGGCGGCCTTGCGGGACGGCCTGCGCGCGGGTCTTTGGGCCCGGGTGTGGTTCACGACGGCTGCTCCGAGGCCGAGCGGACGTTTCTGCGGAAGTCTCGTTCGACGCGGTCCGCGAGGCCCTGCGCCTCGTTGCCGAGGCCGGCCTGGGCGGCGGCGCTGGTCGCACCGGCCTCCATGGCGTCCCCGGCGGGCTGCGGGTCGTCGACGCTGCGGCCGTCGGCCCAGCCGGAGACGGCGTAGACGACGACGGGGGCCTCGGTGAGCACGGAGACGGTCCAGGAGGCGCGCTGCCCGGGGCCGAAGTCGGCGGCCGGCGTGCCCTCGGCGGCGTAGGGCAGGGGCATGAGGTCGCTGCGGCGGTCCAGACGTTCGTTGCGGAAACGGTTCGCGAGGGCGGTCATGCCGGGGGCGTCGGCCGTGGTGAAGAGCAGGCCGACGGTGGTGACGTAGCTCTCGGTGGCGTCGGTGTAGGTGGCGCGCAGGAGGCGTTCGCACCCGACCGGGGCCAAAACCTTGCGCAGCAGCGGGTCGAAGGCGTCCTTGCAGCCGCTGTCGGGGGCGACGGCGATGCGGGTCCAGGTGCGGTCGGCGCCGCCGGGACCGGCGCCCTTGCCCTGCACCGTCGGCGGGAACAGCTGGTCGACCGGGACGCTGTGCCAGAGGCTTCCCGCCGCGGCGAAGGTGCTGGGCGCGCCGTCCTCCCCGGAGCCTCCGACGAGCCAGCTGCCGGTGACCGCGCCCGAGATGAGACCCAGCCCGAGGACGAGGCAGACGGCGGCCGCGGCGGCCTGGGACGCACCGCGCCCGCCGAGCGGCCGGGGCCGGGCGGCGCCGTCGTAGCCCTCGGGCTCACCGAACGACACGAGGGGGCGCGTGGCGCTCCAGGACAGGGCGGGGTCGGGAGAGACCGGGGCGGGGTTCCGGGGCGGCGCGGCGGAGGGGGCCGGCGGCCGGGTGGGTGCGGGAGGCAGGCGCGTACCGCGTCGGGCGGTCGCGTCGCTGCCGGTGGGGGTGCCGGTGGCGGACGACGGCTCGTGCGCGGGGCGCGGAGGAGTGCCGAAGCGCCCGGCGGGCGCCCCCTGCGCCGCAGGCCGGACGAAGGGCTCACCCGAAGGCAGACGCGTGCCGTGCCCGACGCCCGCGTCGGTACCGGGGCGTATGGCCGCCGCCCCCTGCGCCGCAGGCCGGGCGAAGGGCTCATCCGAAGGCAGACGCGTGCCGTGCCCGGCCCCGGAGGTCACGTCGGTGCCGGTGGCGGACGACGGCTCGTGCGCGGGGCGCGGAGGAGTGCCGAAGCGCCCGGCGGGCGCCCCCTGCGCCGCAGGCCGGGCGAAGGGCTCATCCGAAGGCAGACGCGTGCTGTGCCCGGCCCCGGAGGTCACGTCGGTGCCGGTGGCGGACGACGGCTCGTGCGCGGGGCGCGGAGGAGTGCCGAAGCGCCCGGCGGGCGCCTCCTGCGCGGTCGGTCGGACGGGGGGCTGGGCGGGCTCGTCCGACGTCGGGGCGGCGGGGACCGGGCGCAGTCCCCCGGTCGTCTCGGACGCGTGCTCGCCGGGGGCTCCGGTGCGGCGGGGCGTGGGGAGGCGGAACGGCCGGCCGGCCGTCTCGGGTTGCGCCCCGGCCGAGGCGTCCGTACGGCCGGGCGGGGAGAGACGGAACGGCCTGCCGGACGTCTGGGTCGTGGGTCCCTCCAGGGTGCCGGAACGCTCCGCCCGGTCGGGTGGGCCCGGTGCGGGGAGGGGGCGCGGCTGCGGAGGGGCGTCCGGTGCTGTCGCGTCGGGTCGCGTCTCCGGGCCGGGCGGCGCGTCGGGGAAGCGGGTGGAGGCGCGGGGCGGGGGCGGTGCGACGGGCTCGGTGCGCCGGGGCGCGGCGGCAGCCGGGTTCGAGGCCCCGGAGTGCGGGAATCGGGGGTGCCCGTTCGGCCGGTCGGAGGGTTTCGCGCCATCCGTCCGGGGCGGCGTGGCTTCCGCTGTCGTGCCGGGGCCGGATGCGGGGCGCGAGGTGTCCTGCTCGTGGTGCGCCGGGCCCTCGGGCGCGGCCGGAGGGTGGGACGGGTGTGGGGGGGTGGTGGGGCGTGGAGGGAAGGAGGCGCGCCGCGCTTCCGTGCTCATGCACCCCCCGTTTCCTCATGCCCGGGCCGCTCGTCTCACGCGGGCCGGTGTCGCCTGCCCGAGGCCCGGCGCGAAATCGTCCCGGGCACACATACCCGTACGAACGGAGCGTCATCCCGGCGCGGATTCCCGGCCGGCGTCGTCCGCCGTACGTGCGCGTCACTCTACGGCTTGTTCCTGGGCGAACGGGAACCAGTCCACGAGGCCGGGGCATCTGCCCGGAACATCCCCCTACCCAGCGGTAATCCGGTCTGGCAGGCTGCGTTCATGACTGCGCGCGCCGCCGACCGGGCCCGTTACGACCGGGCCACCGCCCATCTCGACGCCCCTCTCGCGATCGTGGACCTGGAGGCTTTCGACGCCAACGCCGCCGATCTGGTCCGCCGCGCCGGGGGCAAGCCCGTCCGGGTCGCCAGCAAGTCCGTGCGCTGCCGGGCGCTGTTGGAACGCGTCCTGGCCCGGGACGGGTTCGCGGGGATCATGTCGTTCACCCTCGCCGAGTCGCTGTGGCTGGCCCGGTCGGGGTTCGAGGACGTGCTGCTCGCCTACCCGTCCGCGGACCGCGCGGCGTACGCCGAACTCGCCGGTGACCCCAAGCTCGCCGCCGCCGTGACCGTCATGGTCGACGACGTGGCCCAGCTGGATCTGATCGACGCCTCTCGGGGCGGCGGGCGTGAAGTGGTGCGGGTGTGCCTGGAGTTGGACACCTCCCTGAGGCTGCTCGGTGGGCGGGTGCGGGTCGGGGCCCGGCGTTCGCCGCTGCACTCCCCCGCCGAGGTGGCCGACGTGGCGCGGGCGGTGGCCCGGCGCCCCGGCTTCGAGGTCGTGGGGATCATGGCGTACGAGGGGCATGTCGCCGGGGTCGGGGACGCGCTGGCCGGGCGTCCGCTGCGGTCCCGTGCGATCCGGCTGATGCAGGCGGCCGCCAAGCGTGAAATCGCCGAGCGGCGCGCGGAGGTGGTGCGTGCGGTGCGCGCCGTCGTGCCGGGTCTTGAGTTCGTCAACGGCGGCGGCACCGGCTCGGTGCAGCACACGGCGGCCGAGGACGCGGTGACGGAGATCGCCGCCGGGTCGGGGCTGTACGTGCCGCGACTGTTCGACAACTACACGTCGTTCAGCGGCCGTCCGGCGGCCCTCTTCGCCCAGCCCGTGGTGCGGCGGCCGGGGGTGGGGGTCGTGACGGTCCTCGGCGGTGGGTACCCCGCCTCGGGTGCGGCCGGGCCCGACCGGTCGCCGGTGCCGTATCTGCCCGAGGGGCTGCGCTACGACCCTCAGGAGGGCGCCGGTGAGGTGCAGACGCCGCTGCTCGGCTCTCCCGCCGACGACCTGCTGATCGGGGACAAGGTGTGGTTCCGGCACGCCAAGGCCGGTGAGCTGTGCGAGCGGTTCGACCGGCTGCACCTGGTCGAGGGGGACGCGGTGACGGCGACCGTGCCGACCTACCGCGGTGAGGGCCACACGTTCCTGTAGGCCTGTGGGGCGTCAGTCCGCCGGGCCGATGCTGCTGCCGACTCCGCCGCCCGTGTCCGCGTCGCCGACCGGGCGGATGCCCTTGGTGACGCGGTCCATGTCGGCGAGCGGCGGTCCGTCCTCGCCGGCGTCGAAGACGTACCGGACGAGGACCGGTGACTCGGTGCCGACGCTGGAGGGGAAGGCGAGCGACTGGACGTAGCCGCCCGGCCCCTTGGCGGTCGTGACGCGCCAGCGCACGAGGTATCCGGCGCGGCCCGCCACCGCGACCGGCCCGGACTTGACGACCTGGTGGGACTTCATGCCCCCGTAGAGCTCGCGGCCGAGCGTGTCGCGGTCGTAGGCCTCGTCGGCGGCCTCGGATATGTCCGCCTTGGCGAGGGCCTCGGGGGACTTCTCGTCGTTCTCGGTCACCGTGCGGGAGAAGACCATGCCGTGGCGGCACAGGCCCACGCCGCCGGGGCAGTCGTAGGTGCCGTCGGTCGTCATGACGACGTCGTCCTGGGCGACGTACTGAGGGCGGACCCAGCCGTCGAGCAGCGGGAACGTGATGCCGTTGAGCTGGTCCTCGACGACCGCGGGATCGTCGGCGGACGGTTCGGAGGCGGACGCCTCGGGAGTCGGCTCCGGCGAGTCCGAGGTGGGTTCGACGGTGGAGGTGGGGGCCGTCCTGGTCTCCGTGCCGCCGCCGTCGCCCCCGCCGAGGGCGACGGCTCCGGTGACGATCGCCGAGACCAGGACGACGCCCGTGGCGGTCAGGGCGACCACCTTCGTGCGGCCGGTGCCGCCACCCGGCGACGGGGCGACGGGGGCCTCCGGCGCTCGACGGTGCTCGGTCCAGGCCGTGCCGTCCCACCAGCGCTGAAGGTGCGGGGCGTGCGGGTCGGGATACCAGCCGGGCGCAGGCGTCATGCTCATCCCGGCACTGTAGGACGCGAACCGGACCCGCAGGACACCGGCTTACAGGGGTGTGACGTACGCCCCGGCGATCCCGCCGTCGACCAGGAAGTCGGTGGCGTTCACGAACGAGGAGTCGTCGCTGGCCAGGAAGGCCACGGCGGCGGCGATCTCCTCGGCCTCGGCGAACCGGCCCAGCGGGATGTGCACCAGGCGGCGCGCGGCCCGCTCCGGATCCTTGGCGAACAGCTCTTGGAGGAGGGGGGTGTTGACCGGGCCAGGGCACAGGGCGTTCACACGGATGCCCTCGCGGGCGAACTGCACGCCCAGTTCCCGGGACATGGCGAGGACACCGCCCTTGGAGGCCGTGTACGAGATCTGCGAGGTGGCCGCGCCCATCCTGGCGACGAAGGACGCCGTGTTGATGATGGAACCCTTGCCCTGGCGCCGCATGTAGGGGATGGCGGCCTTGCAGCACAGGTAGACGGAGGTGAGGTTGACCTCCTGGACGCGCTTCCAGGCCTCCAGGCCGGTCTCCAGGATGGAGTCGTCGTCGGGCGGGGAGATGCCGGCGTTGTTGAAGGCGATGTCGACGCTGCCGTAGGTGTCGTGGGCGGTCTTGAAGAGCGCCTCGACCTCGTCGGGGTCGGTCACGTCCACCGTCACGAAGGTGCCGCCGGTCTCCTCGGCGGCGGCCTTGCCGCGGACCTCGTCGACGTCGCCGCAGACGACGTGCGCGCCCTCGGAGGCGAGACGGCGGGCGGCGGCCAGACCGATGCCGCTGCCGGCTCCGGTGACGACGGCGGTACGGCCGACCAGGCGGCGGCAGATGTTCTCCTGGGCAGTCACTGTGCGGGGCCCTCCGTGCTGATGAAGACGTTCTTGGTTTCGGTGAAGGCGGCCAGGGCGTCGGGACCGAGTTCGCGGCCGACGCCGGACTGCTTGTAGCCGCCGAACGGGGTCCAGTAGCGGACGCTGGCGTGGGAGTTGACGGACAGGTTGCCGGCGCGGACGGCCTGGGAGACGCGCAGGGCGCGGGCGACGTCCCGGGTCCAGATGGAGCCGGAGAGGCCGTAGGGGGTGCCGTTGGCGAGGCGGATCGCGTCCTGCTCGTCGGTGAACGGCAGCAGGACGGCGACGGGGCCGAAGATCTCCTCGCAGGCCGCGGCCGAGTCGGGGCTCTCCCCGGTGAGGACGGTGGGCGGGAACCAGAAACCCGGGCCTTCGGGGGCGCTGCCGCGCAGGGCCGGGGCGCCGTCGGGCACGAAGCTCCGGACGCGGTCCAGTTGCTGCCGGGAGATCAGCGGGCCCATCTGGGTCTTCTCGTCGGCCGGGTCGCCCACCACCACGGCGGCCAGCGCCTCGGCGAGGAGCTCGCGGACCTCGTCGTAGACGCTGTCCTGGACCAGCACGCGGGTGCGGGCGCAGCAGTCCTGGCCGGAGTTGTCCAGGAAGGAGAAGGGGTCGACGGCTGTCTTGAGGTCGGCGTCGGCGAAGACGATGTTGGGGCTCTTGCCGCCCAGTTCGAGGGTGACGGGCTTGACCTGCTCGGCGCCGAGGGCCGCGACGCGCGTCCCGGTCCGGGTCGAACCGGTGAAGACGATCTTGGCGACTCCGGGGTGCCGGACCAGGGCGTCGCCCGTGATGTCACCGCGTCCGGGCAGGACCTGGAAGAGGTGCTCGGGGAGCCCGGCCTCCAGGGCGAGTTCGGCCAGGCGCAGGGCGGTGAGCGGGGTGGTCTCGGCGGGCTTGAGGAGGACGGCGTTGCCGGCCGCGAGGGCGGGGGCGGTGCCCCAGGCGGCGATCGGCAGGGGGAAGTTCCAGGGCGCGATCACGCCGACGACGCCGATCGGCTCGAGAATCGTGACGTTCAGGCCGCCGGGTACCGGGATCTGCCGGCCGGTGAGCCGCTCCACTCCCCCGGCCGCGTAGTCCAGCAGGTCACGGACGTTGCCGGCCTCCCAGCGGGCGTTGCCGATGAGGTGCCCGGCCTCGCGGACCTCCAGCCGGGCCAGTTCCTCCAGGTGCCGGTCGACGGTGGCGGCGAAGCGGCGCAGGAGCCGGGCGCGGTCGCCGGGGGCGAGGGCGGCCCAGATCCGCTGTGCCCTGGCGGCGTGGGTGACGGCCGCGTCGACGTCGGCCGGACTCGCCCCGGCGATGGCGGCGACGACCTCCTCGGTCGCGGGGTTGAGTACTTCCAGAAGGTGCTCGGAAGACAAGAAGGACCTCACATGCGTTCGAAGGAGCGGCGCAGCTCCCAGTCGGTCACCGCGGCGTCGAAGGCGTCCAGTTCGACGCGCGCCATGTTGCGGTAGTGCGCGACGACCTCGTCACCGAAGGCGGCCCGGGCGACGGTGCTGTTCTCCCAGAGTTCGGCGGCCTCGCGCAGGGTGGTGGGGACGTGGTCGAGGTCGGCGGCGTAGGCGTTGCCGGGGCAGGGTTCGGGCAGCTCCAGTTTCTGTTCGATGCCGTGCAGTCCGGCCGCGACCAGTCCGGCGACGGCGAGGTAGGGGTTGACGTCGCCGCCGGGCAGGCGGTTCTCGAAGCGCAGGGAGCGGCCGTGGCCGACCACGCGCAGCGCGCAGGTGCGGTTGTCCTGGCCCCAGGCGACGGCGGTCGGCGCGAAGGAGCCGGGCTGGAACCGCTTGTAGGAGTTGATGTTGGGGGCGTAGAGGAGGGAGAAGTCGCGCAGGGCGGCGAGCTGGCCTGCGAGGAAGTGGCGCATGACCTCGGACATGCCGCCTTCGAGGTCGCCGGCCATGGCGTTGGTGCCGTCGGCGTCGGCGAGTGAGAGGTGGATGTGGCAGGAGTTGCCCTCGCGCTCGTTGAACTTGGCCATGAAGGTGATCGACATGCCCTCCTGGGCGGCGATCTCCTTGGCGCCGGTCTTGTAGACGGCGTGCTGGTCGCAGGTGACCAGGGCCTCGTCGTAACGGAAGACGATCTCGTGCTGGCCGGGGTTGCACTCGCCCTTGGCGGACTCGACGGTGAGGCCGGCGCCGGACATCTCGTTGCGGATGCGGCGCAGCAGGGGCTCGACGCGGCCGGTGCCGAGGACCGAGTAGTCGATGTTGTACTGGTTGGCCGGGGTCAGGCCCTTGTAGCCCGCGTCCCAGGCCTGTTCGTAGGTGTCCTTGAAGACGATGAACTCCAGCTCGGTGCCGACCTGGGCGGTGTAGCCGAGTTCGGCGAGGCGCTCCAGCTGGCGGCGCAGGATCTGCCGGGGGGCGGCGACGACCGGGGAGCCGTCGTTCCAGGCGAGGTCGGCGTGGAGCATGGCCGTGCCCGCGTTCCAGGGGACGCGGCGCAGGGTGGTCAGATCGGGGTGCATGGCGAAGTCGCCGTAGCCGCGGTCCCAGGAGGACATCGCGTAGCCGTCGACGGTGTTCATCTCGGTGTCGACGGCGAGCAGGTAGTTGCAACCCTCGGTGCCGTGCCGCAGGACCTCGTCGAGGAAGAAGCGTGCGGCGAACCGCTTGCCCTGGAGTCGCCCTTGCATGTCGGGGAAGGCCAGGACGACAGTGTCGATCTCACCGCCGGCGACGAGGGTGTGCAGTTCCTCGACGCTCAGCGGGGGTGTGCGGTCTGCCACGGGATGGCCTCCTAGGCTCCTTGGGTCCGCCGGGAGCCATAAGGTATTGCGGAGAACCATTGCTTGGGAAGGGGGTACGGCCACATGCAGGAGGAAGTGGACGGCGGCGGGGCGGAGCGCGACGGGCTGACGCCGGTGCTGCGGCCGGTGCGCGCGGGCAACGGCTTCGAGGAGGCACTGGAGCAGATCCTGCAGGTCGTGCGGCTGGGTCTGGTGCCGGGGGGCGAGCGGTTGCCGGCCGAGCGGGAGCTGGCGGAGCGGCTGGGGATCAGCCGGGTGACGCTGCGCGAGGTGCTGAAGGTGCTCCAGGACCAGGGGCTCGTGGAGTCGCGGCGCGGCCGGTACGGCGGCACGTTCGTGCTGCCGCGCGCGGACGCCGTCGGCGAGGACGAGCTGCGGCGCCGGGTCGCCGAGGTCGACATAGAGGACGTGCTGCGGTTCCGGGAGGTGCTGGAGGTGGGCGCGGCCGGGCTGTGCGCGGCGCACGGGCTGGGGCGGAAGCAGGTGGACCGGCTGCGCGAGGCCCTGGCGCGCACGCGCGACGCGCCGCTCGCCGAGTACCGCCGCCTGGACACGCTGCTGCACCTCACGATCGCCGGGCTGTCCGGCTCCCCCACCCTCACCGCCCAGTACGCGGCGGTCCGCGCGACGGTCAACGACCTGCTCGACTGCATCCCGCTGCTGGTGCGCAACCTGGAGCACTCCCAGCGCCAGCACACCGCCCTGGTGGAGGCCGTGATCGAAGGCGAAGCCGATCAGGCGCGGGAGATCGCGCGCGAGCACTGCGGGGGTACGGCGGCGCTGCTGCGGGGCTTCCTCGGCTGAGCCGGGCGGTGTCGCGGCGCGGTGAGGATTTACGGGCGATTAACGCACGGGTCTTGCCTTCCCTCGGTCGGCACCGCAAAGGTATGGCTCCATTCCATTGAGCAGTAGCACGCTCGCCCCCGTGACCGCCGCCGCCCCGTCGGGAGTCTGCCCATGCCCCAGGAACCCACCGTCACACCCGCCGCCCCGGAGGGCGACGACTATCTGGAACGCAGAGCACTGCGCCGCGGCAGCGCCGGCTGGGTGCTGCTGACCGGCCTCGGCGTCGCCTACGTCGTCTCCGGCGACTACTCGGGCTGGAACTTCGGCCTCGCCGAAGGCGGCTTCGGGGGCCTGGCGATCGCCATGGTGCTCATGGGCGCGATGTACACGTGCATGGTCTTCGCGCTCGCCGAGCTGTCCTCGATCCTGCCCACGGCGGGCGGCGGCTACGGCTTCGCCCGGCGGGCGCTCGGCCCGTGGGGCGGCTTCCTGACCGGCACGGCCATCCTGATCGAGTACGTCCTCGCGCCCGCCGCCATCGTCATCTTCATCGGCGACTACGTCGAGTCGCTCGGCCTGTTCGGCCTGGAGTCCGGCTGGCCGCTGTACCTGGTCTGTTTCGGGATCTTCCTCGGCATCCACCTGTGGGGCGTCGGCGAGGCGCTGCGCTTCAGCTTCGTCGTCACCGGCATCGCCGTGGTGGCGCTGATCGTGTTCGCGCTGGCGGCGCTGCCCGACTTCTCCTTCGCGTCGCTGGACGACATCCCGGTCGACTCCTCCGCCGCGGGGTCGAACTCCTGGCTGCCGTTCGGCCTGCTCGGGATCTGGGCGGCGTTCCCCTTCGGCATGTGGTTCTTCCTCGGCGTGGAGGGCGTGCCGCTGGCCGCCGAGGAGACGAAGGAGCCGGCCCGTACGCTGCCGAAGGCGATCCGCTGGTCGATGGGGATCCTGGTGGTGCTCGCGGTGGTCACGTTCTTCGCGGCGGCCGGCGCGCGCGGCTCCGCGGCCGTTCAGGAGGCCGGCAACCCGCTGGTCGAGGCGCTCCAGCCGAACGGCGAGGCGACGACCCTCAGCCGGATCGTGAACTACGCGGGCCTGGCCGGTCTGGTGGCGTCGTTCTTCTCCCTGATCTACGCGGGCTCACGCCAGCTGTTCGCCCTGTCCCGCGCGGGCTACCTGCCCCGCTTCCTGTCGCTGACCAGCCGCCGCAAGGCCCCGTATCTGGGCCTGCTGGTACCCGGCACGATCGGCTTCCTGCTGGCGGCGGTGTCGGGCAACGGCGCGCGGATGCTGAACATCGCCGTCTTCGGCGCGACCATCTCCTACGCGCTGATGTCCCTGTCGCACATCGTGCTGCGCCGCAGGGAACCGGGGCTGGAACGGCCGTACCGCACGCCGGGCGGGGTGCTGACGTCCTCGGTCGCCCTGGTGCTGGCGTGCGCGGCGCTGATCGCGACGTTCCTGGTGGACGTGACGGCGGCACTGATCGCGCTGGCGGTGTACGCCGTGGCCGTCGGGTACTTCGGCCTGTACAGCCGCAAGCGGCTGGTGGCGAGCGCGCCGGAGGAGGAGTTCGCGGCGCTGGCGGCGGCCGAGGCAGAGTTGGCACGGGACTGAGGCGTCGAGCGGTGAGGGAGTCGTCGTGGGCAGGCCGTTGATCGGGGTCAGCACCTATCTGGAATCGGGTGCGCGCTGGGGCGTGTGGGAGCTGGAGGCCGCCCTGCTCCCGGTCGGCTACCCCCGGCTGGTGCAGCGGGCGGGCGGCCTGGCCGCGATGCTGCCGCCGGACGACCCGGGTCACGCGGCGGCTGCCGTCGCCCGCCTGGACGGCCTCGTCATCGCGGGCGGGCCGGATGTGGAGCCGGTGCGCTACGGGGCGCAGCGCGAACCGCGGACGGGACCGCCCGCGCCGGAGCGGGACGCGTGGGAGCTGGCGCTGATCGAGGCGGCGCTGCGGGCCGGGGTGCCGTTGCTGGGCATCTGCCGGGGGATGCAGTTGCTGAACGTCGCTCTCGGGGGGACGCTCGTGCAGCACATCGACGGTCACGCCGAGGTCGTGGGCGTCTTCGGGGGGCATGCCGTGAAGCCGGTGCCGGGGAGCCTGTACGCCGGTGTCGTGCCGGAGGAGACGTTCGTGCCGACGTACCACCATCAGGCGGTGGATCGTCTGGGCGCGGGCCTCGTCCCGTCGGCGTACGCGGCGGACGGGACGGTGGAGGCGGTGGAACTACCCTCCGCCGAATGGGTCCTGGGCGTGCAGTGGCATCCGGAGATGGGCGAGGACCTGCGGGTGATGCGGGCGCTCGTGGAAGCGGCTTCGGGCGCCTGACGCGAAGGACGGGCGAGGGGTCATCCCCGCGTCAGCGACAGCAGGTCCCGCGCCGGGCCCGTGGGGCGATGCCCGGTGGGCCAGACCGCTCTCAGGTCCCGCGCCAGGGCCACCCCGTCCACCGGCACCCGCACCAGCCGCCGCATCGCCAGCTCCTCCCCTACCGCGAGTTCGCTCAGCACCGCCGGCCCCGCCCCGCTCACCGCCGCCGCCTTCACCGCCGTCGTGGAGGAGAGCTCGATCAGCGGCCGGGCCAGCCCACCGAGCGCCGCGTCCAGCACCTGTCGCGTGCCCGAGCCCTTCTCGCGCAGGATCAACGGGGTCGTCGCCAGTTCGCCCGCGGCCAGCGGACGCCGCCGCCGGGCCCACGCATGGGTGGGCGAGGCCACGACTATCAGCCGGTCGTGCGCGATGACCGCCGAGTCGAGACCGGACGGCACCGACAGCCCCTCCACGAAACCCAGGTCCGCCTCGTCGGACAGCAGCCGCTCCGCGACCACGGTCGAGTTCCCCGCGTGCAGCGACACCGCCGTGTCGGGCCGCTGTGCGCGCAGCGCGAGCAGCCAGCCGGGCAGCAGGTACTCGGCGATGGTCATGCTCGCGGCCACCCGCAGCCGGGAGTCGCGGCGCACGCGCAGCGCCTGCGCCCCCACGTCGAACGCCTCGGCCGCCTCCACGATCCGCCGCGCCCAGTCCGTCACCAGGGCCCCGGCGTCGGTGAGCCGGGACCCGCGGGGTGACCGGTCCACCAGCGCCACGCCGAGCTGCCGTTCCATGGACCGGATCCGGCTGCTGGCCGCGGGCTGGGTGATGCCCAGTTCCCGCGCCGCCCCACCGAGGCTGCCGAGCCGCGCCACCGCGAGCAGCAGCTCCAGGGCGCCCAGATCGGGCACCCGGTGCGCCAGGGCACCGGCGGCCGAGGGCCCGGGCTGTTCATCCGCGTTGCTCATAAACCCAGCTTATGTCGCCATAGGGGGACTCCCTGGTGGTGCGCCTCCCCCGGGCCCCACCGTGGGGGCATGGTCACCGCAGCCCGGCCCCTCACGTACCCGCTCTCCGTCCGCCCCCTCGGACCCAACTGGTACGCCACCGTGATGGGCACCGCCGTCGTCGCCACCGCCGGCGCGGCCCTGCCATCAAACGTCCCAGGGCTGCGGGGCGCACTCACGGGCGTGTGGGCCCTGTCGCTCCTCCTGCTCCTGGCCCTCGGGCGGGCCGCGCACTGGACCCGGCACCGGGACCAGGCCCGCGCCCACCTCCTCGACCCGGCGACGGCACCCTTCTACGGCTGCCTCGCCATGGCCCTGCTGGCCGTGGGCGGTGGTGGCCTCACCGTCGGCCGGGACTGGGTCGGCCTGCGGGCGGCCGTCGCGCTCGACGCGGTGCTGTTCACCGCCGGTACGGTCCTCGGGCTCGCCGCGGCCGTCGCGGTGCCGTATCTCATGGCCGTACGGCACCGGGTGGAGCCCGGGCAGGTCACGCCGGTCTGGCTGCTGCCGCTCGTCGCACCCATGGTGTCGGCCGCCGTCGGGCCGCTCCTGGTGCCGCATCTGCCGCCCGGTCAGGCCCGGGAGACGCTGCTTGTGTTCTGCTTCGCGCTGTTCGGGCTCAGCCTGCTCGCGACCCTGGTCATGCTGCCGCTGGTCTTCGCGCGCCTGGTGACCGGCGGGCCGCTGCCCCTCGCCCTCACCCCGACTCTGTTCCTGGTGCTGGGCCCGCTCGGGCAGTCCGCCACGGCCGTCGGGGCCTTCGCGGACGTCGCGCCGGGCGTCGTGCCGGAGCCGTACAGCGAGGGCTTCGGCATTCTGGCCGTGCTCTACGGCGTGCCCGTGATGGGGTTCGCGTTGCTGTGGTTCCTCCTGGCCGCCGCCCTCGTGCTGCGTGCCCGGCGGCACGGGATGCGGTTCTCGATGACCTGGTGGTCGTTCACCTTCCCGGTCGGCACCTGTGTCACCGGCGCCGAGGCCTTGGGCCGCCACACCGGGCTCCTCGCCTACGCGGGTCCGGCGCTCGTGCTGTACGCGGTGCTGGTCGCGGCGTGGGGCACCGCCGTCGCGGGCACCGTGCGCGGGCTGCTCAGGGGTGAGCTGCTCGCAGCGCCCGGCCCAGGACCCGCGGCGCCTCGGCCAGTGACGGTCCGTACCACGTCAGGTGCCGTCCGCTGACGAGCGCGCAGGGCAGGCCGGGGAAGGCCTCGGGGCCGTCGTCCGCGGTGAAGCGGTACGGCTCGTCGGGGAGGACCACCAGGTCCGGTGCCGCGGCGCGGAGTTCCGGCAGCGGGACGCGGGGGTAGCGGTCGGGGTGGGTGGCGTGCACGAGGTCGAAGCCGAGGCGGGCGAGGACGTCCCCCGCGAAGGTGTCGCGGCCCAGGACCATCCACGGGCGGCGCCAGATCGGCACGACCGCCCTGCGCCGCGTCCCGGGCTCCGGCAGGGACGACCAGACGGCCTCCGCCTCGTCCAGCCAGCGCGGGCGGGCCGTCACCCCGCAGGCGTCCAGCACCCGGGCCAGCTCCCGGAAGGCCTGCGGCACGTCACGGATCTCCGTCACCAGGACCTCGGCGCCCGCCGCGCGCAGGGCCTCGAGGTCGGGTGCGCGGTTCTCCTCCTCGTTGGCGATCACCAGGTCGGGCGCGAGGGAGAGGACCCGATCGGTCTTCGGGTTCTTGGTGCCGCCGACGCGTACGACGTCCAGGCCCGGGGGGTGCGTGCACCAGTCGGTGGCGCCGGCCAGGGTTCCCGGCCGCACGGACCGGGCCACGGCCTCGGTCAGCGAGGGGACGAGCGAGACGACCCTCACCGGCGCGGCCGGTCCCGGACCGCCTCGATGTGCTCCGCCACGGCGACGACGACCACCCGGGTGTCCGACTCGGTCGCCCGCCAGCGATGCCGCACGCCACCGGTCAGGTACAGGGTGTCACCGCGGCCCAGGCGGTAGGCGCGGCCCTCCGCCTCGATCTCCACGGCGCCGTCGGCCACGTACATCAACTGGTCGTTGCGGCACTGGAGTTCACGGGCGGCGTCATGGTCACCGGTGAACTCGGAGGCGTGCATCTGGTGATGTCCGCGCACGAGGGAACGGGTCCTGGGCAGCGGCTCGGTGCCGTCGGCGCGGACCACGTCCACGCTGCACGCCGGGTCGGCCGCGGCGAGCAGTTCCACCGCCGTGGTGCGCAGGGCGTCCGCGACCTTCTCCAGGGAGCTGGTGCTGGGGCGTGCCCGGTCGTTCTCGATCTGGCTCAGGAACGGGACCGACAGGCCGCTGCGCGCGGCGACGACGGCGAGGGTGAGCTCCAGCGCGCGGCGCCGCCGGCGCACGGCCGCACCCACCCGAAGAGGCTGCTCCTTGTGGTCGCCCATCGCTCCGGCTCCCTTCTTCGCCCGTCGATCCGCTCCCCGTGCGGCGGTGTCCCGGCGCACTGCTTCCGTTGAGTTGTCTGCACCCTACGCATGTTCGGCAAACCGTTGCATGCGCCCGTCACATCGGTGTCACACGGTGTGCGGTCGGACCCCACAGTTCACGCCAGCCTACCGAGCGCCGGACCGGCCGAGTCGAGGCCCTGATCACCCCCCGACGGGGGAACGCGGACGGACGCCCCCAGGCAGCCCCGGGACACGGCGAAGCCCGGGCGGTGGCATAGCGCTCCGTGGTTGGCCGAATCCTTACCGTTGCCCTCGCACACGACCCGAGAGGTGGCCCGCCACACTGCCGGGACGCGTGGCGGGGCCCACCCCGGGGCCAACGGGTCCATGTGAATCTCCCCGCACTTCCCGGACTCGGCCTCACCACAGCCCCGTGCCGCCACAGGCGACTGATCCGCCTCATCCGATAGGACATCGCCTGAACATCGCGCCCCCGGCCGACCGCTCACGTCGACGCCAGTGCCTCCGTGGGGGGAAGGCGTGCCGCGCGAACCGAGGGACAGACGCCGACCGCCATGCCGATCAGCACGGCGCCGAGGCAGCCGCCCGTGACCGAGAGCAGGGGGATCGCCGTCGGCCGGCCCCGGCAGGCCGCGCAGCCGACGGCGGCGAGGACGCCGAACAGGGTTGGCGAAGCGAGCTGCTTCTCGCTGGGCTCGAGTCCTTCAGTCAAGGGCTGGAATGCGCAACAGCCTCGCTCCGGGGGAGCGCCTCCCCCGCGCACCACGCAACCCGTTGCGCCGCGGGGAAGGCTGTCGGTGCGGTACGGCATGATGCGTGGCGTGACCGGACGACTGATGCTTCTCGACACCGCCTCCCTGTACTTCCGCGCCTACTTCGGCGTCCCGGACTCGGTCCGGGCCCCGGACGGCACGCCGGTGAACGCGGTGCGCGGACTGCTCGACTTCATCGACCGCCTGGTCAAGGACCACCGGCCGGACCTGCTGGTCGCCTGCATGGACGCCGACTGGCGGCCGCAGTGGCGGGTGGAGCTGATCCCCTCGTACAAGGCCCACCGCGTCGCCGAGGAGCACGCCACGGGGCCGGACGAGGAGGAGGTGCCCGACACGCTGTCACCGCAGGTGCCGGTCATCGAGGAGGTGCTGGACGCGGTCGGCATCGCGCGCGTGGGGGTCGCCGGCTATGAGGCGGACGACGTGATCGGCACGTTCACCGCACGGGCGAAGGGCCCGGTCGACATCGTCACGGGCGACCGCGACCTGTACCAGCTGGTGGACGACGGGCGCGGGGTGCGCGTGCTCTACCCGCTGAAGGGCGTGGGCACTCTGCAGCACACCGATGAGGCGGTGCTGCGTGAGAAGTATGGGGTCGGCGGCAGCGGGTACGCGGATCTGGCCCTGCTGCGCGGCGACCCCAGCGACGGCCTGCCGGGCGTGCCGGGCATCGGTGAGAAGACGGCCGCCAAGCTGCTGGCGGAGTTCGGGGACCTGGCCGGGATCCTGGCGGCGGTGGAGGACCGGCGGTCGAAGCTGACTCCGACCCAGCGCAGGCGGCTGGACGAGGCGCGTCCGTATCTCGCGGTCGCTCCGAAGGTGGTCCGGGTCGCCGACGACGTGCCCCTGCCGGACGTCTCCACGGCGCTGCCGCGGGCTCCGCGCGACCCGGAGGCGCTGGAGGCGCTGGCCGCCCGATGGGGACTGGGCGGGTCCCTGGAGCGCCTGTTGACGACGCTCGCGCGGTGACCTTCGCCACAAGAGGTGTGAAGTGGGGGCGAGGTGCTAACTTAGGTTAGCCTAACTACCGGGACAGGGAGGTCCTCATGGCAGAGCGACCGGGACGCCAGCCGCGCCGGATCCACTCCGCGCAGGTCGTCCGCACCGAGCGGCTGACCCCGCACATGCAGCGTGTGGTGCTCGGTGGCGAGGGCCTCGCCGACTTCTCGGCGGACACGTGCACCGACCATTATGTGAAGCTGCTGTTCCCGCCCGTGGGCGTGACCTACCCGGAACCCTTCGACCTGCAGCGCGTCCGGGACGAGCTGCCGCGCGAACAATGGCCGGTCACCCGGACGTACACGGTCCGCCAGTGGGACGCCGAGCACCGCGAACTGACCCTGGACTTCGTCATCCACGGTGACGAGGGCCTGGCGGGACCGTGGGCGCTGCGCGTCCGGCCGGGTGAGACGGTGCGGTTCATGGGACCCGGCGGAGCGTACGCGCCCGACCCGGACGCCGACTGGCATCTGCTCGTGGGGGACGAGAGCGCGCTGCCCGCGATCGCCTGCGCCCTGGAGGCGCTGCCGCGCGGGGCCAGGGCCTTCGCCTTCGTGGAGGTCTCCGGCCCCGAGGAGGAACAGAAGATCGACTCGGACGTGGACGTCGTCTGGCTGCACCGCGGCGCCCGCCCGCGCGGCGAGGCACTGGTGGAGGCCGTGCGGGGTCTGACGTTCCCCGAGGGCCGGGTGCACGCCTTCGTCCATGGCGAGGCGCACTTCGTCAAGCAGCTGCGCCATCTGCTCCGCGTGGAGCGCCATGTCGCGCGCGAGGACCTCTCGATCTCCGGCTACTGGCGCCACGGCCACAACGAGGACGGCTGGCAGGCCTCCAAGCGCGAGTGGAACGCCCGGATCGAGGCGGAGCAGGAGAGCAGCGTGCCCGCGGCCTGAGGGCGGTCACACACGGGCGGTGCGGGGTGCGGGCCCGGCTCAGTCCCCGCGTACCCGCGCATGCAGATGCAGGTCGTGCCACCCGTCCGGCTGCAGGACCGCACTGCGCTTGGTGCCCTCCAGGGCGAAGCCGGTCCTGGTCGCGACACGGCACGATGCCTCGTTGCGCACGGCGTGCAGGAGTTCCAGCCGATGGAAGCCGGCCTCGTCGAAGGCCCAGTGGGTGAGCGCGACCGTGGCGCGGACCGCCACGCCCCGGCCCCGGGCCGCCGGAGCGGTCCAGTAGGCCACTTCCGCCGTCCCGTCGTCGAGCCGCAGCTCGCGCAGCGCCACCCGGCCCAGCAGCGCGCCGGAGTCCGCGCCGGCCACGGCCCAGTGCGCCTCTCGCTCCCCCTCCCACGCCTGGTGCCAGGCGCGGATCCAGCCGGCGACCTCCGCCACGGAGTCCGCGGCACGGGCGTGCCACTGGTGCATCACCGGATCCTGGAAGACCTCGTACACATCGGGCGCGTCTCCGGCCCGCCAGGGCCTCAGGACGAGTCCGCCGTCGGCGCGAAGGGTGGGTTGCGGGCGGCCCGCGAGTGTCCCGGCGGTCAGCACCGGGCCGATGAGGAACGGCATGCCCGCATCCTGACAAGAACCCACCGCCGCTCCCAGTGCTTTTTCCCGCGCTCCGGCCTCGTACGCTGGGCCGCGATGAGACGCAAGACCCTCACCCCGCCCTCTCCCCTGCCGCAGCGCCACGGCGTGGACCCGGTGCGGGTGCGGCTGCCCGTCGCGGGGCCGTGGAGCACGGTGCGCGAGCACCTGGTGGAGCGGCTCTCCGGGGCGGGCGCCGGGGTCGTCGACGGCATGTTCGACGCGGGCCGGATCGTCGGGGCGGACGGACGACCCGTCGCGGCGGACGCGCCCTACGCGCCCGGGATGTTCTTGTGGTTCCACCGGGACCTGCCCGACGAGGTGCCGGTGCCCTTCCCGCTGGAGGTCGTGCACCGGGACGAGCACATCGTCGTCGCCGACAAGCCGCACTTCCTCGCCACCACCCCGCGCGGCGGCCATGTCGCCGAGACCGCGCTGGCCCGGCTCCGCCGCGAGCTGGACCTCCCCGCGCTCACCGCCGCGCACCGCCTGGACCGGCTCACCGCGGGACTCGTGCTGTTCACCGTGCGCCCCCAGGAGCGCGGCGCCTACCAGACGCTGTTCCGGGACCGCCGGATCCGCAAGGAGTACGAGGCCGTCGCCCCGTACGACCCCGGCCTCCCCCTGCCCCGGACCGTGCGCAGCCGGATCGTGAAGGAGCGCGGGACGCTCACCGCCCGGGAGGTGCCGGGCGAGCCCAACGCCGTGAGCCGCGTCGAGCTGGTCGAACACCGCGACCGCCCGGGCGGACTCGCCCGGTACCGGCTCACGCCCGCCACCGGGCAGACCCATCAGTTGCGCGTCCACATGTGCGCCCTGGGGGTGCCCATCCTCGGCGACCCCCTCTACCCCGAGGTGACCGCCCCCGTGCCGGCCGGTGACTTCCGGCGACCGCTCCAACTGCTGGCGCGGAGCCTGGAGTTCACCGACCCGGTCACGGGCGTGGAGCACCGGTTCCGCAGCGGCCGGGCGCTCGCGGCCTGGGCGTCGTACGACCGGTGGGCCGCCGGGACGTACGACGGCCCACCGGACGGTCAGTAGCCGCGCCACTCCGCAGCGGCCGGGCGCTCGCGGCCTGGGCGTCGTACGACCGGTGGGCCGCCGGGACGTACGACGGCCCGCCGGACGGTCAGTAGCCGCGCCACCAGCTCAGGAAGCGCTGCCAGACCCCCTTGCGGCCGCACGGTTCCGCGACGGCCGGCTGCGGCGGCACCGGGACCGGCTGGGGCTGCACCGGTACGGGCTGCGGCCCGGCGACCGGGGGCCGGGGCTGCGCGGCGGCCGGCTGAGGCTGCGCCCCGGCCGGTGCGGCCTGCGGCTGCGCGGTGCCGATCTGCCAGTCCGAGCGCTGCGCGGCGACCGGCTTGTGGTTCGGCACCTCCTGCACGTCCTGCGGCGGCTTGGGCGAGAACTGCACCGGCAGTTCCACCAGGTGCCGGGAGGCGATGGACGCCGTCCAGCGCAGTTCCTCCTCGTCGCAGTCGAGTTCGACGTCCGGCAGCCGCATCAGCAGCGCGTCCACGCCCACGTCGGCGATGGAGCGGCCGATGTCCTGCCCGGGGCACTCGTGGGGGCCGCCGCCGAAGGCGAGATGCGAGCGGTTGCCCTGCATGCTGGCCTTGAGGTCCGGCCGCACCCGGGGGTCGACGTTGGCGGGAAGCGGCGCGAAGAGCAGCCCGTCGCCCCGGCGGATGCGCTGTCCGCCCAGCTCGGTCTCCTGCTTGGCGAAGTAGGCGAAGACCGTGCTGAACGGCGGCTCGTTCCACAGGGACTGCTCCACCGCCTCCGGCACCGTCATCTGACCACCGTTGAGCTGGGCCCGGAAGCGCGGGTCGATCAGGACCGTGAGCAGCACGTTGGACAGCAGGTTGGTGGTGGCCTCGTAGGCGGCGAAGAGCACCAGGCGCAGGTGCTCCCTGACCTCGTCGTCGCTCAGCCGGGCCGGGTGGGTGATCAGATAGCTGGCGAGGTCCTCCTCCGGCTGGGCGCGGCGGGTCGCGGTGAGCCGGCTGAGGGCGTCCATGACGTAGGAGTGGCTGGCGATCGCGGTCTCGGTGCCCTTGAGCGCGTCACGGGCGGAATCGACGAGCCGCTCGTTGTACTCGTCGGGCATGCCGAGGATCTCGCACATCACCGCCATCGGCAGGTGCTCGGTGAACTGGCGGACGAGGTCCGCCTCGCCCGCCTCGCAGAACCGGTTGACGATCACCTGCGTGCTGCGGTTGATGTAGCGGCGCAGGCTGCGGAAGTCGATGGTGGAGACGGCACCCATGACCGCGCCGCGCAGCCGCTTGTGCTCGTCGCCCTCGGCGTGCGAGGCGATGGGCTGCCAGGCGATGTGCGGCATCAGCGGGTGGTCGGGCTTGACCAGGCCCTCCCTGAGCGGGGTCCAGATACGGCTGTCCCGGCAGAACTGCGAGGGCGAGCGCACCATGTGCAGGTTCTCGGCGTGGCCGAGGACGATCCACATCGGCACGTCGTCGTGGAGCAGTACGGGCGCCACGGGACCATGCTGGTCCCGCAGTTGCTCGTACAGCGCTCCCAGGTCCTCCGCCTCGTGCAGCCGGTGCAGTCCCCCGGGCCCGAGGCCGTGCGCGGGGCAGCCGGGGGGCGGGCCGGGCCGGAGGTCGTCCGTACTGGTCGGGGCGTGGGATTCAGGCGTCACAGTGATCGCTCCGAAACTGAAGTGAATCCAGGTGTCTGGGGGAGGTGTGGGGGTGGGTGCTACCGGTCAGGTGAGCGAGCCCGTCATGGCGAGCGAATGCAGGAAGCGCATGAGGGTCATCAGGACGTCGCGGCTCGAGGCCCGCCGCCGCGCATCGCACTCGATGATCGGGATGTCCGGCGTGAGGTCGAGGGCCGTGCGCAGCTCCTCGATGTCATAACGGGGGGCGTCCGGGAAGGAGTTGATGGCGACCACGAACGGCACGCCGCGTTCCTCCAGGCGTCCCATGACGTCGAAGCTGACCTCCAGCCGCCGGGTGTCGACCAGCACCACCGCACCGAGCGCACCCTCGAACAGCCCGTTCCACAGGAACCAGAAGCGCTGCTGGCCGGGTGTGCCGAAGAGGTACAGCACGAGCTGGTCGGTGATGCTGATCCGGCCGAAGTCCATGGCGACGGTGGTGGCCGTCTTGGACGCGGAGCCGAAGTTGTCGTCGACACCGATGCCGGCCTGCGTCATGGTCTCCTCGGTCGTCAGCGGTGTGATCTCACTGACGGAACCGACCATGGTCGTCTTGCCGACGCCGAAGCCACCCACGATCACGATCTTGGCCGCGGCCTGTGCCGTGTGGGGCAGCTGGTCCTCGGTCCGGGGGCCCGGGATGGTGTCAGAGCCGTTGAAGTCCATTCATCACCGCTTCGAGGAGGGAACGGTCGGTGCGCGCCTTGCGGACGATCGGGGCACGCGCCTGCACCAGTTGCGCCGTCAGCAGCTCGGTGAGCAGTACACCCATGGCGCTGAACGGCAGGTTGAGGTAGGCCGACAGCTCGGCCACGGACAGGGGGGCGGCGCAGAGTCGGAGCAGCGCCGCCTGCTCGGGAGAGGCGGAGGGCGGCGGGTCCGTCGCACGCGCCACGATCAATGTCACCAGGTCGAGCTCGGCGCGTTCACCGTCCGGGCCGGCCACCACGTACATCCGCTCCGGGTTGCCGGGTTTGTCCTCACCCTCCTTGGGTGTGGGCGGTTCCGCGGCGAGGTCGCGCCTCTGGCGTCGGGGAGGAGTCATACGATCTGCCCGTTCCGCCGGGGCGGACTGGTGAGGTGCCCGCCGATCCGGACGACCAGGTCGCGCATCATCGCGCTCATCCGGCCGGGTTCGCACCGCACGTCGGAGAGGACCGCGAGGAAGGCGTTGGCTCCGGCGCTCATCAGGTAGAAGTAGCCGCGGTCGATCTCGATCATGACGAGTTTCATCTCGCCGTCGCCGACGGTGAGTTCCTGGCAGACGCTGCCCGCGAGGGACTGCAGGCCGGCGCAGGCCGCGGCGACCCGGTCCGCCGCGTCGGGCTCCCCGCCGTGGCGTGCGATGCGCAGGCCGTCGGCCGAGAGCACCACGATCATCTCGATACCGGGCACGCCGTCGGCGAGCTGCTTGAGCATCCAGTCGAAATTGCCCCGTTGCTGGATCACTTGAGGTCCCCCTCGTCGTCGGCCTCGATGGGGGCCGGGTCGTTGAGCAGATGCAGGTACTTGGTCGGGTTCCGAATGAAGTCGGTGGGGTGCGTGCCGGGCTCGATGCCCTGCTTGAGCCCCTCCCAGAAGGCCTCGAGGCCCTTGCCCGGGGCGTCGGGGGCGTTCATGTCGCGCAGGGGCTGGGGCTCGGGCTCCGCGGTCGCCCAGGGGTTGTACTCGCCCCGTTCGGCGGCCTCACGGTCGGCCTTCTCGTTGGCGGCCTGCTGGGCGAGCCGCTCGGCGAGCGGCATCTTCACCCTGCTGCGGCGCTGCGGCAGGCCGTTCGTGGTCCACTCGGTGACCTCCGGGACGTCGTCGTCCTCCAGGGAGACCGTGGCGGGGATCTTCGGCATGGTGGGACGGCGCCTCTTGGGCGCGCGCTTCGGGCCCTCGGGAATGCCGACCGTCATGGGGATGCCGGTGGCGCCGATGCCGTGGGCGAGTCCGACACCGGGCTCGTGGGTGATCATCTCGCTCGGCACGATGAGGATGGCCCGCACGCCGCCGTACGCGGAGGCGCGCAGCGAGACCTCCATGTTGTACGCCGTGCAGAGCCGGCCCACGACGGCCAGCCCCAGACGCGGGTGCTCGCCGATGTCCTGGAGGTCGACGCCCGCCTTGGCGGCCTCCAGCATGCCCTCGATCCGGGCGCGGGCCTCCTCGTTGAGGTTGACACCGCCGTCCTCGATCTCGATGCAGACGCCGGTCTGCACCTCGGTGGCGGTGACGTGCACCTTGGTCTGGGGCGGCGAGTAGCGCGTGGCGTTGTCGAGGAGTTCGGCGGCGGCGTGGATGACCGGCTCGACGTAGATGCCCTTGACGCTGACCTTGGCGATGGAGGACAGCTGGATGCGCCGGTACTCCAGGATGCGGGACATGGCGCCGCGCAGGGTGCTGTACAGGGACACCGGCTCGGGCCACTGCCGTCCGGGGCGGCCACCGCCGAGGACGGAGACGGAGTCGGCCAGGCGGCCGATCAGGGCGTTGCCGTGGTCGATGCGCAGCAGGTCGTCGAAGACCTCCGGGTTGCGGCCGTGGTCCTCCTCCATCTCCCGGAGTTCCTCGGCCTGCTGGTGGATGATCGCCTGGACACGGCGGGCGACACTGACGAAGGAGCGCGCGGCGGCGTCACGCATGGTCACTTCGCGGTCGACGATCTTGAGCACCGTCAGCAGCGTCTCGGCCTGCGGGGCGGGGAGGTCGCGGAACGCGGGGTTGGCGAGACCGAGCTTGCGAATCACCTCCCTGGGGGATTCTCCGGTGCGCAGCAGGTTGAGCGCGGCGGGGACGAGTTCCCGCGAGAAGTGGACCAGTTCGTTCTCGTGGGCGGCGATCCGCTGCTCCAGGTGCGCGGCGTGCCGGGCGTGCTCCGCACGCTGGTTGCGCAGCGCACGGCCGCGGCGCACCGCCTCGGCCGCCGTGGCGAGCACCAGCGCGGTGGCGATGCCGCCGCACCAGCCGACGGCGCCCCGGGCGGGCTCCGCCACCAGGGCGACGGCGGCTCCGGTCGCCGCGGCCATGACTATGGCGGGCAGCAACAGCACGCGCGCGTAGGGGAGTTCACGGCGACCGGGAGGGGATTGAACACTCACCATGTGGGCCTTCTGACAGGAGTCGACTGAGGTTCGGGGGGACTTACAGGGGGTATGTCATGAAGCTGTCGGGATCTTCCGCGCATTGGGGAACAAGCGCACGAATTCCGCTCAAGCCGGTGCGCTGCGGGCGAGCTTAGTCCGACCGGATCATCGCCGTGTCATATTCAGCAACTGCCGGAAACCGGACGCGAAGGGATAGTACGCTCAGCCGTTTACACGCTACGACATCGTTCGAATACGTTCCGTCATGGAGAACGGGTATACGAAAGCCCGTCACCATTGCGGGTGAACGGGCTTCAGTACAACGCTGCCTTCAGGAGCACGGGAAACCGCGCGAGCCACCACGCACCACGGTCACCCGCGCATCGAACGCTCACCCCACCGACGAGTAGGCGACCACTCCCCGCAGCAACAGGTCAACGGCCTTACGGGCGTTCTTCACCACGGAAGACCCCTGCGGAGCAGCCGCGGCGATCTGCCCCAGCACGTCGATGACCTGCTTGCACCACCGCACGAAGTCCCCCGCCGGCATCTCCGCCTCGCGCAGCACCTCGTCGAGGCCCTTCCCGGAAGCCCACATGTACGCGGCCCAGGCAAAGCCCAGATCGGGCTCGCGCTGCCCGACCCCTTCGGTCTGGGTGATCCGGAACTCCTCCTCCAGCGCGTCCAGCCGCCCCCAGATCCGCACCATCTCACCCAGCGCGGCCTTGGCCTTCCCGGACGGCACCTTCGGCGCCATGGCGTCGTCCGCGGCCCGCGCCTCGAACACCAGCGCCGAGACACACCCCGCCAGTTCGGCCGGTCCGAGGTCCTCCCAGACACCGGCGCGCAGACACTCGCTGGCGAGCAGGTCCAGCTCGCCGTACAGCCGGGCGAGCCGCTTGCCGTGCTCGGTGACCTCGTCGCCGCGCAGGTAGTCCAGCTCGGTGAGCAGCGCCACGATGCGGTCGAAGGTGCGCGCGATGGTGTTCGTACGGCCCTCGATCCGCCGCTCCAGTTGCGAGGTGTCGCGCAGCAGCCGGTGGTACCGCTCGGCCCAACGGGCGTGGTCCTCACGGTCGTTGCAGCCGTGGCAGGGATGCGCGCGCAGCGCGGTGCGCAGTCGGGCGATCTCGCGGTCGTCCGCCGCCTGGGAGCGCCGCTTGCGGTGCCGCTCGGCCGGGATGTGCCCGGCCTTGGTGCGCAGCGCCGACGCGAGATCCCGACGGGACTGCGGGGAGCGGGGGTTGAAGGACTTCGGAATGCGCATCCGCTCCAGCGGCTCCACCGGCACCGGGAAGTCCATCGACGCCAGCCGCTTCACCTGCCGCTCCGCGGTCAGCACCAGCGGGCGCGGCCCGTCGTGGTGCTCGAAGCCGCGGTGGCCGTTCGAACGGCCCGCGGGCAGGCCCGGGTCCAGCACCAGCGCCAGGCCCGCGTACTTGCCGGTGGGCACGTGGATGACGTCACCGGGCTTCAGCCTCTCCAGCGCCACCGCGGCCTCCGCGCGCCGCTCAGCCGCACCCTGCCGGGCGATCTCGTTCTCCCGGTCCTTCAGCTCCCGGCGCAGCCGCGCGTACTCCTCGAAGTCGCCGAGGTGGCACGTCATGGAGGCCTTGTAGCCCTCCAAACCCTCCTCGTTGCGCTGCACCTGCCGGGAGATGCCGACGACCGACTTGTCCGCCTGGAACTGCGCGAACGACGTCTCCAGCAGCTCGCGCGAGCGGTGCCGCCCGAACTGCTCGACCAGGTTGACCGCCATGTTGTACGACGGCTTGAAGCTGGAGCGCAGCGGATACGTGCGCGTACCGGCCAGACCCGCGAGGTGCTCGGGGCTCATGCCGCGCTGCCACAGCACCACGGCGTGGCCCTCGACGTCGATGCCGCGCCGTCCGGCCCGGCCCGTCAGCTGGGTGAACTCGCCCGGGGTGATGTCCGCGTGCTGCTCGCCGTTCCACTTGACGAGCTTCTCCAGCACCACCGAGCGGGCGGGCATGTTGATGCCGAGGGCGAGGGTCTCGGTGGCGAACACGGCCTTGACCAGGCCGCGTACGAACAGCTCCTCGACGACCTCCTTGAAGGTCGGCAGCATGCCCGCGTGGTGGGCGGCGATGCCGCGCTCCAGGCCCTCCAGCCACTCGTAGTAGCCGAGGACGTGCAGGTCCTCCGTCGGGATGGACGCCGTGCGCTCCTCGACCAGGGCGCGGACCCGTTCGCGTGCCTCCTCGTCGTTGAGCCGGAGTCCCGCGTACAGGCACTGCTGGACGGCGGCCTCGCAGGCGGCGCGGCTGAAGATGAACGTGATGGCGGGCAGCAGCCCTTCGGCGTCGAGCCGCTCGATGACCTCGGGGCGGCTCGGCGTCCAGATGCGGGAGCGCTGCCGGCGATCGCGCTCGCGGTCGGCCTCGCGCATGGACCGGCCGCGCCGGCGGTCCTGGTACGACGGCCGGCTCGCCTCCATCCGCGCCATCCGCGTGAGGTCGGGGTTGACGGCCTTCTTGTGGCCCTCGCCCTCCTCGAACAGGTCGTACATCCGCCGGCCGGCCAGCACGTGCTGGAACAGCGGCACGGGCCGGTGCTCGGAGACGATCACCTCGGTGTCACCGCGGACCGTGTCGAGCCAGTCGCCGAACTCCTCGGCGTTGGACACGGTCGCCGAGAGCGAGACCAGCGTGACCGACTCGGGGAGGTGGATGATCACCTCTTCCCATACGGCGCCCCGGAACCGGTCGGAGAGGTAGTGCACCTCGTCCATGACCACGTAGCCGAGGCCCAGGAGGGTCTGGGAACCGGCGTACAGCATGTTCCGCAGCACCTCGGTGGTCATCACGACCACGGGGGCCTCGGAGTTGACGCTGTTGTCGCCGGTGAGCAGGCCCACCTTGTCCGTGCCGTAGCGGCGGCACAGATCGGCGTACTTCTGGTTCGACAGCGCCTTGATGGGCGTCGTGTAGAAGCACTTCTTGCCCTGCTGGAGGGCGAGGTGGACGGCGAACTCGCCGACGATCGTCTTGCCGGAGCCGGTGGGCGCCGCGACGAGCACGCCCTTCCCCGCTTCGAGCGCCTGGCAGGCCTCGATCTGGAAGGGGTCGAGGCCGAAGTCGTACATCTCGCGGAAGGTGGCGAGCGCGGTGGCCTGCTCGACAGCACGCTTGCGGGCTGCCGCGTACCGCTCGGCCGGTGAGAGGTCCTCTGTCATCGTGCTTTCGAGCGTACCGGGCCGCACTGACAACAGGACGATCATTATCCGGATCCGCTCCCGTGAAACCTCGGATCAGCGCAGCTCAGGGGCCGACGACCCGCACGCCCCCGCGTACGCAGCGCGCGCTCAGCGGCAGCGGCCCCAGCGGCTCCCCGTCGGCGTAGCCCGTGATGCCCTCGGCGGCGATCTCCACTCGGGCCGCCCGCACCACCGTCACCTTCGGATGCTCCACGTGCGTCCCGCGGTAGACGCTCGGGAACACCCGCAGCAGCGTCGTGCGGCCGCAGTCCGCGACGACGGTGACGTCGAACAGCCCGTCGGTCAGGTCGGCGTCCGGGCAGATCCGCATGCCGCCTCCGTAGGAGGAGCCGTTGCCGACGGCCACCAGGGTCGCCTCGACCTCGCGGACCTCGCCGTCGTCGAGCCGTATGCGGTAGGGAACGGGCCGGAGCGCGGCGAGTTCGGAGATCATCGCCAGGTCGTACGTGAGGCGGCCGGCGGGCCATCGCATGCGGTTGGCCCGGTCGTTGACACGGGAGTCGAAGCCGGAGGCGAGGACCGTGCCGAACCAGCGGTCGCCGACCCGCCCGAGGTCGATGTCGCGGATCCGGGCGCCCTTGAGGGCGTCGGCGATCATGCGGCCCGCGGCGGCCGGCTCCCGCACGGGCAGGCCGAGGGCACGGGCGAAGTCGTTGCCGGTGCCGACCGCGACCAGGCCGAGCGGGGTGCGGGTACCGGCGACGGCCCGCAGAGCGAGGCTCGCCATGCCGTCGCCGCCGACGGCGATCAGCGCGCCGGTGCCGCCGTCCACGGCCGCACGGGCGCGGGCGAGGGCGTCCGCGGCGTCCTCCCCGAGCACCGTGCGGACCGAGAAGCCGGCCGCCCGCAACGCGGAAGCGGCCGGCTGCGCCGCGCGGGCGCCCCGGCCGCGGCCCGCGGTGGGGTTGACGAAGAGGGTGATCTCGCCGGTCACGCGACCGACCCTACGATCCGCCTGCCGATCTTCAGGTCACGTCGTCATAACCGTTGACCCGCTCCGAGCGGTCCGCGCCCGCCTGCTCGGGCAGGGCGGCCCGACTGGTGGTCACGGGCTCGATCTCGCCGATGTCGTCGGGGGTGAGGTCCAGCTCGGAGGCCTCGTCGTCATCCGGGCCCATCGCGTCGCGGCGAGCGCGGCGCCTGTCGTTGGCCAGCGCGATCCCCGTCGCACCGAAGTACAGGATCCAGATGGGACCCGCCAGCGCCAGCATGGAGATGGGGTCGGTGCTGGGTGTGGCGATCGCCGCGAAGAGCGTGATGCCCAAGATCATGCCCCGCCACCAGCCGGACATCTTCTTGCCGGAGAGAACACCGCCGAAGTTCAGCATGACCAGCAGCAACGGCAGCTCGAAGGAGAGCCCGAAGACAATGATCATCCGCATGACCAGTTGCAGGAGGTCATCGAGGGGAAGCTGGTTGTCGCTCCCGATGATCGCGAACTCGAGCATTACGGACGCCATCTTCGGCAGCGACCAGTAGGCGAAGAACGCCCCCGTGAGGAACAGCGGGAATCCCGCAGCCACGAAGCCCAGTGAGTACTTCTTTTCGTGCCGGTGCAGACCTGGCGCCACGAAGGCCCACAACTGGTACAGCCACACCGGAGCCGCGAGGGCCACGCCGGAGGACAACGAGACCGTGAGAGCGAGGGTGAAGGGGCTCAGCAGACCGTTTTGCACGATCCGCGCGCACTGCGTCTCCTCAGTGCCCTTCGCCAGTTCGGCGAAGCTGTGCTGGCATCCCACCGCATCAAGGATGGGATCCGTGAAGAACTGGATGATGTCCTTGTAGAAGAAGGCGGCGACGACCGTCATGACAACGATCGCCAGCAAGCTCTTCACAAGCCGGGTGCGGAGCTCGCGAAGGTGCTCCGCGAGGGGCATCCGCCCCTCGGGATCCTTCTCCTGCTTGCGGGCAGACTTCAGCAACCCACGTTCCCATCTCGTGCGGCGGGCCGGAGGTCACCGGCCCTGCGTCAGCGCTTGGTCGTGTCCGTGGGCTCGTTGACCGGGCGCGAGCTGGTCACGTCACCGGGGGCTGCCTGGATGGTGCGCTGCGAGGGCTCGTCGTCGTTGGGCGGGCCGGCCGGGGTCGTGGAGGACTTGTTCTCGTCCTTCATCGCCTTGGCCTCGCTCTTGAGGATGCGGGCCGACTTGCCGAGCGACCGAGCCATGTCCGGAAGCTTCTTCGCGCCGAACAGCAGGATGATGACGACGAGGATGAGAATGATCTCGGGAGCTCCGAGCCTTCCGAACATAAGTCTTTACCTTCTCACCGAGGCGGCTGTGGTGGGATGCTGTCCGACCGGTCGGACATGTGTCCGAACGATCGTGCTGGCAGCGATCGTAACGCTCGGGGGTAAACGTGAGGCAATCCCTCTGCATCCCCTGTGCGTACTCCCGTCCGCGGCCAGTGCCTCGTTAACCGGGCCGCGACCAGCAGCGTACCTGTCCGAACCGCCGACGTGACAGGGCGAAGTGTCCCGAAACGCAACTCCCGGCCGCGCCCGCCGGACGTCTCACAAGGCGTCAACGGAACGGGCCGCGCTCTCCGCCGCCCGCTCCAGATCCTCCGCAGCCCGGTTGATACGGCGCGCCGAGTCCGTGACCTGCCTGCCCAGGCGCTGCGCCTCCACGAAGACCCGCACGGCGAACACCCCGAGCACGACCAGACCCACACAACCCACGGCAACGGCGAACATCGGCCAGAACATGACGCCGAGCCTAGACCTTCCCGGCCGGGCGAGCGCCCCGACCCTCTAGTGCCGCGGCAGGCAACGTTTGCCCGTCAAGGAGCGGCGTCCGGTGCGTGCTCTCGGCGTGCCGGGTGCAAGCCCTCGTACTGGGTGTACTTGGGCTTGCGCCCGGTGCGGCGAGAGTGCGTGCCGGGCGTCGCGACGGGGCGAACGTTGCCTGCTGCGGCACTAGACGGTGGAGTGCAGCCTGAGGGTCCGCACTCCCCCGCCGGTGAGCAGCTCCACGATCCGCTCCCCCGCCGGCTTGCGGACGGACGCGCCGCACTCGGGGCAGGTGAAGGAGTAGAAGGTGGTGCGGCTCGTGGCGCCGATGGCCAGGCGCAGGGCGCCCGCGGCGAGCTCGAAGCATCCCCGGCAGTCCGGGCAGCCCGCCCTGAAGACCACCGGGGCCACGCTTCTCATCCCGGCGAACGCGGACTCCACCGTCATGCCCCCGACACCACCGGACGTCGCCGACTCGCTCAAGACCCTCGCTCCTCTTCCTGGGGTCGTTCGCCTCCGGAGCACCCCGGCCGACGGCACGACCGGTGCCATGGCAGACGCCCCGGCCCGACCCTGCCCGGCCGCGGGTTCCGGCGGGCACGTGCGGCTCACTCGCGCCCGCCGCCCGGCCCGTCAGGGACCGGCTGCGGACCGCCCGCCTCGGCGGTCTCAGCGGCGTGAGCCGTCTCCACCGCCTCGATCCCGTCGTACGCCGCCAGCGCCTCGCGGGCCGCCAGGCGGGCGCTGGCCGCGAGCTCCGGCGGCGAGACGATCCGGCCGTCCCGCCCGAGCCGCAGCGCCAGGCGCCTGAGCGACGCCGGTTCGGGGGTCCGCAGAGTGATACGCAGCCCGCCATCCGGGAGCTCATCCGCACTGTCGTGCGGGTAGTACTCCGCGACCCAGCGGCCACCGGGCCCGACCTCGACCACGACCTCCGGGTCCCCGGCCGCGGGCTGCACCAGCGCCTCCGAGAGGTCGCGCAGCTCGATCTCGGGCGGCGCCGACGGCTCGTCCAGGATCTTGATCTCGGCGACCCGGTCGAGCCGGAAGGTGCGGCGCGCCTCGGAGCGGCGGCACCAGGCCTCGACGTACGTGTGCCCGACGCTGACCAGGCGGATGGGGTCGATCTCCCGCTCGGTGACCTCGTCGCGCGCGGGCGAGTAGTAGCGGATCCACAGCCGGCGGCGCTCGGCGATGGCCCGGTCGACGTCCGCGAAGACGCCGCCCTCGGACTCGAACGTCACCGACAGCCGCGAGCTTGCGCCCGCCGCCTCACCGGCCGCGGTCTCCACCTTGGCCGTCGCCCTCAGCAGTGCCTGCCGGTCACTCTCGCGCAGTCCCGGCAAGGTGGAGACCGCCCGCGCGGCCACGAGCAGGGCGGTGGCCTCGTCGGCGGCGAGCCGCAGCGGCTCGGCCGCTTCCGCCGCGAGGGCGGCAGGGTTGTGCCACCAGATGCGCTCGCCGTCGGTGTCGATGTCGAGCAGGTCACCGCCGCGGAAGCTGGTGCCGCACATGGGCAGGACGTCGAGGTCGGAGACGAGCTCGTCCTCGCTGATGCCGAAGGCACGCGCGACGTCCTCGACCCGGGCTCCGGGACGCTCCCTCAGATACGTCACCAGCGAGAGCATCCGCCGGGTCTGGTCGATGGCGTTCACGGGGCTGACCGGTTTGCCTGCCACTGTCTTTCCGCTCCCCCTCAGCCCTTGGCCACGGCGCGCAGCCGGTCCACCACGTCGGCCCGCAGCTCGGCAGGCTCCAGGACGACCACGTCCGGCCCGAACTCCACCAGCCACGCGTCCAGCCCGTGGCCGTACGGAATCTCCAACTCGTCCCAGCCGTCCCCGAGTTCCCGGACCGAGGTGGCCTTCGCCCGCAGGGGGTACCCCGAGCCCGCGCGCAGCCGGATTTGCGCCGAGCGGTCGGCTATCTCCCCGGCCCAGCTCGCGACGGTCTCCCGGACGGTGACGACGTCCGGGACGTCAGCTGTGTAGCGGCCGCCGCGCGAGCGGACCCTGCCGGTGATCCGGGAGAGCCGGAAGACCCGCTCGGCGCCCCGGTCGCGGTCCCAGCCCGCCAGGTACCAGTGGCCCCGCCAGCACTCCAGCGCCCACGGCTCCACGTGCCGCTGCTCGGGGTGGGCGGCGGTGGCCTTGCGGTAGTCGAAGGCGACGGGCCTGCGGTCCCGGCAGGCCAGCATCAGCGGCTCGAACGCCGCCTCGTGCACGGGGATGCGCGGTTCCAGCGCGCCGTGCGACCCGTACGGGTCGACGTCCTCGGGGAGTCCGGCCGCGCGCAGCTTCTGCAGCGCGCCGCTGGCCGCTCCGGCGAGCCGGGCCTGCTGCCACACCTTGGCGGCGAGACCGAGGGCGGCGGCCTCCTCGGCGTCGAGCGTGATGGGCGGGAGGCGGTTGCTGTCGCGGCGGGCCATGTAGCCGACCTCACCGTCGAGGCTCTCGACGGTCTCGATGACCAGCCCGAGTTCCCTCAGATCGTCCTTGTCACGCTCGAACATGCGGTTGAAGGAATCATCGGAGCCGGTTGCGCCGTTGCCCGGCCCGAAGGCCTCGACGTAGGCCTCGATGGAGTCGCGCAGTTCACGCTTGCTGAGCGGACGACGTGTCCCGAGCAGACACAGCGCCAGATTCATCAGCCGCTCGGCCTTGGCAATGGCCATCGACCCGCTTCGCCTCCCTATGGTGCTTACGAGCGATGACCGTACCGCCACACGGTGGCACGGCAAAAGCCGAGGGCCCATGCCCGAACAGGCATGGGCCCCACATGATCGAGTCTGTTCGGATCCTGCTCAGACTCCGAGCAGGTCGACCACGAAGATCAGCGTCTCGCCGGGCTTGATCGCCGGGGTCGGGCTCTGGTTGCCGTAGGCGAGGTGGGCGGGGATGGTCAGCTGGCGGCGGCCGCCGACCTTCATGCCCTGCACGCCCTGGTCCCAGCCCTTGATGACCCGGCCGCCGCCCAGCGGGAAGCGGAACGGGGTGCCGCGGTTCCAGCTGGCGTCGAACTCCTCACCCGTGCTGAAGGCGACACCGACGTAGTGCACGGTGACGGTCTGGCCGGCCTCGGCGACCGGGCCGTCGCCCTCCCAGATGTCCTTGATCTCGAGGTCCGCCGGGGGCTCGCCGCCCGGGAAGTCGATCTCGGGCTTGTCGATGCTCACTTCATCTCTCCTTGTTACGTGACCTGCGTCGGGAACAGTCTCACAGACCGGCCGGGTCAGACCGTGCCGAGGATGTCCACCGTGAAGACCAGGGTGTTCTTGGCCAGCTCACTGCTCGGGCTCGCGCCGTAGCCGAGCGACGGCGGGATCACCAGCAGCACGCGGTCGCCCACGTGCTTGCCGACGAGGCCCTTGTCCCAGCCCGCCACCACGGAGCCGTTGCCGATCGGGAAGGCGGTGGCCCCGCCGTGGTCCCAGGAGGAGTCGAACTTCTTGCCGTCCTCCCACTTGACCCCGGTGTACTGGGCGATGAGGCCCTGCCCGGCCTCGACCTTCTTGCCGTCGCCCTTGATCAGCACCTGCTCCTTGAGGTCCTTGGGAGCCTTCTCGCCCTTGGGGACGGTGATGACCGCGGCCTTCTGCGACGGGGACTTCACCTCGGGCATGCCCGCCTCGGAGGGCACCTGCTCGCCCTCGACCTCGGCCTTGGCGTCGACGCTCGCGGCACCGACCGGGTCGACCACCCAGATCAGCACGTCCTTCGCGGCGATCCCGGAGGAGGTGTTCAGGCTCTGGCCGATCAGGTCGCCCGCGGTGCCCTGCACCAGGATCCGGCTGCCGGGCTTCTTGCCCTTCATCGCGTCCAGCACCTTCTCGGGGAGCTGCTGGCTCGGCTTGCCGATCTGCTCGATGGACTGCCGCCGGGGCGCCTTGTCACCCGCCGATCCCGCGGCCCAGGTACCGCCGAGCTCCTGGTCGCCGCCCCACTTCTCGACGGTCCAGTCCAGGCGGACGAAGTCCGAGCCCTTGATCGGGGTCCCGCTGCCCGCCGAGACCGTCTCGACCACGGTCTTGTCGGACGGCTTGCCGTCCTTGGGCACGGAGATCTCGGGCTTCGCCCCGACCTTCCCCTTGACCTCGGCGACGCCTCCCGCCGTGTCGCCGTTGTTCCCGTCGTCCGATCCGCACGCGGCGGTGAACAACAGGGCGGGAACGGCCAGCAGCGCGGCCACGCGTCGTTTCGTGTTGTAGTTCATCAGTCCAACTGGGATCGGTGGTGTGGGGGCAATGCCCGCCACTCTACGGCGTACACGCTCCGCACTCGCCTCACACTCGCCTCACCGCGCGACACGACGCCACCCGGGCCGCTCCCCCACGGGGCGGCTCCGGAACGGAAAGGGCCGATGCCCGGAGGTGCGAAACCCCCGGGCATCGGCTTTCAGGAATGGCCGGAACCGGCTCACATTCCGGCGATCAGCTTCTCCACCCGGTCGTCCACGGAACGGAACGGGTCCTTGCACAGCACGGTCCGCTGGGCCTGGTCGTTGAGCTTGAGGTGCACCCAGTCCACCGTGAAGTCACGGCGCTGTTCCTGGGCCCGCCGGATGAAGTCACCGCGCAGCCGGGCCCGAGTGGTCTGCGGCGGAACGGACTTGCCCTCGAAGATCTTCAAGTCGTTGCAGATACGGGCCGCCTGGCCCTTCTTCTCGAGCAGGTAGTACAGGCCGCGACGGCGGTGGATGTCGTGGTAGGCGAGGTCTATCTGCGCGACCCGCGGGTGCGACATGGTCATGTTGTGCTTGGCGCGGTACCGCTCGATGAGCTTGTACTTCATGACCCAGTCGATCTCGGTGCCGATACGGTCGAGGTCCTCGGCCTCGATCGCGTCCAGAGTGCGGCCCCACAGCTCCAGGACCTGCTCGACGGTGCCGGTGCGGATGCCCCGGCGCTCGCAGAAGTCCAGGGCCTTCTCGTAGTACTCGCGCTGCACCTCCAGGGCGGAGGCCTCCCGTCCGCTGGCCAGGCGGACCTTGCGGCGGCCGGTGATGTCGTGGCTGACCTCGCGGATCGCCCGGATCGGGTTCTCCAGGGTGAGGTCCCGCATCACCGTGCCCGCCTCGATCATGCGCAGCACCAGGTCGGTGGCCCCGACCTTGAGCAGCATGGTCGTCTCGGACATGTTGGAGTCGCCCACGATGACGTGCAGGCGGCGGTAGCGCTCGGCGTCCGCGTGCGGCTCGTCTCGTGTGTTGATGATGGGCCGGGAGCGGGTCGTCGCCGAGGAGACGCCCTCCCAGATGTGCTCGGCCCGCTGACTGACGCAGTACACGGCACCGCGCGGCGTCTGCAGCACCTTGCCGGCACCGCACAGCAGCTGCCGTGTGACCAGGAACGGAATGAGAATGTCCGCGAGCCGGGAGAACTCCCCGTGCCGGGCGACCAGATAGTTCTCGTGGCAGCCGTAGGAGTTGCCCGCCGAGTCGGTGTTGTTCTTGAAGAGGTAGACGTCGCCCGCGATTCCCTCCTCGTGCAGGCGTCGTTCGGCGTCCACCAGGAGTCCTTCGAGAATGCGCTCGCCTGCTTTGTCGTGGGTGACCAGTTCGGTCACGTTGTCGCATTCCGGTGTCGCGTATTCCGGATGCGATCCCACGTCGAGATAGAGGCGGGCGCCGTTTCGCAGAAAGACATTGCTGCTGCGGCCCCATGACACGACACGGCGGAAGAGGTACCGCGCCACCTCGTCAGGAGACAGGCGGCGCTGTCCCCTGAACGTGCACGTGACGCCGTACTCGTTCTCCAGCCCGAAAATGCGGCGGTCCATGAGGGAACATTACGCCCGATCCCCTGAACTGAAACGGGGTTCGACAGCACGGTTTGGATCATTTTCCGAACCGGCCGCAACAACCGCTCCCTGGCCGGGAGCTGCGACTACCCGTCCTGTGGCGGTCAAAACCAGCAGAGACACGCCACCGGCGACCGCCGGCACGGCGAATCCCCACAGGGCCCCGCCCGTCTCGACCACCGGCCCCGCGACGCCCGTCCCGACCGAGTGGCCCACGGTGAACGTCGTCACCAGCCAGGAGAACGCCTCGGTGACCGTGCCCCGCGGGGCGTGCCGGTCGACCAGCACGAACGCGCAGGCGATGGCGGGCGCCAGGAAGACGCCGGCCAGCGCGGTGAGCGCCACCATGGGCACCGCGTCCGGCATCAGCATCAGCGGCAGATAACACACCACCAGAAGGGCCACCAGCACCCGCAGTCGCCGCGCGGGCTCACCAGCCCACTGGCGCGCCCCGTAGACGGTGCCACCGACCAGTGCGCCGAAACCCAGGGCGGCCATCAGCCAGCCGTACACCGCGTCCCCGCCGTGCTCGTCCGCGTAGGGCACCGAGGCGACCGTGATGGACCCGAGCGCCATCCCGATGAACAGGAACGCCGCCAGCAGCGCGAGCAGACCCGGTGAGCGCAGCGCGCCCAGCCAGTGCGCCTCGCGCGGCGCCGACCGCCAGGCACGCGAGGGCTTCGAGACCACCACGGACAGCGCCCCCAGCGCCCCGACCACGTTCAGCACGAGCAGCGCGGCCTGGGCCGACCACAGGGACATGCACAACGTCACCAGCAGCGGCCCGACGGTGAACATCACCTCCTGCGCCACGGCGTCCATGGCGTACGCGGTGTGCACCTGGTCCTCCCGCCGCAGCACGGAGGGCCACAGCGCCCGCAGCCCGCCCTCCAGGGGCGGCGTGAGGAGCCCGGCCCCGGCCACGGCGGCGTACGCGAGCGGCAGCGACCCGATGCCCGAGAAGGCGAAGACCGCCATCGCCAGCGCGGAGAGGACGGCCGCCGGAAGCTGCACACGCGGCTGTCCGCGCAGATCCACGATCCGGCCCAGTACGGGCTGCCCGACCGCGTTGGCGACCCCGTAGACGGCCGCCAGCGCCCCCGCCAGGCTGTAGCTGCCGCCCTCCGCCCGGACGAACAGCACGATCGCGATGGCGGCCGTGGCGTTGGGCAGCCGGCCGACCAGTGTGCCGACGAGCAGTCGGGCGGCGTGTCGCGCCCGAAGGATCTCCAGGTATCCCGTGGCCATGTCCCCCGCCCTAGGTTTTACGTATAACGTCGACTTCCATACGTACCATGTCCGCTGTCCACGAGTCCAGACGAAAGAGCAGGCCAACGGTGGCACGAGGCAGCACCCGACCCACGAGCCGGGACGTCGCCCAGGCCGCCGGCGTCTCCCAGGCGGCCGTCTCCCTCGTCCTCGGCGACAAATGGCGCGGCCGCGTCTCGGAGGCCACGGCGGAGCGCGTCCGCGAGGCCGCCCGCGACCTCGGCTACCGCCCGAACCTGGCCGCCCGCAATCTACGCCTGGGCCGCACCCGCACGGTCCTCCTGGTCGTCCCGGCCCTCACCACCGAGTTCTTCGCCGGCGTCTACACCGGCGCCGCCCGCGTCGCCGCCGCACACGGCTTCGGAGTGGTCCTCTACCCCTCCCCCGAGGGCATCGGTCCCGCCCGCGACCCCTTCGCCTCCGCACAATCCGCGCTGGACGGCGTGATCGCCTCCTCCATGGCCGCGGACGCCCTCACCGCGATCCGCGGCGAGGCACTGCCGCTGGTGATGCTGGACAGCGACCCGGAAGGCAGCCTGGGCGCGGCGACCGTCAACCTGGACATCGCCGACGGCGTCCGCCAGGCCGCGGCACATCTGCTGGCCCTGGGCCACCGCCGATTCCTCCACCTGGCGGCGGACGTCCCCTCCTGGACCTTCGAGGTACGCGCCCGGGAGCTGGCGGCGAGGCTGTCGGAGGTACCGGGCACATCGGTCAGCACGGCCCGGGCCCCGATCTCCATCGAGGGCGCACAGGCCGCGACGCAGGCAGCCCTGTCGGAGTCGACCGACCGCCCCACCGCCGTCATCTGCGACGACGACAAACTGGCCGCCGGAGCGTACAAGGCGGCCCGCCGCCTGGGACTGCGCATCCCCGACGACCTGTCGGTCACGGGCCTGGACGATCTAGCCCTCGCCACAGCCATCGACCCGGAACTGACGACGGTCCGCCTGGACGCGGAGCTGTTCGGCGAACGGGGCATGGAAGCCCTCCTGGCGGTCCTGGAGAGCCGCGAGCCCGAGAGCGGGGACATCCCGGTCCAGTTGGTGGTACGAAGCTCCACGGCACCGCCTCGTTGACTGCGCCGCTGCGTCGGCGCCGGGGTGGGTGGGTCCGCGGCCCGGCGGTGCGAGGTGCCTCCCCCAAGCTCTTCGAGCAGGGGGACCCCCAGCGCCCACCCGTGCCGCCCCAGGCGGCCCGCATGCCCGCATGCTGAGCGGACCGCTTCCGAAGACGGACACCCCCGGCGCGGCCCCGACCCACCACCCGGCGAGAAGGCGAAACACACGCGTCACCCGCACACGGCGACGCGCCCCGGCCAGGAACGCACAGGCCGGAGCGCGCCACACGAACCAGAACTACTCGCCGTCCTCCGACGCCCCCTCCGCGTCACCGCCGGCGGCACCCGCCTCGAGCAACCGCGACAGCTGAGGACCGCTGATCCGCCTGAACTTGCGCTTCTGCGGACGCGTGCGGTCCAGCACCGCCACCTCCAACCGCTCCGCGGGAATCTCCCGCTCGCTGCCGTTGGTGTCGCGGGACAGCGCCTGCACCGCCAGCTTCAACGCCTCCGCGAGCGTCATGCCCTCCCGGTGACGCTGGTCCAGATAACTGCTGATCTGCTCCGCGTTGCCGCCCACCGCCACCGAGCCGTGCTCGTCCACGATGGAACCGTCGTGCGGCAACCGGTAGATCTGATCACCCTCGGGCGTCTCTCCGACCTCGGCGACGACCAGCTCCACCTCGTACGGCTTCTCGGCGGCACTGGAGAAGATCGTGCCCAGCGTCTGGGCGTAGACGTTCGCCAGGCCCCGGGCCGTCACGTCGTCGCGGTCGTAGGTGTAACCGCGCAGGTCGGCGTAGCGCACACCGCCGATCCGCAGGTTCTCGTACTCGTTGTACTTGCCGGCGGCCGCGAAACCGATCCGGTCGTAGATCTCGCTGAACTTGTGCAGCGCACGGGACGGGTTCTCCCCGACGAACACGATGCCGTCGGCGAACTGCAGCACGACCAGGCTGCGACCACGGGCGATGCCCTTCCGGGCGTACTCCGCCCGGTCGGCCATGGCCTGCTGGGGTGAGACATAGAACGGCGTCGACACCGGTTATCCGTCCCTCTCTGGAAGATTCCGTCGGTTCACTGGACCACCCTTACGAAGACGTTCGCCGCTACAGCAGCGCGGCCCGCGGCCCGTCCGGCTGCTCCAGCCGCCGTTCGAGGATCGAGCGCGCGATCTCGGAGGCCTCGGTCTCGGTGAGCCGGCGGAAGCCGTCGTCGGTGATCACGGTGACGATGGGATAGATCCGGCGGGCGACATCGGGACCGCCGGTCGCCGAGTCGTCGTCTGCCGCGTCGTAGAGCGCCTGGATCACGAGCGTCGTGGCCTCGGCCTCACTGAGGTCGTCCCGGAACAGCTTCTTCATCGCACCGCGCGCGAAGATCGACCCGGAACCCGTGGCCGCGAAGTTCAGCTCCTCGGAGCGGCCACCGGTGACGTCATAGGAGAAGATGCGGCCCTTGCCGCGGTCCACGTCGTACCCGGCGAACAGCGGCACCACCGCCAGGCCCTGCATGGCCATGCCGAGGTTGGAACGGATCATCGTCGACAGCCGGTTCGCCTTGCCCTCCAGGGACAGCTGCGCACCCTCGACCTTCTCGAAGTGCTCCAGCTCCAACTGGAACAGCTTCACCATCTCGACGGCCAGGCCCGCCGTGCCGGCGATCCCCACCGCCGAGTACTCGTCGGCCGGGAAGACCTTCTCGATGTCCCGCTGCGCGATGACGTTGCCCATGGTGGCCCGCCGGTCACCGGCGAGGACCACACCCCCGGGAAACGTCACGGCGACGATCGTGGTGCCGTGCGGCGCCTCGATCACGCCCTGGGTGGGGGGCAGTTGCCGGTTGCCGGGCAGGATCTCCGGCTGGTGCTCGGACAGGAAGTCCATGAAGGAGGAGGACCCTGGCGTCAGGAAGGCAGCTGGTAGACGCCCGGTGCTACGAGTGTTGGCTTCCACGCGATTCCTTCCAAGTAAGCGGCGGCCCGGCGGACGGCGTCGGGATCGTCTCCCAACTTGCCGATGGCCGAATTGCAGTTGAAGCACAGTACGCCACGGACCCTACCCGTCTTGTGGCAGTGATCCACATGGGCGGCCGGGGCCTTTAGGCAGATGATGCAGAGCCCCATCTGGGAGGCGACCATGTCGTCCCGCTCGGCTTCGGTGAGGCCGTAGTGGCGCTTCAGGTGACCTGCCCGACCCTTCACCGCCTTGCAGGCTTTACAGAGGGTCGCCAGGCCGTCCGAAGCGCTACTGTTCCGCGTCCACTCACTGTGCGGCTTGATCTCACCACAGGTGCGGCAGTACTTATGCCCTTCGGGCACTTCCACCCTGGGCCGAATGTTGCGCCCCTTGGCCACCTGCCTCTGCTGGTGGTAAGCGGCCGCACATTCTCGGCAGTAAGCCTGTAAGCCGTCACGCATGGACTCGTTCTTGGCGAACGCTGCTCGCGGCTTCTGCTGCTTGCACCGCGAGCAGCGCCTCACGCCTTCTTCACCATCCAAGCCGAACATCCCCCGCAGCCTCAGATTCGAAGGCTACTGGCCGCCTTTCTGAACGAAACTCCGAACGAAGTCCTCTGCGTTCTCCTCGAGTACGTCGTCGATCTCGTCCAGAACCGAGTCCACGTCGTCGTTCAGTTTCTCCTGACGCTCCTTGAGGTCCTCGGAGCCCTGCGCGTCCTGCGCCTGCTCCTCGACCTCCTCGGTGGACCGGGTGGCCTTCTGCTGTCCGCCGCCGGTGTCCTTGGTCGCCATATCCCTCACCCCGCTCGGTTCGCCCGACACAGTTGCTCGGTCAAGATCAGACCCTACTCGCCGGGTCTGACAATGGCCCCGCAGTTGCTCCAACGTACGGGGACCATCTCGATGATTCCCGGACCAGGGCTTTTCCACCCTGCCCGGCCGGTTCCCGACGAGTACCCGCTCAACGCGTTCACCCGCCCGAAAGCACCCTGACCAGGTCTTCCGCGGTGCGGCAGCGGTCCAGGAGCTCCTTGACGTGATTACGCGTTCCGCGAAGCGGTTCCAGGGTTGGGACGCGCTGCAGCGAGTCCCGGCCCGGCAGGTCGAAGATCACCGAGTCCCAGGAGGCCGCCGCCACGTCGTCCGCGTACTGCTCCAGGCAGCGCCCGCGGAAATAGGCGCGGGTGTCCTCGGGCGGCACCGTGCGGGCCCGCTCGACGTCCGCGTCGGTCAGCAGTCGCTTCATGCGCCCGCGGGCCACCAGACGGTTGTAGAGGCCCTTCTCGGGCCGCACGTCGGCGTACTGGAGGTCGACCAGGTGCAGTCGGGCGGCGTCCCAGTCGAGGGTGTCCCGGCGCCGGTAGCCCTCCATGAGCTCCCGCTTGGCGACCCAGTCCAGCTCACCGGCCAGACTCATCGGGTCGTGCTCCAGACGGGTGAGGGTGTCCTCCCAGCGGGACAGGACGTCCTTGGTCTGGTCGTCGGCGTCGGCGCCGTACCGCTCCTCCACGTACTTGCGCGCCAGCTCGTAGTACTCCATCTGCAGCTGGACCGCCGTGAGCGTGCGGCCGCTGCGGAGTGTGATCAGGCGTTTGAGGGACGGGTCGTGCGAGACCTGGTGGAGGGTGCGGACGGGCTGGTCGACGGCCAGGTCGACGGCGATGAAACCGTCCTCGATCATCGACAGCACCAGCGCGGTCGTGCCCAGCTTGAGGTAGGTCGAGATCTCCGACAGGTTCGCGTCGCCGATGATCACGTGCAGGCGGCGGTACCTCTCGGCGTCCGCGTGGGGCTCGTCACGGGTGTTGATGATGGGGCGCTTGAGCGTCGTCTCGAGGCCGACCTCGACCTCGAAGTAGTCGGCCCGCTGGCTGAGCTGGAAGCCGTGCTCGTGCCCGTCCTGGCCGATGCCGACGCGGCCCGCTCCGGCGAACACCTGGCGGGAGACGAAGAACGGGGTGAGGTGGCGCACGATGTCCGAGAAGGGGGTCTCCCGCTTCATCAGGTAGTTCTCGTGCGTGCCGTAGGACGCGCCCTTGTTGTCGGTGTTGTTTTTGTACAGGTGGATCGGTTGGGCACCGGGCAGCTGGGCGGCCCGTTCCGCGGCTTCGGCCATGATCCGTTCGCCGGCCTTGTCCCAGAGGACGGCGTCGCGGGGGTTGGTCACCTCGGGGGAGCTGTACTCGGGGTGTGCGTGGTCGACGTAGAGCCGTGCGCCGTTGGTGAGGATCACGTTGGCCAGGCCGATGTCCTCGTCGGTGAGCTGGCTGGAGTCGGCGGCCTCGCGGGCGAGATCGAAGCCTCGCGCGTCCCGCAGCGGATTCTCCTCCTCGAAGTCCCAGCGGGCCCGGCGGGCCCGGTGCATCGCCGCCGCGTAGGCGTTCACGATCTGGGACGAGGTGAGCATGGCATTGGCGTTGGGGTGGCCGGGGACGGAGATCCCGTACTCCGTCTCGATGCCCATTACTCGCCGTACGGTCATGCGGCCCTCCTTGCCCGGCGGCGCCCTCGGTCGTGGGCGCCGCTCAGATACCGCTGGCGCTCGGTTGCGTGTGCGGTGCCCGTCCCCGCACTGCGCGACGTGGCGGTATGCAAGAGCCTAGAACGCCTTTGCGCTGGTGGGGAGATCATTTGCGTCATTGCGTTGCTCCAGCCGTGGCCTGAAAAACAGTCGGCTGCGGGTACCCGTCGAGGGCACCCGCAGCCGCCCTGCCTTTTACAGGTACTGACCGGTGTTCGCCACCGTGTCGATGGAGCGTCCGGTGTCCGCGCCCTGCTTTCCGGTGATGAGCGTACGGATGTACACGATCCGTTCGCCCTTCTTTCCGGAGATCCGGGCCCAGTCGTCCGGGTTGGTGGTGTTGGGCAGGTCCTCGTTCTCCTTGAACTCGTCCACGCAGGCTTGGAGGAGGTGGGAGACGCGGAGGCCCTTCTGGTTCTTCTCGAGGAAGTCCTTGATCGCCATCTTCTTGGCGCGGCCGACGATGTTCTCGATCATGGCGCCGGAATTGAAGTCCTTGAAGTAGAGGACTTCCTTGTCACCGTTGGCGTAGGTGACCTCCAAGAAGCGGTTCTCCTCGGATTCGGCGTACATGTGTTCCACAGCCGTCTGGATCATGCTCTGGACCGTGGAGGCCTTGGAGCCGCTGTGCTCGGCGAGGTCGTCGCCGTGCAGCGGGAGGCGCTCGGTGAGGTACTTGCCGAAGATGTCCTTGGCCGCCTCGGCGTCCGGACGCTCGATCTTGATCTTCACGTCGAGTCGGCCGGGCCGGAGGATGGCCGGGTCGATCATGTCCTCGCGGTTGGAGGCGCCGATCACGACCACGTTCTGCAGGCCCTCCACGCCGTCGATCTCGGCGAGCAGCTGCGGGACGATGGTGTTCTCCACGTCCGAGCTGACGCCGGAGCCACGGGTGCGGAAGAGGGACTCCATCTCGTCGAAGAAGACGATGACGGGGGTGCCCTCGCTGGCCTTCTCACGGGCCCGCTGGAAGACGAGGCGGATCTGCCGCTCCGTCTCACCGACGTACTTGTTGAGGAGCTCGGGGCCCTTGATGTTGAGGAAGAAGCTCTTGCCGGCGGCCTGGCCGGTCACTTCGGCGACCTTTTTGGCCAGTGAGTTGGCCACGGCCTTGGCGATGAGCGTCTTGCCGCATCCGGGGGGCCCGTAGAGCAGGACACCCTTCGGTGGCCGCAGTTCGTGCTCCTTGAACAGGTCCGGGTAGAGGTACGGCAGCTCGACCGCGTCGCGGATGGCCTCGATCTGGCCGCCGAGACCGCCGATCTGCTCGTAGCCGATGTCGGGGACCTCTTCGAGGACGAGTTCCTCGACCTCGCTCTTCGGAACGATCTCGTAAACGTAGCCCGAGCGGGGTTCGAGCAGCAGGGCGTCACCGGGGCGGATGTTCACGTCCAGCAGTGGCTCGGCGAGCCGTACCACCCGCTCCTCGTCGGTGTGCCCGAGCACGAGGGCCCGCTCGCCGTCCTCGAGGATCTCCTTGAGGGTGACGATGTCACCGACGCGCTCGTACTCCATGGCCTCGACCACGTTGAGCGCTTCGTTGAGCATTACTTCCTGGCCGCGCCGGAGCTCTTCGAGCTCGACGCTGGGGCTGACGTTCACCCTGAGCTTTCGACCGCCGGTGAAGATGTCGGCGGTGCCGTCCTCGTTGGCCGTCAGGAAGACACCGAAGCCGGCCGGCGGCTGTGCGAGCCGGTCGACTTCTTCCTTGAGAGCCACAATCTGGTCACGGGCCTCACGGAGCGTGTTGGCGAGTCGCTCGTTCTGCGCGGACACGCCGGCCAGATTGGTCTGCAGCTCGACGATCCGCTCTTCGAGAATCCTCGTGTGTCGCGGAGAGTCGGCGAGCTTGCGTCGCAGGACGGCGATCTCCTGCTCAAGGTAGGCGATCTGCCCGGCCGGGTCGTCGGACCCGCGTCCCGGGCGGATGCCGCGGTTCATGTCGTCGTCGTGGGCTGCCACGGTCCTCACCTCCTCCAAGGGGAGCTGGACGCTTCCAGACCCTACCTGGGCGGGTGTCGATTGAAACCCCTAGATCACAAAGACGGTCGGGGTGTGTCCGATCTTCACCCTTGCGCTCTCCCTCACGCCAGGGGAATACCCAGCGAACATGATTGGAACCCAGCCGAGGGTAGGGTCGAACTGTTCAACACCCGCCGGAGCTGGCCGGATTCCCGGCGCGGCTCGGCGGAGAAACGGCAGGAGAGATGAGCGTGCAGCAGGCGGCCGGGGCCGACGGCGAGGAGCTGGAGGTCTGGATCGACCAGGACCTGTGTACCGGTGACGGCATCTGCGCCCAGTACGCGCCCGAGGTGTTCGAGCTGGACATCGACGGTCTGGCCTATGTGAAGAGCGCCGACGACGAGTTGCTCCAGGGCAGGGGCGCGACAACGCCCGTTCCGCTCCCGCTCCTCACGGACGTGATCGACTCCGCGAAGGAGTGTCCGGGCGAGTGCATCCACGTACGTCGGGTTTCGGACAGGGCCGAGGTATTCGGACCGGACGCAGAGTGACCACTTCTCTACGTACCGTTATTACTGTCTGATATCTCACACGCTTCGGCTCACGCGCCTCACACGCTGCGGGCCCCGGCCGGAGTGGAGCGGACGAACGAGCCGTTCTGCCAACGCCATTTCGCGTCGCTCTTCTCGTCGGGACAGCAACGCGGCACGTCGGCAGAGGAGTAGCCGAGCAGTGTGGCCGTGACGGCGCCGGAGCGGACGGCGAAGTCGGCGACGGTGGTGCCGTCCTTGGGGTCGAGCAGTGTGGCCACGATCCGTGGCTCGCCGCCGTCGGCGTCGCGCGTGAGGACGTACACGCCGTCCGGCGGGGTGCCCATCGGGGAGTCGCAGTGGACCACGGCGACCGTCTCGGGTCTGCCGTCGCCGTCGAGGTCTCCGAAGGCCCGCTTCTTCACCACGGCCTTCACCGGGCCGCAGTCGAGGGGGAACGTCACCGCGTTCGGGTCGGGTGGAGTCGTGTGCGCCGGAGCGCTCTTGGTCACGGGGGCGGCCGGCTGGGCCGCCGTCGCCGCGCCGGGCTGCAGGACCGAGGAGAAGGCGACGACGCCGGCGACGGCCGTCGCGGTGGTGAGCCAGTGGATGGGACGGGTGTGGGTGTGGGCGAGCTCCGGGACGGCGGAAGACTGCACTAGGAGTGTCTCCTGAGGCTGTGCCGGTGGGGTGGCCAGCATGGTGCCACACGTCACACCGCGAGGGAACGGCGGGGTGTGCATGTCCGCTGCCGGGGAAGTCGGAAGGGTTACGGTTCCTGCCGCTGTGTCAGCGGGCTTGTGCGGTCACGGCACCTATGGCGGCGCGGCACGGGCCGTGACGGTCTTCGTGGCAGGTCAACGGCGTTGCGCGAGGGTTCACCCGGAACGGCAACAGAAAGGCGCCGTGGCGCAGTTCCGGTACGGGCCCGGGAACTGCGCCACAGCGCCTGTGCGTTGACGCGGTGGCGGGTCGGCTCAGCGGGCGGCGCCGCCGTCGGCGTTGGGGCCGGCGTAGTCCTCGCCGTAGGCGCCCTTGGCGGGGCGACGGCGGCGCATGGGCGGCTCGACGCCGTCGGCGAGGCGCCGGGCGGTGAGCAGGAAGCCGGTGTGGCCGATCATGCGGTGGTCCGGGCGGACGGCCAGGCCCTCGATGTGCCAGTTGCGGATCATCGACTCCCAGGCGCTCGGCTCGTTGAAGCAGCCGATCTCGCGGATGGACTCGACGGTCCGGGCGAGCTGGGTGGTGGTCGCCACGTAGCAGCACAGGATGCCGCCGGGCACGAGTGCCTTGGAGACGGCCTCCAGGCACTCCCAGGGGGCGAGCATGTCGAGGATGACGCGGTCGACGTCGGCGTCGGACAGGTTGTCCTGGAGGTCGCCGACGGTGAGCTGCCAGGCGGGGTGCGGGCCGCCGAAGTAGCGCTCCACGTTCGCCTGGGCGATCTCGGCGAAGTCCGCCCGGCGCTCGTAGCTGTGCAGCATGCCCTGGTCGCCGATGGCCCGCAGCAGGAAGCTGCTGAGCGAGCCGGAGCCGACGCCGGCTTCCACGACGCGCGCGCCGGGGAAGATGTCGGCGAAGGCCAGGATCTGCCCCGCGTCCTTGGGGTAGACCACGGCGGCGCCGCGGGGCATGGACAGGACGTAGTCGGGGAGCAGGGGGCGCAGCGCGAGGTAGGCGACGTTTCCGGTGGTGCGGACAACGCTGCCCTCGGGAGCACCGATCAGTTCGTCGTGGGGGAAGGAACCCTTGTGGGTGTGGAAGTTCTTCCCGGCCTCGAGCGTGAACGTGTAGTGGCGGCCCTTGGGGTCGGTCAGCTGAACCTGGTCCCCGACCTTGAAGGGCCCGCGCCTGCGGGCGGCACCGGTCGGTTCGGACATGTGACCAGCCTACCGGCCCCGGAGAGGGCCACCGACCACTAGGACGGCCTCGCCATCGCCTTGACGAAGGCGCGCTCCACGTCGGCCGCCGACAGGACACCGTAGATCTCGCCGGTCTCCTCCACCACCAGGTACTCCGTGGCGGGGGTGGCGCGCAGGGCGTCCAGGAGTTCCTCGCCCGACAGTTCCGCCGAGACGCGCATGCCGTCGGTGAGGTCCTGGGCGAGGCCGCTGACGGCGACCCAGGGGCGGCGGTGCTCGGGCACGCCGGCGATGGCGGCCTCGCGGACGAGGGAGACGGGGCTGCCGTTCGCGTCGACGACGACCAGGGCGCGGGCGCCGGCGGAGTTGGCTCGGCGCAGGGCCTCCGAGAGGGGGGTGTGGGACTCGACCGGGACGGCACGGCGGGTGAGCGCACGGGCGCGCAGTTCGGGGAGGTGCTCGCGCAGGCGGGCCATGCGCAGGCTGTTGCCGGCGCCGGTCCAGATGATCGCGGCGAGGATGGCGGCGAGCAGGGCGTCGAGGACGGTGTCCATGCCGACGTTGTCGACGGCGTCGGTGCCGAGGGCACCGGACTGGGTCAGCAGGGGCAGTCCGATGAGCACGCAGACGGCGAGGGCGCGGCCGACCCAGGCGGCGGCGATGGTGCCCTTCATCGGCTTGCCGGTGATCTTCCACACGACGGCGCGGAGCATGCGTCCGCCGTCGAGGGGCAGGCCGGGCAGGAGGTTGAACGCCGCCACGATGAGGTTGGAGAACATGAGGCCCGCGAGCAGGAAGCCCGGGACGGTGCCGGGTTCCACGGCTTGCATGGCGGCGTAGAAGACACCGGCGAGGACGAGGGAGAGCAGGGGCCCGACGAAGGCGAGCACGAATTCCCGGCCGGGGGTCTCGGCCTCCTTCTCGATCTCGGAGACGCCGCCGAAGAACTGGAGCCGGATGCGGCGGACCGGGAGCTTGAAGCGGAGGGCGGCGACCGTGTGCGCGAGTTCGTGGATGAGTACGGAGGCGTAGAAGGCGACCGCGAAGAACAGGGAGACCAGGTAGCGGGCGGCCCCGAGCTCGGGCAGTACGCGCTCCAGCTGTCCGCCGAAGACCCAGGTGATCAGCGCGGCGACGAGGAACCAGCTCGGCGCGACGTACACGGGCACGCCGAAGGGCCGCCCCATGAGCAGCCCGCCCCGCGGCTCGGGCCGCTGGGGGGCGGGGCCCTTGCCGTCGGCGGAGTGCGCGAGGGGACGGTCGCCGTGGGCGGGGGCGGGGGCAGGGGCGCGGCCGGAAGGCTCGTGATCGCCGGAGCCCGGCACCGGGGCCTTGTGCAACCGGCCGGTCTCGGGCCGGCCGGTGGCGGGGGCCGAGTGGGGGCCACTGGCGTAGGCACGGTCGGGGTGCGTGTCGCCCTCCGGCGGGCGACCGTCGTGCTCGCCCCGGGTGGGGGCCGCGGGCGAGCCGTCGGCGGAGGCCCCGGGCGGGCTGTCGGCGGAGGCCCCGGGCGGGCTGTCGGCGGGCGCTCCGTGCGGATGGTCGGCGAAGGCCCCGTGTGAACCGTCGGCGGAAGCCGAATGCGGACCGCCGCTGGACACTCCATGCGGACCGTCCGCTGACGCCTCGTACGGGCCGTCAGCGGACGCCGCGTGCGGACCGCCGCTGGGCGCTCCGTGGGGACCATTCGCCGAAGCCGCATGCGGACCATCCGCCGAAGCCGCGTGCGGACCGCCGGCAGGCGCTCCGTGCGGGCCGTCCGCCGAAGCCGCGTGCGGACCGTCGGCAGGCGCTCCGTGCGGGCCGTCCGCCGAAGCGGCGTGTGGGTTCCCGGCGTAGGCGGTGGGTGGGACATCGGTGGAGGCCGGGGGTTCGGGAGCGGCAGTGGCCGGGGGATCCACAGGGGCCGGGGGTGGGGCGGTGGTGTCGGCGGGCTCGTCGGGGGAGCCGCCGGTGGCGGGGGCCCGGTCCGGGGAGGGGTCGTCGTCGCGGGCGTCCGGCCGGGTTGCCGGTGTGTCCGTCGCCGGGGCGTCGGCGGGGCCGTTGGGCACGACGGGCTCTGTTCCTGGGGTGTGTGCTGCCCGGGTGGGCCGCTCAGGCGTGAAACGCCGCTCGTCTGTGGGCTGTTCGTCGGCGGGGGTCAGGTCGGCGGCCCGGGCCGGAAGCCCCGTGTGGCGCTCGGCCGACTCGTCGTTGCCGGACTGCGGCCGCCCGCGCCCGCCGCTCTCGTCCACCGGTGTCCCCTCGATCGAAGCGTCTCCCGCGCCTGCCGGGCGGGAGGGTCTCGAGTCGATGGTATGCGTCCGTCGAGGTACGTTTCGCCCCGGCACCCCCGGTGTTTCCCGGACCTCCCCTCCCCTCACGGCTTCTGACCTCGCGCACGGCGCGACCGCGACTGGGTCACTGTCAGTGGCGGGCCGTATGGTCTGGGGCATGGAGACGAGCACCGAGGGCGCGGCACAGCCCGACAGCAGCCCGGCCGCGGCGGTGGATCCGCCGGGATCGACCGGGCCCGCGACGGCGGCAGGGGAGACGGTGGAGACGACCGCCCCGGCCGGCCCCGCCGCCATAGCGCCCGCCTCGCTGTCCCCCTCGCGCGCCAGTGACTTCATGCAGTGTCCGCTGCTCTATCGCTTCCGGGTCATCGACCGGTTGCCGGAGAAGCCGAGTGAGGCGGCGACGCGGGGCACGCTGGTGCACGCGGTCCTGGAGCGGCTCTTCGACGCCCCGGCCGCCGAGCGCACGGCGCCCCGGGCCAAGTCCCTGATCCCCGGCCAGTGGGACCGGCTGCGCGAGACGCGGCCGGAGGTGGTGGAGCTGTTCGCCGACGATCCGCAGGGTGAGCGGCTGACTCGCTGGCTGGGCGAGGCGGAGCAGCTCGTCGAGCGCTGGTTCACCCTGGAGGACCCCAGTCGGCTGGAGCCGACCGAGCGGGAGCTGTTCGTCGAGACGGAGCTGGAGTCGGGGCTGCGGCTGCGCGGCATCATCGACCGGGTGGACGTGGCTCCCACGGGCGAGGTCCGGATCGTCGACTACAAGACGGGCAAGGCGCCCCGGCCCGAGTACTCCGAGGGCGCGCTGTTCCAGATGAAGTTCTACGCCCTGGTGGTGTGGCGGCTGAAGAACGTGATCCCCCGGCGGCTCCAGCTGGTGTACCTCGGCAGCGGCCAGGTGCTGACCTACGACCCGGTCCCCGCCGACCTGGAGCGGGTGGAGCGCAAGCTGCTGGCGCTGTGGGAGGCGATCCGGCTGGCCACCGAGACGGGTGAGTGGCGGCCGCGCCCCACGAAGCTGTGCGGCTGGTGCGACCACCAGACCCACTGCCCGGAGTTCGGCGGCACTCCCCCGCCCTATCCGCTGCCGGCGCGCGCGGCGGAGCTGCCGGTGCAGGGGGCCGGTCAGGGCGGGCCCGGCGCCGGCCCCGCCGGTGACGCGGTCGTCGCCGGTGAGGGCGGCTGAGTCCGGCGGGCCCGCGCAGGGCAGAATGGGGCCGGACTAGCGAAGGAGACTTACGTGGCCATCCGCGTCCTATTGGTCGACGACCAGCCGCTGCTCCGTACCGGCTTCCGGATGATCCTGGAGGCCGAGCAGGACCTCGCGGTCGTCGGCGAGGCCGGAGACGGCCTCCAGTCGCTCGACCAGGTGCGGGCCCTGCAGCCCGACGTGGTCCTGATGGACATCCGCATGCCGCGGATGGACGGTGTGGAGGCGACCCGGCAGATCACCGGGCCCGGGCGGGACGGTCCGGCGAAGGTTCTGGTGCTGACCACTTTCGACCTCGATGAGTACGTGGTGGAGGCGCTGCGTGCCGGGGCCAGCGGGTTTCTGCTCAAGGACGCGCCCGCCGATGAGCTGGTGCAGGCCATCCGGGTCGTGGCCGCGGGTGAGGCGATGCTCGCGCCGAGCATCACGCGCCGGCTGCTCGACAAGTACGCCACGCATCTGCCGTCGGGTGACGAGCCGGTGCCGGACACGCTGCACACGCTCACCGACCGCGAGGTCGAGGTGCTGAAGCTGGTGGCGCGCGGGCTGTCCAACGCCGAGATCGCCGCGGACCTGTTCGTCAGCGAGACGACGGTCAAGACGCACGTCGGACACGTGCTGACCAAGCTGGGTCTGCGCGACCGTGTGCAGGCCGCGGTGTACGCGTACGAGAGTGGGCTGGTGCGCCCCGGCGCGCAGTAGCGCCCCGGTCGGCCGACACACGAGAGGGCGCCCCCGCCGAGCGGGAGGCGCCCTTCTCCACACCGCTGCGTCAGCTACCGACGCGTCAGGCGTCCTTGCTGAGCTCCCAGAAGCGGAATACCGTCGACGCGTCGAGGCAGTACTCCAGGCCGTAGACGCTGTCGCGGACGACCGCGTACTGCTTGGCCTGCCACACCGGCAGGACGGGGAGTTCGGCGGCGACGATGTCCTGCAGTTCGCCGTACTCCTTGTCCGTGGCGGCCCGGTTGGTCAGGGCGGCGGTGCGCGGGATGAGCGAACCGGTGATCGTGTCGTTGGCGTAGTTGTTGCTCAGCACGTTGCCCTTGCCGAAGAAGGGGGCCGTGAAGTTGTCGGCGTCCGGGTAGTCCGGCACCCAGCCCTTCACGTACACGCCGTACTTGCCGGCGGCGATGTCCTTCTCGTACTGGCCGAACGGGACGGATTTGACGTTCGCGTCGAACAGGCCGCTGGCGTTGAGCTGGCCGGCGATGGCGGTCAGCTCCTGGTCGGTGGCGGGGCCGTAGCGGGACGGGGTCGACCAGAGGGTCAGCTTCACCTTGCCTGTGATGCCGTCCTCGCGCAGCGCGGCCTGGGCCTTGGACCGGGAGGGGCGGGCGCCGTAGGTGTCGAAGAAGGCCGTGTTGTGGCCGGCGATGCCCGCCGGGATGATCGAGTACAGCGGGGTGGCGGTGCCCTGGTAGACGTCCTTGATGAGGGCCTCGCGGTCGAGCAGGTGGGCGATGGCCTTGCGGACGCCGAGCTTTCCGGCGACCGGGTCGTCCATGTTGAACACCAGGTGCTGGACCTCGGCGCTGCTGCCCTCGACGACCTCGACGCCGCCGGTGCCGTCGTCGGCCTTCTCGGTGTCCGCGATGTCGCCGGCGGTGAGACCGCGGTAGGCGATGTCGACGTCGCCCTTCTGGATGGCCTGTTTCAGGGCCGTCTGGTCACCGTCGAAGAAGGTGAGCGTCACGCCGGTGTTGTTCACCTCGGCGGTGCCCTTGTAGTTCTCGTTGACGGAGAAGACCGCCTGCCCGTCGTCGAACGAGTCGAGCTTGTAGGGGCCGGAGCCGACCGCCTCGCCGTCCTTGCGGAGGCCGTCCGGGTCGTACTGGCTGTGGTCGACGATGGAGCCGGCGCCTGAGGCGATCTTGCTCGGGAAGGTGGCGTCGGCCGTGTTGAGCCGGAAGACGACCGTCTTCTCGTCCGGCGTCTCGACCTTCTCCAGCATGGGGAACATGATCGCGGGCCCGTCGGGGTCGTTGATCTTCAGCATGCGGTCGAAGGAGAACTTGACGTCCTTCGAGGTGAGTTCGTTGCCGTTGCTGAACTTGAGGCCGTCCTTCAGCGTGCACGTGTAGACCGTGGTCCGCGTGTCGGTGAAGGAGCAGGTCTCGGCGGCCTCCGGCTGAGGTTCCGTGGCGCCCTTGGGGAAGCTCAGCAGGGACTGGAAGACGTTGTTGAACAACAGCCAGGAGCCGGGGTCGTAGCCGGAGGCCGGGTCCGTGGCCAGGATGTCGTCGGACATCCCCACCACCACGTTGGAGCCGTCCCCCGCGGAGTCTCCGCTCTCCGTGCCACAGCCGGTCAGCAGTCCGGAGGCGAGGCCCGCCACGATGGGCAGAGCCGGCCACTGGTTGCGTATCTTCACGTGTGTGCCTTGTCGTCGGTTCTCGAGAACCCCCGGAGCGTGTTCCTGGCTCCGGGGCACGGCTCCCCGGGGTCTCGGTCAGGGGCCCCGGGGATCCAGCGGGTCCGTCAGCCGCTCACACCCCGCCCGAGTTCCCACAGCTGGAGCGTCGAGGCGGAGTTGAGGGCGTACGCGGTACCCGTGATGTCGTCGCGCGCGGCGACGTACTGCTTGCCCTGCCACAGGGGCAGCATCGGCACGTCACTCGCGACGATGTCCTGAATGTCCGTCAGGCTGGTGGAGGCGGACAGTCGGTCGGCCTCGCGGCGGGACTCCGGGATCAGGGTGTTGCGGATCTGCCGGTTGTCGTACGGCGAGCCGAGGGTGTTGTCGGCGTCGAGGAACGGTGCGAGGAAGTTGTCGGCGTCCGGGAAGTCGGGGAACCAGCCCATGCCGTAGACGTCGTACTCGCCCTTCTTCTCGGCCGGGCGGAACGTGTCCCACGGGGTGCCCTTGATGCCGACCTCGAACAGCCCGCTGGAGTTCAGCTGGTCGCGCAGGACCTCGAACTCCTTCTTGGTGGCGGGGCCGTAGTGGTCGGTCGTGTAGTGCAGCGTGAGCTTCACCGGGGTGGTGATGTTCGCCTGGTTGAGCAGGGAGCGGGCCTTGGTGACGCTCGGCTCGCCGTACTTGTTGAAGAACGAGTTGGAGTGGCCCGTGACGCTGGCCGGGACGAGCGAGTACAGCGGCTCGGCCTGGGAGCCGTAGACCTTGGAGACCAGCGCGCTGCGGTTGACGACCTGGGCCATCGCCTGGCGTACGGCCTTGGACTTCACCGTCGGGGCGTCGGTGTTGAAGCCCAGGTAGCGGATCTCCAGGCCGGGCATCTCGACGAGGTCGACGTCGGTGTCCGCGTCGCTCGAGAGCTCGCGGATCTGGTCGGGCGACATGGCGCGGGTCATCAGGTCGATGTCGCCCTCGTCCAGGGCCTTGCCCATGGCGTCGGCGTCCTTGTAGGAGACCATGTCGACCTTGTCGTTGTTCACCTCGAGGGTCCCCCGGTACTCGGGGTTCTTGGTGAACTCGGCCTTGACTAGCTCGCCGTTCTCGACGTCGGCCTTGAGGGTGTACGGGCCGGAGCCGTCCAGCTCGAAGCCGTCGCGCAGCTTGTTCTTCGGGTAGTCGTCGGGGTTGACGATGCCCGCGACCGGGGTCGACAGCTTGTACGGGAAGGTCGCGTCGGCGGTCTTGAGGTGGAAGATGACCTCGCGGTCGCCCTGCGTCTCGACGGTGTCGACGGTGGACAGCAGTGCGAACACGCCGCTGTCGGCCTTGAGGGAGCGGGCGCGGTCGATGGAGTACTTCACGTCGGCCGCGGTGATGGAGTCGCCGTTGGCGAACTTCAGGCCGTCGCGCAGGGTGCAGGCGTAGCGCTCGTTGCCGGTGTCGGTGAAGCCGCAGCGCTCGGCGGCCTCCGGTACCGGCTCGCCCTCGCCGCGCGGCTGGATCATCAGGGTCTGCACGGTCTGGCGCAGGATGTTCCAGGTGCCGACGTCGTAGGCGTACGCCGGGTCGAGGGGCGCCGGGGCGTCCTTCGAAGCGGTGAACCGGTCCGTGGTGCCGACGACGATCGCGCCGCTGTCGCCGCTCCCGCTGCCGGACCCGCCGCAGGCGGCGAGCACCGGCGCGAGCAGGCCGATCACGGCCGGCAGCACCAAAGTCTTGCGGTTCATGCTCGAGTTTCTCCAGAGCTGTCGACTCCGTGTACCCGGCATGCAGGGGTGGCGCAGCGGATCACGGGGGTGGGGCGATGTTCTCGCGACGAGATTAGTCGGGGCCGGCAGGAGGGTTCGCAACGGCCGGAGTTGAGCACCCATCACGCTGCGGAACCGGGTGCGGACACACCGAAAACCCGACAGCGGAAGCTTTGGTGCAGCGTTTCATCAATCGGGACACAAGGGCGTACCCGCAGCCCCCCGGAGGGGGTGCGCAGCACATGGCGGAACCGCTGTCGAGCCCGGACCGCGTGGGGAACGTCACACGCGTAAACAGGTTCGAGGGTACGGGAATTCGCGCCTCCGGCAGGGTCCGAATTCACCTTCGGAATTGCCGTTCTAACGCCGCTGCACGCTGGGTGAACGCCTAGCGCATTTCCGTCATCAGCCCGTGCAGAAATGTCAGGTTCACCTCTTCGAGGGAGGCGACGACCGTGCGGCGCAGGGAGGGGGCGATGGGGGCCACGGAGGGCACGGCCACGACCTGGCAGCCCGCGGCCTCGGCGGAGGCGACTCCGGTGGCGGTGTCCTCGATGACGGCGCACCGGGCCGGGTCGGCGCCGAGCCCGGATACGGCGGCCAGGTAGGGATCGGGGTGGGGCTTGGTGCGCGGCACCTCGTCGCCGGCCACCGTGAGGCTGAAGTGGTGGGCGCCCAGCGTGGTCAGCACCCGGTCGATGATGCGCCGGTGCGAGGCGGAGACCAGGGCGGTGGGGATCTCGTACTCGTACAGCTCGGCCAGCAGCCGTCCGGCGCCCGGCATCAGCGGCAGGGCGCCGCCGATACGCGCCTCGAAGCCGTCGTTCAGGAGCACCGTGAGTTCGTCGAGGGTGATGTCGGCGCCGGTGGCCTCGATGAGGAAGCCCGCGCTGCGGGTCATGGGGCCGCCGACCACGACATGGCGCCAGGACTCGTCGAGCGTGTGACCGAGGGAGGCGAAGACCTCGACCTCGACGTCCCACCAGAAGCCCTCGGTGTCCACCAGGGTGCCGTCCATGTCGAGCAGCACGGCTTGCAGAGCTGAACCTTCGGCCGTCAGGGTGCCGAGCGCGGGGACCGTACTGGTCATCCACGTACCTCCTTGAGGGACGTTCAGGCCGGTTCCCTGGAGGGAACCGGCCTGCGGTGGACCGACCAGTCTACGTCGTGCGCGGACGAAACGCTTCTTTTGCCCCGGGCGCCCGCAAGGGGCTCAGCGGGCGTTGAAGTACTTCGCCTCCGGGTGGTGGATCACGATGGCGTCCGTGGACTGCTCCGGGTGCAGCTGGAACTCCTCGGACAGCTGGACACCGATGCGCTCCGGTTCGAGCAGGTCGGCGATCTTGGCCCGGTCCTCCAGGTTGGGGCAGGCGCCGTAGCCGAGGGAGAAGCGGGCGCCGCGGTACTTGAGCTCGAACATGCCCTGCATGCCGTCCGGGTCCTCGCTCGCGAAGCCGAGTTCGGAGCGCACGCGGGCGTGCCAGTACTCGGCGAGCGCCTCGGCCAGCTGCACGGACAGGCCGTGCAGTTCGAGGTAGTCGCGGTAGGCGTTGGCCTCGAAGAGCCGTGCGGTCTCCTCGCCGATGCGCGAGCCGACGGTGACGACCTGGAGGCCGACGACGTCGACCTCACCGGTCTCCTCCGGGCGGAAGAAGTCGGCCAGACACAGGCGGCGGCCCCGGCGCTGGCGGGGGAAGGTGAAGCGGGTGCGCTCGTTGCCCTGCTCGTCCAGGATGATCAGGTCGTCGTCCTTGGAGACGCACGGGAAGTAGCCGTAGACCACGGCCGCCTCCAGCAGGTTCTCCGTCTGGAGCCGGTCCAGCAGGCCGCGCAGCCGGGGCCGGCCCTCGCTCTCGACGAGTTCCTCGTAGGAGGGTCCTTCGCCGGTGCGGGCCTGCTTGAGGCCCCACTGGCCCTTGAACAGGGCTCCCTCGTCGAGCCAGCTCGCGTACTCCTTGAGCTGGATGCCCTTGATCACGCGGGTACCACGGAAGGGCGGCTCGGGGACGGGGTTGTCGGTGGCGACGTCGGAGCGGACGTGCCCCTCCTCGGGGCGCTCCTCCACGGCGGCCGGGGCCGCCGCCCTGACCCGGCGCTGCTTGAGCTCGGGCAGCTTCGCGCCGGGCACGCCCCGCTTGACGCCGATGAGGGCGTCCATCAGGCGCAGGCCCTCGAAGGCGTCGCGGGCGTAACGGACCTCTCCCTCGTAGATCTCGTGCAGGTCCTGTTCGACGTAGGCCCGGGTGAGGGCGGCGCCGCCGAGGATCACCGGGAAGTTCGCCGCCAGACCGCGCTGGTTCAGCTCCTCCAGGTTCTCCTTCATGATCACCGTCGACTTGACCAGGAGACCGGACATGCCGATGACGTCGGCCCTGTGCTCCTCGGCGGCCTCCAGGATCGCGGAGACCGGCTGCTTGATGCCGAGGTTGACGACGTTGTAGCCGTTGTTGGACAGGATGATGTCGACGAGGTTCTTGCCGATGTCGTGCACGTCTCCGCGCACGGTGGCGAGCACGATGGTGCCCTTGCCGTCCTCGTCGGTCTTCTCCATGTGCGGTTCGAGGTGGGCCACGGCCGTCTTCATGACCTCGGCGGACTGCAGGACGAAGGGGAGCTGCATCTGGCCGGAGCCGAACAGTTCGCCGACGACCTTCATGCCGTCCAGGAGGGTCTCGTTGACGATGTCGAGCGCGGGCCGCTCTTGGAGGGCCTGGTCGAGGTCCGCTTCGAGGCCGTTCTTCTCGCCGTCGATGATGCGCCGCTTCAACCGCTCGTCCAGCGGCAGCGCGGCCAGTTCCTCGGCCTTGCCGGCCTTGAGGGACTTGGCGGTGGCGCCCTCGAACAGCTGCATGAGCCTTTGCAGCGGGTCGTAGCCCTCGGCGCGGCGGTCGTGGATGAGGTCAAGGGCCGTCTTGACCTCCTCCTCGCTGAAGCGGGCGATCGGCAGGATCTTCGAGGCGTGCACGATCGCCGAGTCCAGGCCGGCCTTGACGCACTCGTCGAGGAAGACGGAGTTCAGCAGGATGCGGGCGGCCGGGTTGAGGCCGAAGGAGATGTTGGACAGGCCGAGCGTGGTCTGCACCCTGGGGTGGCGCCGCTTGAGCTCGCGGATGCCCTCGATGGTGGCGATGCCGTCCTTGCGGGACTCCTCCTGGCCGGTGCAGATGGTGAAGGTCAGGCAGTCGACGAGGATGTCCTCCTCGTGGATGCCCCAGTTGCCGGTCAGGTCGTCGATGAGCCGTTCGGCGATCTCGACCTTCTTCTCGGCGGTGCGGGCCTGGCCCTCCTCGTCGATGGTGAGCGCGATGAGGGCGGCGCCGTGCTCCTTGGCGAGGGCCGTGACCTGGGCGAAGCGGGACTCGGGGCCGTCGCCGTCCTCGTAGTTCACCGAGTTGATCACCGCGCGGCCGCCGAGCTTCTCCAGGCCGGCCCGGATGACGTCGACCTCGGTGGAGTCCAGCACGATCGGCAGCGTGGAGGCGGTGGCGAAGCGGCCGGCCAACTCCTCCATGTCGGCGACGCCGTCGCGTCCGACGTAGTCCACGCACAGGTCGAGCATGTGCGCGCCCTCGCGGATCTGGTCGCGGGCCATCTCCACGCAGTCGTCCCAGCGACCCTCCAGCATGGCCTCGCGGAACTTCTTGGAGCCGTTGGCGTTGGTGCGCTCGCCGATGGCCAGGTAGGAGGTGTCCTGCCGGAACGGCACGGTCTGGTAGAGGGAGGCCGCGCCCGGCTCGGGCTGCGGGCTGCGCTCGCTCGGGGCGACGTCCCGGACGCGCTCGACCAGCCGGCGCAGGTGCTCGGGGGTGGTGCCGCAGCAGCCTCCGACGAGGGAGAGGCCGTAGTCCCGGACGAAGTTCTGCTGGGCGTCGGCCAGGCCCTCGGGGTCGAGCGGGAAGTGGGCGCCGTCCTTGGTGAGGATGGGCAGGCCGGCGTTCGGCATGCAGAGCAGCGGGATGCGCGAGTGACGTGTCAGGTAGCGCAGGTGCTCGCTCATCTCGGCCGGGCCGGTGGAGCAGTTCAGGCCGATCATGTCGATGCCGAGGGGCTCCAGCGCGGTCAGTGCCGCTCCGATCTCGGAGCCGAGCAGCATGGTGCCGGTGGTCTCGAAGGCCATGGAGCACAGCAGGGGCACCTCGACGCCGACGGCCTCCATGGCCCGGCGGGCGCCCAGGACGGACGCCTTGGTCTGGAGCAGGTCCTGGGTGGTCTCCACGAGCAGCGCGTCCGCGCCGCCGGCGAGCAGGCCCTCGGCGTTGGCCTGGTAGCCGTCGCGGATCGTGGCGTAGCCGACGTGGCCGAGCGTGGGCAGCTTGGTGCCGGGTCCGACCGAGCCGAGCACCCAGCGCGGGCGGCCGTCCCGGGCGGCGTACTCGTCGGCCGCCTCGCGGGCGATCCGGGCACCCGCCTGGGACAGCTCGTGCACCCGATCGGCGATCTCGTACTCGGCGGCGGCGGTGTGGTTGGCGCCGAAGGTGTTGGTCTCGACGCAGTCCACGCCGACCGCGAAGTAGGCGTCATGGACCGAACGGACGATGTCCGGCCGCGTCAGGTTGAGGATCTCGTTGCAGCCCTCGAGATTCTCGAAGTCCTCGAGCGTGGGGTCCTGCGCCTGGAGCATGGTGCCCATGGCTCCGTCGGCCACGACCACGCGGGTGGCCAGGGCTTCTCGGAGCGCGGACACACGGGTCCGGCTGTCTGCGGAAGGGGTCGGCGGCAACGAGGCCATGTAAAGGGCTCCCTCAAATGCGACGGCTGTCGGCTTCGCGGCTTCCCGGACAGCCTGAGGGCTCCCGGGGAAGGGCGCACCGCGCCAGCGTAACCGGGAGTGGGCTTGGATGGGCAGCGCGTCCACGAGCCGGACGCGGCCGTACGAGCGGCAGCGCCCCTGTTTCCCCGACGGTGACCGGTACGCGTCGCCCCGGCAGGGCCGAGACGGCCGCCGGGCGGCCCGGCGGTGATCGGCGTGCAACAAATGGCGACATGCCATTAGCGAGAGGTCGGCATCGACCGGTAGTGTTCGACATTGCCGAACGAGGGCTGTGGTGCCGCTTGTCGGCGGTCGAAGGGGACGGAGGCAGTACGGCGATGGCACGGAACATCCAGTCGCTCGAACGGGCGGCCGCGATGCTGCGGCTGCTCGCGGGCGGCGAGCGTCGGCTCGGCCTGTCGGACATCGCCTCGTCGCTGGGCCTGGCCAAAGGCACCGCCCACGGCATCCTGCGCACCCTCCAGCAGGAGGGCTTCGTGGAGCAGGACGACGCCTCCGGGCGCTATCAGCTGGGCGCGGAGCTGCTGCGCCTGGGCACCACCTACCTCGATGTGCACGAGCTGCGGGCGCGCGCCCTGGTGTGGACCGACGACCTGGCCCGTTCCAGTGGCGAGAGCGTCTACCTGGGCGTCCTGCACCAACAGGGCGTGCTGATCGTGCACCACGTGTTCCGGCCCGACGACAGCCGGCAGGTCCTGGAGATCGGGGCCATGCAGCCGCTGCACTCCACGGCCCTGGGCAAGGTGCTGTCGGCCTACGACCCGGTGGCGCACAGCGAGGCCCTGGAGGCCGATCGCAAGGCCTTCACCGACCGGACGGTGTGCGAGCCGGAGGACTTCGAGCACCTCCTCGACGTCACGCGCGCGCGGGGGTACGCGGCCGACGTGGAGGAGACCTGGGAGGGTGTGGCCTCCCTCGCCGCCCCCATCCACGACCGGCGGCGCATGCCGGTCGGCGCGGTCGGCATCACCGGCGCCGTGGAGCGGCTGTGCCGGTCCGAGGAGGAGGGCGCGCTGCGGCCCGAGCTGATCGCGGCGGTACGGGACTGCGCCCGCGCGGTCTCGCGCGATCTGGGCGCCGGGCGGTTCTGACGGCACACGAGTGGACCGGGGCGTCGTACGGCGTTCCGGTCCTCGGCATGTCCGCGCTCACCTGCGGCAAAGATCCTCGAGCCCGGCGCGATCAGTAACGATCGTGTTTTCGACAACACAGCTCTTGACGTGCTCGTAACGCCGAAGCAAGACTCCCGTCCATCGGTCGACATTGTCGAACAGCTACCGGCAATACGCGCTAGAGTGTGACAAGGCCAGGCCGGTATCGCACTTCACCCCTGGACGAAGGACAAAGGAGTCGCGGGTGTCCAGCTCCGACATCTTCATCGGCGAGACCATCGGTACCGCCATACTCATCCTGCTCGGCGGCGGCGTCTGCGCCGCCGTGACGCTCAAGGCTTCCAAGGCCCGCAACGCCGGCTGGCTCGCCATCACCTTCGGGTGGGGCTTCGCGGTGCTCACGGCCGTCTACACCGCGGCGCCGCTGTCCGGCGCCCATCTGAACCCGGCCGTGACCGTGGGCATCGCGATCAAGGACGGCGACTGGAAGAACGTCCCGGTCTATCTGGCCGGACAGATCCTCGGCGCCATGATCGGTGCCGCCCTGGTCTGGATCGCCTACTACGGACAGTTCCACGCGCACCTCACCGACCGCGAGGTCGTCGGCGGTCCGGGCGCGCAGGACACCGCGGTCAAGGCCGTCGAAGCCCAGGAGAAGGGCGCCGGCCCCGTGCTGGGCGTCTTCTCCACCGGCCCCGAGGTCCGGGTCGCCTGGCAGAACGTCGCCACGGAGATCATCGGCACGATCGTGCTGGTCCTCGCCGTGCTCACCCAGGGCCTGAACGACAACGGCAACGGCCTGGGCACCCTGGGCGCCCTGATCGTCGCGCTCGTGGTGGTCTCCATCGGCCTGTCCCTCGGCGGCCCGACGGGTTACGCCATCAACCCGGCCCGTGACCTCGGTCCGCGCATCGTGCACGCCCTGCTGCCGCTGCCCAACAAGGGCGGCTCCGACTGGGGCTACGCCTGGGTCCCGGTGGTCGGCCCGCTGATCGGCGGGGCCATCGCCGCAGGCATCTACAACGTCGCGTTCGCCTAGGAGCGGCATTCATCCCCGCTTCGCGAAACTCTCGGCACGCGCCGTACGTAAAGCCCCATAAACACGGAACTCTCCAGGAGACACAGTGACCGACGCGCACACCGCCGGCCCCTTCATCGCCGCCATCGACCAGGGCACGACCTCCAGCCGCTGCATCGTCTTCGACCGGGACGGCCGGATCGTCTCGGTCGACCAGAAGGAGCACGAGCAGATCTTCCCGAAGCCGGGCTGGGTCGAGCACAACGCCACCGAGATCTGGACCAACGTCCAGGAGGTCGTCGCCGGGGCCATCGAGAAGGCCGGCATCACCCGTGACGACATCAAGGCCATCGGCATCACCAACCAGCGCGAGACGACCGTGCTGTGGGACAAGAACACCGGTGAGCCCGTCCACAACGCCATCGTCTGGCAGGACACCCGCACCGACGCCCTGTGCCGTGAGCTCGGGCGCAACGTCGGCCAGGACCGCTTCCGCCGCGAGACGGGCCTGCCGCTGGCCTCCTACTTCGCCGGCCCGAAGGCCCGCTGGCTGCTCGACAACGTCGACGGGCTGAAGGAGCGCGCCGAGGCCGGCGACATCCTCTTCGGCACCATGGACAGCTGGGTCATCTGGAACCTGACCGGCGGCACCGACGGTGGCGAGCACGTCACGGACGTCACCAACGCCTCGCGCACCATGCTCATGAACCTGCACACCATGCAGTGGGACGACAAGATCTGCGAGTCCATCGGCGTCCCGCAGCAGATCCTGCCCGAGATCCGCTCCTCCGCGGAGGTCTACGGCGAGATCACCGGCGGCAAGCTGGGCGACCTGCTCGGCGGCATCCCCGTCGCCTCGGCGCTCGGCGACCAGCAGGCGGCCCTGTTCGGCCAGACCTGCTTCGCCGAGGGCGAGACCAAGTCGACCTACGGCACCGGCACCTTCATGGTGATGAACACCGGTGACAAGATCATCAACTCCTACAGCGGCCTGCTGACCACCGTCGGCTACAAGATCGGCGACCAGGACACGGTCTACGCCCTGGAGGGCTCGATCGCCGTCACCGGTTCGCTGGTGCAGTGGATGCGCGACCAGATGGGCCTGATCTCCACCGCCGCCGAGATCGAGACCCTCGCCCTGTCGGTCGAGGACAACGGCGGCGCCTACTTCGTGCCGGCCTTCTCCGGCCTGTTCGCCCCGTACTGGCGCTCCGACGCCCGTGGTGTGATCGCCGGCCTGACCCGGTACGTCACCAAGGCACACCTCGCGCGTGCCGTCCTGGAGGCCACCGCCTGGCAGACGCGGGAGATCGCCGACGCCATGACGAAGGACTCCGGCGTGGAACTGGCCGCCCTGAAGGTCGACGGCGGCATGACCTCCAACAACCTGCTGATGCAGACCCTCGCCGACTTCGTGGACGCCCCGGTGGTGCGCCCGATGGTCGCCGAGACCACCTGCCTCGGCGCCGCCTACGCCGCCGGTCTCGCCGTCGGCTTCTGGAACAGCACCGACGACCTGCGCGCCAACTGGCGGCGGGCCGCCGAGTGGACCCCCCGCATGGACGCGGACACCCGCGCCCGTGAGTACAAGAACTGGCTCAAGGCCGTCGAGCGGACCATGGGCTGGCTCGAGGACGAGGAGTAAGAACCAGCATGACCAGTCAGTCCACCCTGCAGTCCGTGCCTGCCCTGGGGACGCACCCGGCCTCCGGCTCGAACCCGAGCCGAGCCGAGACCAGGGAGCAGCTCTCCAAGGCGTCGTACGACCTTCTCGTGATCGGCGGCGGCATCCTGGGCATCTCCACCGCCTGGCACGCCGCGCAGTCCGGCCTCAGGGTGGCTCTGGTGGACGCCGGCGACTTCGCCGGCGCCACGTCCTCCGCCTCCTCCAAGCTCCTCCACGGCGGTCTGCGCTACCTGCAGACCGGCGCGGTGAAGCTGGTGGCGGAGAACCACTTCGAGCGCCGTGCGGTCTCCCGCCAGGTGGCTCCCCACCTGGCGAACCCGCTCACGTTCTACCTGCCCGTGTACAAGGGCGGGCCGCACGGCGCGGCGAAGCTCGGCGCGGGCGTCTTCGCCTACTCCGCGCTCTCCGCCTTCGGGGACGGCGTCGGGCATCTGCTCTCGCCGGCCAAGGCCGCGCAGGACGTGCCCGAGCTGCGCACCGAGAACCTCAAGGCCGTGGCCGTCTACGGCGACGACCAGATGAACGACGCCCGCATGGCGCTGATGACGGTGCGCGGGGCCGTCGAGGCGGGCGCGGTCGTCCTCAACCACGCCGAGGTGACGGGCCTGCGCTTCACCCAGGGCCGCGTCACCGGCGCCGAGCTCAGGGACCGCCTGTCCGGGGACGAGTTCGGCGTCAACGCCCGGCTGGTGCTGAACGCGACCGGCCCGTGGGTGGACCACCTGCGCAGGATGGAGAACCCGAACGCGGCTCCCTCCATCCGCCTGTCCAAAGGCGCGCACCTGGTCCTGAAGCGCACCTCCCCCTGGAAGGCCGCGCTCGCCACCCCGATCGACAAGTACCGCATCACCTTCGCCCTCCCCTGGGAGGACATGCTGCTGCTCGGCACCACCGACGAGGTGTTCGAGGGCGACCCGGCGGACGTGTCGGTCACCGAGCAGGACATATCGCAGATCCTCGACGAGGCCGCCTTCTCGGTGCGCGACCAGCAGCTGAACCGCGACCTCATCACCTACGCCTTCGCGGGTCTGCGCGTGCTGCCGGGCGGCCCCGGCAGCACCGCCAAGGCCAAGCGCGAGACGGTGGTGACCGAAGGCCGGGGCGGCATGCTGTCCGTCGCGGGCGGCAAGTGGACCACCTTCCGCCACATCGGCCGGACGATCATGAAGAAGCTGGAGGCGCTGCCGGGTCACCCGCTGGGCGACGACTTCGAGCCGATCAGCGCGCTGCCGAAGAAGCTGCCGCTGCCCGGCATCGCCAACCCGCGCGCGGTCGCCCACCGGCTGCTCACGGACGGGCCGGCGCCGGGCCCGCGCATGGCGGCCGACACGGCCAGGCACCTGGCCACGCACTACGGTTCGCTGGCCTTCGACATCGCCCGTCTGGCCAACGAGAGCCCGGAGCTCGCCGAGCGCGTCCACCCCGACGCCCCGGAGATCTGGGCGCAGGTCGTCTGGGCCCGGGACCACGAGTGGGCCGAGACGCAGGACGACGTGCTGCGCCGCCGCACGACGCTGACGATCCGGGGTCTCGCCACGGACGACGTCCGCGCCAAGGTGCAGGACGTGCTCGACAAGAAGTAGGCACGGCCCGGGGGGCACCCGGTGCGGGAAGGGGCGGCTCCACGCCGACGGAGCCGCCCCTTCCGTGTTCCCCGACCCCCATAATGACCTGATACGTCGGAGGTCTGGAGCGGCAGGGAGGTCGACCATGGCAGTGACCGACGAGGCGATCGAGAAGATCAAGGGAATGATCGTCTCCGGCGCGCTGCGCCCGGGCGACCGGCTGCCCAAGGAGAGCGAACTCGCCGCCGACCTCGGGTTGTCCCGCAACTCCCTGCGGGAGGCCGTGCGCGCCCTGTCGCTGATGCGGATCCTGGACGTACGGCAGGGCGACGGCACCTATGTCACCAGTCTCGACCCGCAACTCCTGCTCGAGGCGCTGAGTTTCGTCGTCGACTTCCACCGCGACGACACGGTCCTGGAGTTCCTGGCCGTACGCCGCATCCTGGAACCGGCCGCGACCGCCCTGGCGGCCGTGCGGATCAGCGAGCAGCAACTGGACGCGCTGACGGTCCAGCTGGACAAGCTCGGCGAGGCCCCGTCCGTGGAGGATCTCGTCGCCTGCGACCTGGAGTTCCACCGGGGCATCGTGCACGGCTCGGGCAACTCCGTGCTCTGTTCGCTCCTCGACGGACTGTCGGGCCCCACCACCCGGGCCCGGATCTGGCGCGGCCTCACCCAGGAGGACGCCGTCGCCCGCACCCTGCGCGAGCACCGGGCGATCCTCGCCGCACTGCGCGACCGGGACGGCGAGGCGGCGCGCTCGTGGGCGACCGTGCATATCGCGAGCGTGGAGCAGTGGCTGCGCTCCACGCTGTGACCGGCGCCCGCGCATCGCCCGGAAGCGTGCGGGGTGTTCGGGGGCGGATCGCGGGGCAGTGATGGGGCACTCCCCCTGCAAGGGGGCTGCGGGCGCCCCCGCGGCACGCCGTAAGGTTGGGTGGTCAAGCGAGGGCACGTCGGAAGGAGGCGCTGGGTGATCGAGCTCGAGGGGGTTCCCGAGCTGGTCGACCCGGTCATGGTGGCCGCGTTCGAGGGCTGGAACGATGCCGGCGACGCCGCCTCCACCGCGGTCGCGCATCTGGACAGGGAATGGAAGGGCGAGGTGTTCGCGGCGCTGGACGCCGAGGACTACTACGACTTCCAGGTGAACCGCCCCACGGTGTTCATGGAAGCGGGCGTCCGCAAGATCACCTGGCCCACGACGAGGCTGTCGGTGGTCCGGGTCGGCGGTGACAAGCCGCGCGACCTCGTCCTCGTCCGGGGCATCGAACCGTCCATGCGGTGGCGTTCGTTCTGCAACGAACTGCTCGGCTTCGCGCACGAACTGGGGGTGGAGCTGGTGGTCGTGCTGGGCGCCCTGCTCGGTGACACCCCGCACACCCGCCCGGTTCCGATCAGCGGGACGACGTCCGACCCGGACCTGGCCCGCCGCATGGATCTGGAGGAGACCAAGTACGAGGGCCCCACGGGCATCGTCGGTGTCCTCCAAGAGGCCTGCACGCACGCGGGCGTCCCGGCCGTCTCGCTCTGGGCGGCGGTGCCGCACTACGTGTCGCAGCCGCCGAACCCGAAAGCCACGCTGGCGCTGCTGAACCGCCTGGAGGACCTGATCGACGTGCGCATCCCGCTGGGCGAGCTGCCCGAGGACGCGCGCGCCTGGCAGGTCGGCGTGGACCAGCTGGCCGCCGAGGACAGCGAGGTCGCCGAGTACGTCCAGTCGCTGGAGGAGGCCCGGGACACCGCCGAGCTGCCGGAGGCGTCGGGCGAGGCGATCGCCCGGGAGTTCGAGCGCTACCTGCGGCGCCGCGACGGCGGCGGACCACCCGCCACCGGCGGTCACGCCACGGCGGACGGCAGCGACAGCACGTCGTACCTGCGGGACAACCCGGGCGGCCGCACCCGCCCGCCGAAGCCGCCGAAGCCGGGTACGGACGACGACGAGTCGTCGGAGGACTGAGGGCGTCACACGAACCGTGGGGCGTCTCCCGGCCATCGGCCACACCGGCCGCTACAAGGCCTACCCGATCCTCGGCGGCGCCCTCTCCGCCGTCGGCATGTGGCTGCTGTCGCGCCTGGAGGTCGG
>NZ_JBEOSZ010000041.1:0-5912 GCF_040303285.1 Streptomyces sp. NPDC096046 | reverse complement strand
GCGGAACCCGCGCACGCGGGTTCGGCCCGCCCACGTGAGGTGGCCGGCGGGCGGGCGACACACCAACGGTGGGGCGTCTCCCGGCCGGGAGACGCCCCACGGTTGGTTATGTCCGCTTCCCGGTCAGAGCGCCACGCCCAGCAGCGCGTCCACGGCCCGGGAGGCCACGCCGGGCGCGCCGATGTCCGTGCCGCCGCTCTGCTCCTGGAGCGCGACCCAGCGGTCGACCGCGGTGAGCGCGGCCGGGGCGTCCAGGTCGTCGGCGAGGGCCTCGCGGATCTCCTCGACGAGCGCCTCCGCCGGCGGCCCGTCGGGCCGGGACACGGCGGCCCGCCAGCGGCCGAGCCGTGCGACGGCGCCCTGAAGGACCTGGTCGGTCCACTCCCAGTCGGCGCGGTAGTGGTGGGCGAGCAGCGCGAGCCGGATGGCGGCCGGGTCGACGCCGTCGTACCGCAGCCTGGAGACGAAGACCAGGTTGCCCTTGGACTTGGACATCTTCTCGCCGTCGAGGGCGACCATGCCGGCGTGCACGTACGCCTTCGCCATGGGGAACTCGCCGGTCAGCGCCTGGGCGTGCGAGGCGCCCATCTCGTGGTGCGGGAAGGCGAGGTCGGAGCCGCCGCCCTGGATGTCGAAGCCCATGCCGAGGTGGTCGAGGGCGATGGCCACGCACTCGATGTGCCAGCCGGGCCGGCCGCGCCCGAGCGATCCGCCGTCCCAGCTGGGCTCGCCCTCGCGGGCCGCCATCCACAGCATCGGGTCGAGCGGGTTCTTCTTGCCCGGGCGGTCCGGGTCGCCGCCGCGCTCGGCGGACAGCAGCCGCATCGCCGCGGCGTCGAGGTTCGAGACCTTGCCGAAGTGCGGGTCGGACTCGACGGAGAAGTAGACGTCACCGTCGAGCTCGTAGGCGGCACCGGCGTCCCGGAGCCGCTCGACGAGCGGGACGATCCCGGGTATGGCCTCGACGGCGCCTATGTACTGCCGCGGCGGCAGCATCCGCAGGGCCGTCATGTCCTCGCGGAAGAGGGCCGTCTCCTTCTCGGCGAGCGCGGCCCAGTCGATGCCGTCCCGCTGCGCCCGCTCCAGGAGGGGGTCGTCGACGTCGGTGACGTTCTGGACGTAGTGAACCTGCCGCTTGGTGTCGAGCCACACGCGCTGCACGAGGTCGAACGCGTTGTAGGTCGCCGCGTGTCCCAGGTGGGTGGCGTCGTACGGGGTGATGCCGCAGACGTAGATACGGGCGACGGGACCGGGGTCGAGGGTGACGAGGCCGCCGGTCGCGGTGTCGTGGATCCTCAGGTCGCGGCCCTGACCAGGCAGGGCGGGGACCTCGGAAGCGGGCCAGGCATGCATGTCATGAGCCTAACCGGACTGGAGTTCCAGATACGAACGGGAGCGGGCCACTCGGCCGAGAAGGCGCTCTTGCGGTGTCCCGGGTGCCTGTGCTGTTACACGGGTGGCCAGGGGATCGCCGGCCACTGGCCGCTCGGCTCGGGGTGGGTCCCCGAGGCGAGCAGCGCGCCGACCCGCGCGCGGGTGGCGTCGATCTCGGCGCGGGTGATCAGCGGTTCGAGCCGCGCGGCCAGCGTCCCGCCCTCCGCCAGGCCCTTCCGCAGGCCTTCGAGGACCTCGACGGCCTCCTGCGGCAAGGGCTCCCCCGCCCAGCCCCACAGCAGGGTCCGCAGCTTGTTCTCGGCGTTGAACGTGACCCCGTGGTCGATCCCGTACAACCGTCCCTCACCGGTGGGCAGCAGGTGGCCGCCCTTGCGGTCGGCGTTGTTGATCACGGCGTCGAGCACGGCGAGCCGCCGCAGCCGTGCGTCGTCGGCGTGCACGAGCAGTGCGGTGCGTCCCTCGCCGACCTCGGCGAAGCCGATCGCCTTCCAGCCCGGCTCCGGTTCCTCGCCGTCGACCAGGGCGAGCAGTCGCGCCTCGGGCGTCACCTCGATCCACAGCTGGCACATGCCCTCGCCGTGGGGCCCGTCACGCAGCACGGTGGGCGGCACCAGGCCCCAGCCCGTCGCCTCGGAGACCTCGTACGCGGCGACCTCGCGCTGGGCCAGCGTGCCGTCGGGGAAGTCCCACAGAGGCCGCTCGCCCGTGATCGGCTTGTAGACGCAGGCCGCGTCCCGGCCGTCGTGGGACACCGTGCAGTACAGGGCCGCGTTGGAGGCCTCCCGGATGCGTCCGCGGACGGTCAGTTCGCCTCGGGCGAGCAGCTCGGCGGCGTGGGGCGGCGGCGTCACGCTCCGCGGCGGTATCCGTTCTGGCGCGGACATACGTGTCCTTCCGGGTCGAGCGGGAGGCTGCACAGCGGGCACGGCGGCCGCCCGGCGTTGACGACGTCGAGGGCGCGCTTGGCGAAGGCCCTGGCCTGCGCGCCGGTGAGCCGGACGCGCAGCATCGGGGGCCCGTTCTCCTCGTCCTGGAGCAGCCGCTCCTCGGCCTCGGCGAGGTCCTCCTCGGTCTCCGCGTCGAGCTCCACGAGCGCCTGCGCCTCGACGATCATGAGCTGCTCGTCGCCGTCCCAGGCGAGCGCCATGGTGCCGACCCGGAATTCCTCCTCGATGGGGGTGTCCAGCGGGGCGGTGTCGGTGTCCGGGGGTGCGACGGCGGGGACGTGGGCGCTGCCGCCGCTACGGCGTACGACCTCGTCGAGCAGTTCGTCCATGCGTTCGGCGAGCGCGGCGACCTGGGTCTTCTCCAGGGCCACGCTGGTCACGCGGGAGCCGGCGGAGGCCTGGAGGAAGAACGAACGGCGCCCGGGCAGTCCGACCGTACCGGCCACGAAACGCTCCGGATGGTCGTAGAGGAACACCTGACGGGACACGTCCTGTCTCCATGGGGATCGTGGGAAACGTATGAGCACGGCACTGCTGCGACCGCTTCACCCTACTGCGGCGAACGATCACGGTGCGCCCGCACCGCCCCCGACTTCGGCCTCCGTGCCCGGCGGTTCCTCGCGCGGCGCCAGGGACGTGAAGTCTCCGGTGTCGCCGAGCCGGACGAGGAACGGCCGCAGTCGTGTGTAGCGGATCGCGGTGATGGAACACGGTTCGACGGAAATCCGCTGGAAGAGGTCCAGGTGAAGTCCGAGTGCGTCGGCGACGAGCGACTTGATGATGTCGCCGTGCGAGCACATGAGGTAGACGGCGTCGGCGCCGTGGTCGCGCTCCACGCGCGCGTTCCACTCGCGGACCGCCTCGGCGGCACGTGTCTGCATGGCCCGCATGGACTCGCCACCGGGGAAGGCGGCCGCGGAGGGGTGCGCCTGCACCACCTCCATCAGGGGTTCGTCCGTGAGTTCGGCGAGTTTGCGTCCGGACCAGTCGCCGTAGTGGCACTCGCCGATGCGCTCGTCGGTGTGGGGGTTCAGGTCGGGGCGGGCGTCGAGCAGCGGCCGAATCGTTTCCTGGCAGCGCTGGAGCGGGCTGGTGACGATTGCGGCGAGAGGCAGTGCGGCCAGCCGCCCGGGGAGCGCGGCGGCCTGCGCGGCGCCGCGCTCGTCGAGGGCGACACCGGGCGTCCAGCCGGCGAGCAGTCCCTCGGTGTTGGCGGTGGAGCGTCCGTGCCTGACCAGGATCAGCGTGGGCATGCGCTCCAGCGTAGGCGCACGCGCGCGTGCGGTGTCGTTCGAGTGACGGGAGACTCGCTTCGTGATCGTCGACTGTGCCATCTACCGCGACGGACAGCGGACGGGAGGGCCCGAAGACCTCTCCGACGCCCTGGGTGAGGCCCGCACGGCGGGCGGATTCGTGTGGATCGGGCTGCACGAGCCGACGGAGGACGAGTTCGACCATGTGACCAGGGAGTTCGGGCTGCACCCGCTGGCCGTCGAGGACGCCCTCAAGGCCCATCAGCGGCCCAAGCTGGAGGTGTACGACGACTCGCTCTTCGTGGTGCTCAAGCCGGTGGCGTACGAGCCGCGGAGTGACACCGTCTCCTCCGGCGAGATCATGATCTTCCTGGGTGACTCGTTCGTGGTGACCGTCCGGCACGGCGAGGGCTCCCCGCTCAAGGCCGTCCGCGGGCGGCTGGAGCAGGAGCCGGAGCTGCTCGCCAAAGGCCCCACGGCCGTGCTGTACGCGGTCGCCGACGCGACCGTCGACCACTACCTGGACGTGGCGACCGAGTTGCAGACCGACCTGGAGGGCCTGGAGGCGGAGGTGTTCTCGCCGGCCGGCGGGGGCTCGCGGAACACGGCGTCCCGGATCTACGACTTCAAGCGGCAGGTCCTGGAGTTCCGCCGGGCGACCGGGCCGCTGGCCTCGCCGATGAGCCGGCTGGCGGGCACGGCGTCGATGGGTGTGACCGTGCCGTTCGTGGACGACCGGGCCCGGCCGTTCTTCCGGGACGTCAGCGACCACCTGACGCGCGTGAACGAGTCGGTGGAGAGCCTGGACCGGCTCGTGTCGGACATCCTCTCGGCGCACCTGGCGCAGATGAGCGTCCGGCAGAACGACGACATGCGGAAGATCTCCGCGTGGGCGGCCATGGCCGCGATCCCCACGATGCTGGCGGGGATCTACGGCATGAACTTCGAGCACATGCCCGAGCTGCGCTGGGTCTGGTCCTATCCGGCCCTGCTCGTGCTGATGGCCGCCCTGGAGGTGATGATCTTCCGGCTGTTCAAGCGCCGCGGGTGGCTGTAGCCGGGCCGGTCCGGGTGACATCGGGCTCCGGGGCCCCGGGGCCGCCGAGGGCGTTGCGGCGCTCGGGCGTCGTCAGCGACACCATCCGGCGCCAGCCGCCCAGGCGCTCGTGGACGTACATCGCGTGAATGCCCGCGGCGAGCACGGCCGACTTGGCCTTGGGCCAGCCGAGGATGCGCCCCATGTGCGCCATGACGGCGAGGCTGACGTCCCGGTAGATCCGCAGCTCGGCGAGCGCGCACTCGCGCAGGGTGCGCCGGATGGCCCGGTCGTGGCCCGCGGAGGTCAAGCGCAGCAGTTCCTCGTGGCAGTAGGCGAGGTGGTTGTCCTCGTCCTGGGAGATCTGCTTGAGCGCGCGGCCGATGTCGGGGTGGTCGGCGAAGTGCTTGCGGAGCTGGTCCATCTGATCGACGGCACGCTGTTCGGTGACCCTGCTGTGCGAGAGGTAGGTGACGATGTCCTGGACCGTGAGCGGCTCGTCGCGCTGCAGTTGCGCGTGGGCGACGCCGATGCCGTTCTTCTCCAGGAGCATCGTGTAGTCGGTCTCCGGCGGGACCGGGACCGGGTGGAGTCCGCGCTTCTTCAGCAGGGCGTTGAAGATCCGGCCGTGCTTGTCCTCGTCGGCGCCGTGCCGGCTGATCTTGGGGGCGAGTTCGCGCTCGGCCTCGGGCACGAGCGCGGCGATACGGGCGTTCTCCCAGCCGCCCTGGGACTCGCCACTCGCGGCGATGGAGCAGAACAGCGCGAAGGAGTCGTCGTTGTCGAGGATCTCCTGGAACAGACTCTTGGCCGAAAGCATCGTGGGCACCTCTCCCGCGCGCGTGGGCGAACTGCGGCATTCCGCAGGTTGCCGCGAAGAACGAGTCAAGTGCGGGGCCGGTAGTGCCGCAACAGGGATGAGGGACAACTCCGCCGAATGGCGGACACCGGGGCGGCTGTGCCGGGCCGGGTGGGGCGCTGTGCCGTAACCGGCGGCGGCCCCGCGTGTTGTTCCGCGTGACGGCCGTGGCGGGGAAGACCCCCGAGCCCCCACCACGGCCGCTGAAAGCCTCGAAGGCCCTTCTGATGGATCTCCGCGGGAGAAGGAGCGGCGTTCGGTGCGTGCTCTGGGGGTCCCCCCTGCTCGAAGAGCTTGGGGGAGTGCCGCGCGGAAGCCCTCGTAGCCGAGCTACCTGGGCTTTCGCGCGGTGCGGCGGTGGGGGCCCCTCCCGTTCGAGCGAAGCCGAGAGCGGGGGAGCGTGCCGGGCGTCGCGACGCCGC
>NZ_JBEOSZ010000040.1:70755-74696 GCF_040303285.1 Streptomyces sp. NPDC096046 | reverse complement strand
GGGTTGGGCCGCGGTTCGGTGGTGTGCGGCGGGGTTGGGCCGCGGTTCGGTGGTGTGCGGCGGGGTTGGGCCGCGGTTCGGTGGTGTGCGGCGGGCTGCGCCACGGCCCGGTGGAGCGCGACGGGCTGGGCCGCGGTTCGTTGGGCTGGAACTTGGCGGACTGCGGCCCGGCGGACCGCGCCCGGCGGACTGCGGCCCGGGGGACCGCGGCACCGCCGATCACCGGCATGGCCGATCACCGGCATGGCCGATCACCGGCATGGCCGATCACCGGCACGGCCGATCACCGGCATGGCCGATCACCGGCCGGGGGACCACCGGCCCGGTGGGCCACGGCGTGCAGGGCCCCGGTCCGGAGGCTCAACGTGCGCCGGGGGCGACGGCGGCGTCGTCGCGCTCGCGCCACGGCAGTTCCGCGGTGATCGTCGTCGGGCCGCCCGGAGGCGACTCCAGGACGAACAGCCCGTCGACGGCGTTCAGCCGGTCCGCCAGGCCCTTCATCCCCGTACCCCCGTCGAGGCTCGCGCCCCCGCCCCCGTCGTCCCACACCTGTATGAGGAGGCGGGTGTCCGTCCGCCACACATCCACCGAGGCCGACTTCGCCCCGCTGTGCTTGCTGACGTTCTGCAGCAGCTCCGAGACGGTGAAGTAGGCGATGCCCTCGATGGCCGCGGCCGGCCGCTCCGGCAGATCGACCGTCACCTTCACCGGAACCGTGCAGCGCGAGGCGACCGACGACAGGGCCGCGTCCAGCCCGCGGTCGGTGAGGACCGCCGGATGGATACCGCGCGCCAGATCCCGCAGCTCCTGGAGCGCGAGCTTCACCTCGCCGTGCGCCTCCGCGACCATCGTCGCCGCCGCGTCGGGATCCTCCAGCACCTTCTCCTTGGCCAGGCCGAGACCCATGGCCAGGTTGACCAGCCGGGCCTGCGCCCCGTCGTGCAGATCCCGTTCGATGCGCCGCAGGTCGGCCGCCGCCGTGTCCACCACGACCCCCCGGTCCGACTCCAGCTCGGCGATCCGCCGCTCCAACTCGTCGGAGGGCGACAGCAGCGCGCGCACCATGGCCCGGTCGGCGTTGGTCAGCCCGCGGGCGATGAACGGCAGCACCGGCCACAGCACGAACAGCGAGGTCAGCGTGACGGTGAAGGTGAGGACGCCCCACGGCAGCCGGATGAACTCGTACAGGACCGTGCGCCAGCCCACCGGGTCCTTCAGCTGCATCCACAGCCGCTGGAAGAATCCGCCCTCGCCGCGCAGCCGCAGCCGGCTCGGCTCGTCCACCCGCACTCCGAGCAACGCCCTGGCCCGCGCCCGCTCCAGCCTGCCCAACTGCCGCGCGCCCATGAGTCCGGCGGCGAGCAGCGGGAACCCGATCACCGTGACGGTCAGTCCGAAACCGGTGAACAGCACCGTCACGACGTAGGTGAATCCGAGCAGCGCGACCGGAAAGTTGGCCAGCAGGTGCGCGATCTCTTTCCAGGTGTGCCGTTCGTAGGCGAGCCGTGCGGGCGGCGGACGGTCGTCCGGCCCGGCGCCCTGCCGGGTCGCCGTCGTGCCCGGGGACGGGATGCGTTGGGTCATACGCGTTAGCGTGCCCGGCGGCGGGCTGCTGCGCCATGAGGTGGACCGCCGGGATCAACTGAGGAAAACCCCACCCCCGCATGCCGGGTCGTGACGGGCTGCTTACCCTGCCCTTATCAGGGCCTAGACTCCCGTGCGTACAGATCGTCGAACGGCGGCATCCGAGTGAGCCGCAGCATCGTCGCAGGATCCAGGTCCGAGTTGCAGGGAGCGAGGGACGGACGTGCCGGAACCGACCGTCGTCACCACGACCGTCGCCGCGGCGGACTACTTCCAGTCCTATTCGGTCGTCGGACTGCTCGCCGTCGTCGGTGTGCTGTTCGTGGCCGTCGCCTTCGGGGCCGGCCGTCTGCTGCGGCCCGTGGTCCCCACCCCCGAGAAGCTCCTGACGTACGAGTGCGGCGTCGACCCCGTGGGCGAGGGCTGGGCCCACACCCAGGTCCGCTACTACGTGTACGCCTTCCTCTATGTGATCTTCGCCGTCGACTCGATCTTCCTGTTTCCCTGGGCGACCGTCTTCGCCGCCCCCGGGTACGGCGCCGCGACCCTGGTCGAGATGTTCATCTTCCTCGGCTTCCTGGCCGTGGGCCTGCTCTACGCATACAAGAAGGGCGTCCTGGCATGGACGTGAACCCCTCGGTGTCCGAGCCCGTTCCGCTGCCCGAACCCAAGCGGCTGGGCGCCCTCGCGCGCCTCGCTCCCGAGCCGATGAAGGTGATCCTCAACTGGGGCCGCCGCTACTCGCTCTGGGTCTTCAACTTCGGCCTCGCCTGCTGCGCGATCGAGTTCATCGCCGCGTCGATGGCCCGCCACGACTTCATCCGGCTCGGCGTCATCCCGTTCGCCCCGGGCCCACGCCAGGCCGACCTGATGGTGGTGTCCGGCACGGTCACGGACAAGATGGCACCGGCGATCAAGCGCCTCTACGAGCAGATGCCGGAACCGAAGTACGTCATCTCCTTCGGCGCGTGCAGCAACTGCGGCGGCCCCTACTGGGACTCGTACTCCGTCACCAAGGGCGTCGACCAGATCATCCCCGTCGACGTCTACGTCCCCGGCTGTCCGCCCCGGCCCGAGGCGCTGCTCCAGGGCATCCTCAAGCTCCAGGAGAAGATCGCCCGCGAGTCGCTGGGGGAGCGGTACGGCACCGTCCGTCCGTCGGCGGCGGCGCTGCAGAGCGGCCTGGTGCAGCCGCCCGCCTCCGCCTCCGCCCCCGCCCCGGGCTCCGACTCGACGCCGGGGGAGGGACGATGACGGCCGTCGGCTGGCTGCCCGCCGCCGCCGAGGAACTCTTCGGCCCCGACGCCACCGCCGAGGAGTCCTACGAGGTTCTGACGGTCGACGTACCGCCGGCCGCCTGGATCGCCGCCCTGCGGACCGCCCGCGACCGGCTCGGCTGCACCTACTTCGACTGGCTGAGCGCGGTCGACGAACCGGGCACGGGCTTCCGCGTCACGGCCCACGTCGCGGCGCTCTCTCCCGTACGACGTCTCCTCCTGCGTACGACCGTCCCGCACGAGGCCCCCGCCCTGCCCTCGGCGGTCGACGTCTACGCGGGTGCCGCCTGGCACGAGCGCGAGACGCACGAGATGTTCGGCATCACCTTCGAAGGCCACCCGGGGCTGGACCACCTGCTCCTGCCCGAGAACTTCGAAGGCCACCCCCTCCGGAAGGACTTCGTCCTGGCCGCCCGCGTCGCCAAGGCCTGGCCCGGCGCGAAGGAGCCGGGCGAGTCGGAACACGGCGGCCCCAAGCGCCGCCAGATGCTCCCGCCCGGCGTCCCCGACCCCAACGAGTGGGGCCCCCTCAAAGGCCAACTCCCCCCGGCTCCCGCCCGCCCGGCCCGGGGCGCGGGACGCGCGGCAGGCGAACGCCCCGCCCGAGCCGCGGCACGTCCCACGGGAGAACGCCCGGCGCGCCGGACCCGCTCGGCCTCGGAGGGCTCGGCGAGCCAGACCGGTGCCACGGAGACCCCGGCCCCGGCTTCTTCCCCACGGCGGACGCGTTCGGCGGCGGAGGGCTCGGCGAGCCAGTCCGCGTCGGGTGACGTGGCTGCTGCGACTTCGGCGGATCAGTCCGCGGCGGGGGAGTCGGCTCGGGGGGCGGGCCGGTCCACGCCGGGGGAGGCCCAGGTCCCGACCCCGACCCCGACCCCGACCGATCAGCCCACGCGGGGGGAGCCGGCTCGGGGCGCGGCGGATCAGCCCACGCCGCAGGTTCCGGGTGGGGCGGGTCAGCCCCCGTCCGGCGGGCCGGCCGCTCCAGCTCCGGCCCGACCGAGGCGCAACCGCTCGGCGTCGGAGGGTTCGGCGAGTCAGCAGCCGACCGGCCCGGCAACCGCGACTCATGGCCCCGAC
>NZ_JBEOSZ010000040.1:68518-70656 GCF_040303285.1 Streptomyces sp. NPDC096046 | reverse complement strand
CTCCGCGACTCCTGGCCCCGACTCGGCGACTTCCGGCCCCGACTCCGCGACTCCTGGCCCCGACTCGGCGACTTCCGGCCCCGACTCCGCGACTCCTGGCCCCGACTCGGCGACTTCCGGCCCCGACTCCGCGACTCCCGGTCCGGAGGGCGGGGGGAGCCGGCCGGGCGCGCCCGGCCGCGGTGACAGTCGGCCGGGCAGGGCTTCGAGCGCCCCACGCAGCTCGGACGCCCCCTGGCACCACGCCCGTCCGACCTTCGACGAACCGGCCCCCGAACCCTCCCCGGAGGCGGGGGAGTTTCCGTCCAGGGAGCAGCCGGGCGGGTCGCAGACGTCCGAGCCCACGGGCGACGACACCCAGCCCACCGGCGACCCCGGCAACCCAAACAGCCCCGATAGCCCAGATAGCCCCAGGAACCCCGACAACCCCGGGGACCCCGACAACCCCGGGGACCCCGACAACCCCGGGGACCCCGACGACCCGCAGGAGGCTCGCAGTGAATGACGTGCTCGACGTCGCCCTGCGACTCCTGGTCGTCTTCGTCGTCTTCCTCACCTTCCCCCTGGTCATCGGCCAGACCGAACACAAGGTGATGGCCCACATGCAGGGCCGCCTCGGCCCCATGTACGCCGGCGGCTTCCACGGCTGGGCCCAGCTCGTCGCCGACGGGGTGAAGTTCGCGCAGAAGGAGGACGTCGTCCCCGCGGGCGCCGACCGCCGCATCTTCCAACTGGCCCCGGCCGTCGCCCTCCTGCCGTATCTCCTCGTCCTGCTCGCCATCCCCATCGGCCCGGGGGAGGGAGCCGTCGGCCAGGTCATCGACGCGGGTGTCTTCTTCGTCCTGGCCGTCATGGGCGTCGGCGTCCTCGGCTCGCTCATGGCCGGCTGGGCGTCCGCGAACAAGTTCTCCCTGCTCGGCGGCCTGCGCACCGCCGCCCAGCTCCTCGCCTACGAACTGCCGATGCTCCTGACCGCCGCCTCGGTGGCGATGGCGGCCGGCACCGTCTCCCTCCCCGGCATCCTCGACGCCTTCGAGTGGTGGTGGCTGCCGTGGCAGATCGTCGGCGCGATCGTCTTCTTCGTGGCCGGCCTCGCCGAACTCCAGCGCCCGCCCTTCGACATGCCCGTCGCCGACTCGGAGATCATCTTCGGTGCCTACACCGAGTACACCGGCCTCCGTTTCGCCCTCTTCCTCCTCGCCGAGTACGCCGGAATCGTCGTCCTGTGCGGCCTGACCACCGTCCTCTTCCTGGGCGGCTGGCACGGCCCGTGGGGCGCCGATGGCCTCGGCTGGGTCTGGACCCTGCTGAAGGCCGCCGTCCTCGCCTTCCTCGTGATCTGGCTGCGCGTCACCTACCCCCGTCTGCGCGAGGACCAGCTCCAGAAGCTCGCCTGGACCCTCCTCGTCCCCCTCGCCCTCGCCCAGATCGCCCTCACCGGCATCGTCAAGGTGGTGATCCAGTAACCATGGCCCCCCTTCCCGGCAGTGGCCTCGCCAAGGGCCTGGCCGTCACCCTCCGCACGATGACGAAGAAGTCCGTCACCGCGCAGTACCCGGACGCCCAGCCCGGCCTCCCGCCCCGCAGCCGCGGTGTGATCGGCCTGTTCGAGGAGAACTGCACGGTCTGCATGCTGTGCGCGCGCGAGTGCCCGGACTGGTGCATCTACATCGACTCCCACAAGGAGACGATCCCGGCCGCGACCCCGGGCGGCCGCGACCGCAGCCGCAACGTCCTCGACCGGTTCGCCATCGACTTCTCCCTGTGCATGTACTGCGGTATCTGCATCGAGGTCTGTCCTTTCGACGCCCTTTTCTGGTCGCCGGAGTTCGAGTACGCCGAGACCGACATCCGGGACCTCACCCATGAGCGCGACAAGCTCCGCGAGTGGATGTGGACCGTCCCGGCCCCGCCCGCCCTCGACCCCGGCGCGGAGGAACCGAAGGAACTCGCCACGGCCCGCAAGACCGCCGACAAGCTGGCCGCCCAGCAGGCCCCGCCGGTCACCGAACCGCACGCCGACGAGCAGGCCCGCGCCGCCGAGCAGCCCACCCGCCCCCAGGGCGCCTCCAAGCAGCAGACCGACCAGCCGAAGAGCCCTGGCCCACCCGAACTGGCGCAGTCCGAGCCGGGACAGC
>NZ_JBEOSZ010000040.1:46912-68421 GCF_040303285.1 Streptomyces sp. NPDC096046 | reverse complement strand
AGCCCGGGCCGGGTCAGCCCGATCCGGGACAGTCCAGGCCGGGTCGGTCCGAGCCGGGACAGCCTGATCTGGGACAGTCCAGGCCGGGACAGCCCGGGCCGGGTCAGCCCGATCCGGGACAGTCCAGGCCGGGTCGGTCCGAGCCGGGACAGCCTGATCTGGGACAGTCCAGGCCGGGACAGCCCGAGCCGGGACAGCCCGGGCCGGGTCAGCCTGATCTGGGACAGTCCAGGCCGGGTCGGTCCGAGCCGGGTCAGCCCGGATCGAGCCAGCCGAGGCCGGGGCAGGAGGGCCAGGAATGACCTTCGCCGCGACCGCAGCTCTCCTCGCGACGGGCCGGACCACCGAGGCCGCCGCCGAAACCCACGGCTTCCTCTCCCCGACCGGCGTCGAGATCGCCTTCCTCCTCGTCGGCCTGGTCACCTTCGGCGCCGCGCTCGTCACCGTCACCACCCGGCAGCTGGTGCACGCCGCCCTGTGGCTGGTGGTCGCCCTCGGCGGCCTGGCCGTCGAGTACCTCCTGCTCACCGCGGAGTTCATCGCCTGGGTGCAGGTCCTCATCTACGTCGGTTCCGTGGTCGTCCTCCTCCTGTTCGGCCTGATGCTCACCCGGGCCCCCATCGGCCGCTCCCCGGACGCCGACTCGGGCAACCGCTGGGCCGCCCTCACCGTGGCCGTCGCCGCGGCCGCCGCCCTGGTCTGGGTCGTCGTCGACGCCTTCCGCACGACCTGGATCGACCTGGACGGCCCCGCCGCCGGCTCCACCGAGGTGACCGGCGCGAGCCTCTTCCAGAACTGGGTCCTCCCCTTCGAGGCCCTCTCCGTCCTCCTCCTCGCCGCCCTGGTCGGCGCGATCGTCCTGTCCCGCAAGGCGAAGGCCGACGCCACCACCCCCAGCGGCACGGACACCCGGCGTGACACGGAAGGGGCCCGCTGATGCACCTCGCCTATCCCGCCGTGCTGTCCGCCCTCCTCTTCTGCACGGGCCTGTACGGCGTCCTCGCCCGCCGCAACGCGATCCTGGTCCTGATGTCGGTCGAGCTGATGCTCAACGCCGTCAACCTCAACCTGGTCGCCTTCGACGTCTGGCTGAGCAAGACCGCCGAGGACACCCTGCACTCCGGCCAGGCCCTGACCCTGTTCACCATCGCCATCGCCGCCGCCGAGATCGGCATCGGTCTGGCGATCGTCCTCGCCGTCCACCGCAACCGCGGCACCGCGGACATCGACAGGCTCCGCGACACCGCCGAACGGCACGACCCCGACGACCTCGACCACGACGCCCGCACGGCCGGGAAGCCCGACGAGGCCCAGAAGGCTGAGGCCACCGCGTGACCACGACCACCCTCGCCGTCCTCGTCCCCCTCCTTCCGTTCCTCGGCGCCGCCGCCGGCCTGCTCCTCGGCCGCACGGCACCCGGCTTCGTCCGCCCGCTCGCCGTCCTGCCGACGCTCACCTCCCTGGTCCTCGCCGTGCTGGTCGCCGTGCGCCAGGGCGGCGACGCGGCCGTCGACTCGGCCACGGAACTCACCCCCACCGGCTCGGTCCCGATCGAGCTGGCCCTGCACATCGACGGCTTCGCCGCCCTCGTCGCCGTCCTGGTCGGCCTGGTCGCCTCCTGCGTGCAGATCTACTCGACGGGCTACCTGCGCGACGATCCGCGCTACCCCTCCTACGCCGCCCTCGTCTCCCTGTTCACCTCCGCGATGCTCCTGGTCGTCTACTCGGGTGACCTGATGGTGCTGCTGGTCGGCTGGGAAGTCATGGGCATCTGTTCCTACTTCCTCGTCGGGCACTACTGGGAGACCCCGGAGGCCCGGGCCGCCTCCCTCAAGGCCTTCCTGGTCACCAAGCTCGGCGACGTCCCCTTCCTCATCGGCCTGTTCGCCCTGGCCACCGACGCCGGCTCGTTCCGCATCACCCGGATCCTCGGCACCGTCGCGAGCGGCGGACTCGACCATCCGACGCTGATCGCCCTGCTGCTCCTCGCGGGTGTGGCGGGCAAGTCGGCGCAGTTCCCCCTGCACACCTGGCTGCCCGACGCGATGGCGGGCCCGACCCCCGTCTCCGCGCTGATCCACGCCGCGACCATGGTCGCCGCCGGCGTCTACTTCATCGCCCGTCTCCTCCCGGTCTTCGAGGCCTCCCAGGCCGCGATGGTCGTCCTCGCCGTCATGGCCGCCGTCACGATGACCGGCTCGGCGCTCGCCGCGCTCGCCCAGGACGACATCAAGCGCGTCCTCGCCTACTCGACGATCGGCCAGCTCGGCTACATGACGGGCGCCCTCGCCGTCGGCGACCGTGGTGCCGCCGTCTTCCACCTCCTGTCCCACGGCGCCTTCAAGGCGCTGCTGTTCCTCGCCGCGGGCGTGATCATCCACGCCGCCGGCACCAACTCGCTCGCCGCCCTGTCCCGCATGCGGAACCTGCGCGACCGCGTCCCCGACGCCTACTGGACGATGACCGTGGCGCTCCTCGCCCTCGCCGCGATCCCGCCGTTCAGCGGCTTCTTCTCCAAGGAGGCCGTCCTCGGCGTCGCCGAGCACGTCGTCACCGGACACACCGAGCACGCCCCCGCCGTCGCGGGCTGGATCGTCCTCGTCGCCGGTCTGCTCACGGCCGTGCTCACCGCCGCCTACGCGATGCGCCTGTGGCTGCTGGCCTTCCGGGGCCGGGGCACCGAGGCCCCCGACCACGGCAGGCAGCCGCTGACGATGACCGTCGTGCTGTGGGTGCTGGCCGTCCCGTCCCTGGCCCTCGGCGGGTTCACCTTCCGTCTGCTGCCCGACTGGTTCGACGGCCGCGACCTCGGTCCGACCCTGACCACCTCCGTGCTCGGTACGGGCGTGGCCCTGGTCGGCGGCATCGTCACCTACGCCGCCTGGCGGCACACCTCCGCGCTCACCGCCCGCGTCCCGCTCGGCGCCGTCGCGGCCCACCCCGAGGGCGACGCCGCGCAGGTCGAGGCGGAAGCCATCGCCACACACGAGCCGGCCTACGGGGACATCGCCTACGCGCCGGACCCCGCCGACCCGGGACAGCTGCTGCTCGGCCCCCTGCACCGGCACGCCGCCGCCGGCTTCCACGTGGACGCCGTGTACTCGGCCCTCTTCGTCCGCCCGGTCCAGGCCGGAGCGAGCCTCGTCCGGTTCCTCGACCGCGAGGTCGTCGAGACGTACGTGCGCGGTGCGGGTGCGCTGCCGCGCTGGCTCGGCACCGCCGTACGGCGCGCCCAGACCGGCAACGTCCAGACCTATGTGAGCGCGCTGCTCGCCGGCACCGTCGTCCTCGCGGTCGCCGTCGTCCTCGTCGCCACGGGAGCGTGAGCAGGCGTGATCGATATCAACGAGTCCGTGATGCAGTTCCTTCTGGCGTTCGTCGTCGTCGGCCCGCTCCTCGGCGCCGCCGCCGCTCTCCTGCCCGCCCCGCCCGGGCTGAAAGGGAAGTCGCCCGAGCAGGCCGTGCTCCGGCACGGCGTCACCGTCACGGGCGCGATCCTCATCGCGGCGATCGTCCTCGCGCTCGGCTTCGACCACGACCAGCCGTCGAAGATGCAGGCCAGCACCGACATCAGCTGGATCCCCGCACTCGACGTACGCATCCACCTCGGCATCGACGGCATCTCCCTCCCCCTTCTGTTCCTGACCGCGCTGCTGACCTTCCTCTGCGCGCTCTACTCGTACTTCAAGCAGCAACATCAGCGGCTGACGCCGCGGGCCGCGGGTCCGAGCCCGAAGGCCTTCGTCGCCCTGCTGCTCGTCCTCGAGTCCGGCACGCTGGCGACCTTCGCCGCCCTCGACCTGCTGCTGTTCTTCCTCGCCTTCGAGATGGTCCTCATCCCGATGTACTTCCTCATCGCCCGCTGGGGCGGCGAGGGCCGGAGCCAGGCCGCCTGGCGGTTCATCCTTTACACGCTGCTCGGCTCCGTGGTCATGCTGCTCGGCCTGCTCCTGATCGGAATCAAGGCGGGCACGTTCGACATGGTGGCACTCGCCACTGACAACGGCCGGTCGCTGACCACATCCGTGCAGGTCATCGCCGTTCTGGCGATCGGGATCGGGCTCGCCGTGAAGACGCCGATGTGGCCGCTGCACAGCTGGCTGCCCGACGCCCACACCGCCGCGCCCACCGTCGGCTCGGTCCTCCTGGCCGGCGTCCTGCTGAAGATGGGTACGTACGGGTTCGTCCGGATCCTGCTCCCCATCGCACCGGACGGGTTCCGCACCTTCGCGCCCTACCTCGCCGCCCTGGCCGTCGTCGGCATCATCTACGGATCGCTGGCCTGCCTGGCGCTCGCCAAGCAGGGCGCGAAGGGCGACCTCAAGCGCCTCATCGCCTACTCCTCCGTCGGCCACATGGGCTTCGTCCTGCTCGGCATCTCGACCATGACCCCGACCGGCGTGAACGGCGCCCTGTTCGCCAACATCGCCCACGGCCTCATCACCGGTCTGCTGTTCTTCCTGGTCGGCGCCCTGAAGGACCGCACCGGCACCACCGACCTCGACACCCTCGCCGAGGAGACCGGAGCCGCCCTGTACGGCAGGGCCCCGCGCCTCGGCGGCCTGCTCGCCTTCGCCGCCGTCGCCTCCCTCGGCCTGCCGGGCCTGGCCGGTTTCTGGGGCGAGATGCTGGCCCTGTTCGGCGCGTTCCAGCCGGCCGAGGGCCTCAGCCGGCCCGCGTTCCTCACCTTCATGGCGATCGGCGCGTTCGGCACGCTGCTGACGGCCGCGTACCTGCTGATCGTGGTCCGCCGCGTCTGCATGGGCGCCCTGTCCAAGGACGCCCCCGGGCTCACCGACGTCCGCTCGTACGAGTTCGCGGCGTGGACCCCGCTCGTCGTCCTCACCGTCGTCGCGGGCCTGTGGCCCAAGGCTCTCCTCGGCCTGAGCGACCCGGCCGTCCAGCAGCTCCTCGCAGGAGGCACCCGATGAGCGCCCCGGCCCAGTCCCTGGCCGCCTCGCTGGTCCAGTCCGTCGACTGGCTCGCCATCGCACCGCCCACCGTCGCGGCGGTCGTCGCCCTCGCCGTGCTGGTCGCCGACCTGTTCGTCGCCGAGCACCGCAAGGCCCTGCTCGGCTGGACATCGGTGGCGGGCCTGGCCGTCGCCACGGCCATGCTGCTGCCCCTGCTGGACGGCGACCGCGGCACCTTCTGCCTGACCGGCGACGCCGCCGTGTGCAGCTACACCGCCGACCGCTTCACCCTGGTCATCCAGTTCCTGGTCCTCGGCGGAGCCCTCCTCGCCGCCCTCCTGTCCGTCACCGCCCTGAAGGACGCCCGCAAGGACCTCCCCGAAGGCGAGTACTGGTTCCTGCTGCTGTCCTCCGCGGCAGGTGCCGCCCTGCTGCCCGCCTCCCGCGACCTCGCGACGCTGATCGTCGCCCTGGAGGTCGCCTCCCTGCCCGCCTTCGCGCTGGTCGGCCTCAAGTACGGCGACCGGAAGTCCTCCGAGGCGGCCCTGAAGTTCTTCCTGTCCTCGGTCACCGCCACCGCGGTCAGCCTCATGGGCATCAGCTTCCTGTACGCCTCCACGGGCACCCTCTACCTGACCCAGGTCGCCGACCGCATCCAGCAGGTCGACGGCCAGCTCCACACGCTCGCGGACACCGGCGTCGTCCTCACCCTCGTCGGCTTCGCCTTCAAGACCGCCGCCGTGCCCTTCCACTTCTGGGTGCCCGACACGTACGTGGGGGCGCCTCTGCCCATCGCGGCCTACCTGTCGGTCATCGGCAAGGCCGTCGGCTTCAGCGGCCTGATCCTCGTCACGGTCGTGGCCCTCCCGTCGTACGCCGACATCTGGGGACCAGCCCTGGCCGTCCTGGCCGCGCTCACCATGACCGTCGGCAACGCCGGAGCCCTGCGCCAGCAGGCCACGCGCGCGTACAGCGCGGTCCGCCTGCTCGCCTGGTCCTCCGTCGGCCAGGCCGGCTACCTCCTGGTGCCGATCGCCGCCGCCGCGTACTCCCGGGACGCCGAGAAGTCGATCGGCTCCACCGTGGCCTACGCCCTGATGTACGGCGCGGTGAACCTGGGCGCCTTCGCCGTGGCCGCGCTGGTCGGCCGCACGAAGTCCCTCAACCGCGTCGCCGACTACCGCGGCCTCTACGCGTCGAGCCCCCTGTCCGCGCTGCTCCTGGCGTTCTTCCTGCTCTGCCTCGCCGGACTGCCCCCGGGCGTCATCGGCCTCTTCGCCAAGGTCACCGTCTTCTCGGCGGCCGTCGACGCCGGCCTCGGCTGGCTCGCCGTGATTATGGCCGTCAACGTCGTCATCGCGCTGTTCTACTACCTCCAGTGGACGGCCCTGCTCTTCCGCACCCCCGAGGGCGAACCCGAGAAGCACCGCGTCCCCGGCCCCGTCACCGCGACGATCGCCCTGACCGGCGTTCTCGGCATCGCCCTGTCCGGCGCACCCCAGCTGGTCCTGCGCTTCACCGACACCGGGCTCTTCTGAACAGACCGGGCTTCCTGGAAAACCGGCCGCTTACACCGCGCGCGCGTGGGGCACTCGCCCCCACGCGCGCGTGCCGCTTCCCGGCGCCGCAACCCGGACGGTCCACACCCGGCGCCGCGCGCACCAGGGAACTAGAGCCTCCCGCCTGGCGTTGACCAGTACGGGAGGGTCCACTGGACGTGAGAGCGCGGCACCAGTGGCACCGACAACCAGCAAGCAAAGGTCCCCCTGCCGCACCACTTGGAGGGCGCACCGTGCACCGCCGGCACAACGGGCTCAGGACAGCGATCCTCCTCGGAGGACTGTCCGCACTCATCATCGTCATCGGCAGCTTCTTCGGCCGCATGGGGCTCGTCATCGCCGTCGTGGTCGCACTGGCCACCAACGCGTACGCGTACTGGAACAGCGACAAACTGGCACTGCGCGCCATGCGCGCCCGCCCGGTGAGCGAGTTCGAGGCCCCCGGCCTCTACCGCATGGTCCGCGAGCTCTCCACCCAGGCCCGCCAGCCCATGCCGCGCCTGTACATCTCCCCGACGGAAGCGCCCAACGCCTTCGCCACCGGCCGCAACCCGCGCAACGCCGCGGTGTGCTGCACCGACGGCATCCTGCGCCTGCTGGACGAGCGCGAGCTGCGCGGGGTCATCGGCCACGAGCTCAGCCACGTCTACAACCGCGACATCCTCATCTCGTCGGTCGCCGGCGCCCTCGCCTCGGTCATCATGTTCCTGGTCAACTTCGCCTGGCTCATCCCCATCGGGCGCTCGGACGACGACGACGGCCCCGGCCTGCTCGGCATGCTGCTGATCATGCTCCTGGGCCCGCTCGCCGCCTCGCTCATCCAACTGGCCATCAGCCGCTCCCGGGAGTACCAGGCGGACGCCTCCGGCGCACGGCTGACCGGCGATCCGCTCGCCCTGGCCAGCGCCCTGCGCAAGCTCGAACTCGGCACGAAGCAGCTCCCGCTGCCGCCCGAGCCGCGCATCGAGACCGCCAGTCACATGATGATCGCCAACCCGTTCCGGCCCGGTCAGGGCCTTTCGAAGATGTTCTCCACACACCCGCCGATGGCGGAACGCATCGCCCGGCTCGAGAAGATGGCAGGTGGGAACCAGTGAGGACCATTCTCAACGTCATATGGCTCGTCCTGAGCGGCTTCTGGCTGTTCCTCGCCTACATGCTCGCGGGCCTGCTCCTGTGCATCACGATCATCGGCATCCCGTTCGGCATCGCGGCCTTCCGTATCGGCGTCTACGCCCTGTGGCCCTTCGGATACACGACGGTCGAACGCCGTGACGCGGGCGCCCCGTCCTGTGTGGGCAACGTGCTGTGGCTGGTGCTCGCGGGATGGTGGCTCACCCTCGGCCACATCGCCACCGGCATCGCCCTGTGCGTCACGATCATCGGCATCCCGCTGGGCATCGCCAACTTCAAGCTCATCCCTGTCTCGCTGCTCCCGCTGGGGCGGGACATCGTGCGGACGGACGAGCCGTTCGCGGTGCGCTGACGGAGGGGCGAGAGGGGCGCTCTCCTCGATATCCACAGACGGGGGGCTGTCCACAGGCCCACCCGGCTGTCGGTGGCGGCCCGCATGATGAACCCATGACCGCGATCCAGCAGTTGCCCGCCCGAGTGACGACCGAGACCCACAACAGCCACTCCCAGGCCAGTACTTCACACACCCCGGCCACCGGCGCGAGACCCTCCGAAGTATCCGGGCCGGGAGACCCCCTGAGCGCCCGGGCCGGGAGGCCCATGAGTGCCTGGCCCGCGAGGGAAGGCGGGCCCTACCGCCCTCCGGTTCCCCCTGCCTTCACTCCCCGCCGCACCGCGTACGCAACGGCTCCCACCGCCAGCACGCCCGCGCCCGCCACCACCGAGACCCCGGGCAGCGAGAACGCCAGCACCGCGCACCCGGCCAGCCCCACCACCGGCACCATGCGTGCCGCCGGCGCCGAAGACACAGTCCACGCCGACGCGTTGGCCACGGCGTAGTACGCCAGCACACCGAAGGAGGAGAACCCGATCGCGCCCCGGACGTCCACCGTGGCGGCCATGACAGCGACCACCGCACCCACGGCCAGCTCCGACCGGTGCGGTACCTGGAAACGCGGATGTACGGCGGCCAGCGCCGACGGCAGATGCCGGTCCCGTGCCATGGCCAGCGTCGTCCGGGACACCCCCAGGATCAGCGCGAGCAGCGACCCCATCGCGGCCACCGCCGCACCGATCCGCACCACCGGCACGAGCCAGGACGCCCCGGCCGCCCGCACCGCGTCGGCCAGCGGTGCCGTCGCGTCCGCGAGACCGCCCGACCCGAGTACCGAAAGGACAGCCACCGCCACGGTCGCGTACACCACCAGGGTGATGCCGAGTGCCAGCGGGATCGCCCGCGGAATGGTGCGGGCCGGATCCCGCACCTCCTCACCGAGGGTCGCGATCCGGGCGTACCCGGCGAACGCGAAGAACAGCAGACCGGCCGCCTGCAGCACGCCGTCCGCACCCGTCGAGGCACCGACGTCCAGCCGCCCGGCGTCGGCCTCACCGGACAGCAGACACACGACCACCACGAAAGCGAGGACGGCCAGGACCAACGCCACGATCACCCGTGTGAGCCACGCGGACTTCTGGACACCGCCGTAGTTCAGCGCCGTCAGCGCCACCACGGCCGCGACCGCCACCGCGTGTGCCTGCCCCGGCCAGACGTACGTGCCCACGGTGAGCGCCATCGCCGCACAGGAGGCCGTCTTCCCGACCACGAACGACCAGCCCGCGAGATACCCCCAGAACTCCCCGAGCCGCTCCCGCCCGTACACGTACGTGCCCCCTGAAGCCGGATACAGGGCGGCGAGGCGGGCCGACGACATGGCGTTGCAGTACGCGACCACGGCGGCCAGGGCGAGCCCGAGGAGCAGCCCCGAGCCGGCGGCGTGCGCCGCGGGCGCGAGGGCGGCGAAGATCCCGGCTCCCACCATGGAGCCGAGTCCGATGACGACGGCGTCGCCCACGCCGAGGGTACGGCGCAGTCCGGAACCGGGGGGTGTCATGCATCGCACCTTACTGATCAGCGCAACCGGCGGGCCGAGCCGAGACGTCCTGCCCACCAACAGGGCGTGAACGCGCGAGGCACGACCGCCGCACGCGAAACGCCCGACCCACGACGCAGGGTCCCGGCCTGCCGGGAGCAGGATCACAGGGCCGGGACAGTGCGGGCACAGCATGAAAGGCAGGTTCACGGCATGACCATCATCAGCTGGATCATCCTCGGACTGTTGGCCGGAGCCATCGCGAAGTTCCTGCTGCCGGGTCGCGACCCGGGCGGCCTCATCGGCACGACGCTGATCGGCATCGCGGGCGCCTTCATCGGCGGCTGGATATCGGCCCGCTGGATGGACCACCCGATCACCAAGGACTTCTACGACGGGACGACCTGGGCGGCGGCGATCGGCGGATCGCTCGTCCTCCTGATCGCCTATCGCCTTCTGTTCGGCCACTCGCGCGACTGACCGCGCCCGCCGACCGCGACGGCAGACCGGAAGGGCGGGCACCGGCAGTGCCCACCCTCCGTGACCGTGCGGGCGGAAGCCCGGGGGACCGGACCTACCGGTAGTTCACGAACTGCATCGCGAAGTCGAAGTCCTTGCCCTTGAGCAGATTGATGACGGCCTGCAGGTCGTCACGGCTCTTGGAGCTGACCCGCAGCTCCTCGCCCTGGACCTGCGCCTTCACGCCCTTGGGGCCCTCGTCGCGGATGGTCTTCGCCACCTTCTTGGCGTTCTCCTGGGAGATGCCCTCCTTGATCGACGCGAAGATCTTGTACTCCTTGCCGGAGAGCTGGGGCTCGCCGGCGTCCAGAGCCTTCAGCGAGATGCCCCGCTTGATCAGCTTGGACTGGAAGACGTCGAGGATGGCCTTCACCCGGTCCTCGGAGTTCGCCTCCATGAGGATCTGCTCACCGGACCACGAGATCGAGGCGCCCACGCCCTTGAAGTCGTAGCGCTGCGAGATCTCTTTGGCGGCCTGGTTGAGTGCGTTGTCGACCTCCTGCCGCTCGACCTTCGAGACGATGTCGAAACTGGAGTCGGCCATGTCCTGTGGCTCCTTGTATCGGGGTGCGTATCGTGCGTACCGGCGTATGCGGGCGGCCGCAGGGCCCGTTCGGGTCCCGGGCCGCATCCGGACAAGCCTAGCCACCCCCGGCCCTCCGAGCGCCGATCAATCGGGTGGCGAAGCACCCCTCCGCATCGGGTATTGTTTACGTCGTTGCCACGGAGCGCCGCGGAAAAGCGGCTCGACGGGCAGCTACCCCGGCGGTGTGCCCGAGCGGCCAAAGGGAGCAGACTGTAAATCTGCCGGCTCAGCCTTCCCAGGTTCGAATCCTGGCGCCGCCACACTGGGGAAGACCCCCTCTGGGCAGGTCGTTGACCTGCCCAGAGGGGGTCTTCGTTATGTCGAAGTCTGCCGTGCGTGGAGCGCGGCTATCGGCCGGACGGCATGCGCGCGTCAGATGGGCTGCCGCCTCTCGAAACGGCATTCTCCTGACGAGATGTGAATGAAGTCGACTCCAAGCATGCCGAGTGCGAGGGCAACCTCTGCATCGACCCGCACCTGAGCCAGGAGCACGTCGACTCCAACAGCACCGCCACGACCGGGAAGGTCGGCGTCGCGCTGCGGCGGTGGAAGGCCGACGGCGGCCTCAAGACGGGGGAACGGGAGACGAGGTCCATGACCGCCCAGCTCGAGCGCGCGGCCAAGGCCACCACCGACACCTCGCCGGAGCCGGTCACCAAAGGCAAGCTGATCACCGTCACGGGCAAGCCGATCACCGTCACGGGCAAGCTGATCCGGGCCAACCGGAGCGCGAAGAAGCTACGGCACCTACAGCGGCCGTACGGTCAGCCTCCAGTTCTGTGCCAAGGGCACCGACACCTACAACACGGTCAAGAAAGCCACCACCAGCAGCACCGGAGGTCTGAAGACCACGGTCACCGCCTCGATGGACGGCTCCTGCCGCTGGGTGTAATACGGCAGCTCCACGCACAGATGTCCACTATCCACGGTGTTGAGTGCGGCTCGCGGAGGGACAGCACCGCCGACACCCGCCCGGGCCGGGGTGGTGACGATGTGGCGGCCGAAGCCGTCGATTCCGTCAACCGGCAGCGCGCTCAGACTGATTGACCGCCCGTGCGGCTGCGGGCCTCGTCGCCGAGAACATCGCCGCCAACCCCGGAACACCCGCCTCCGCCGTTCGCACCTGGGTCGACAGTCCGGAGCGACGGACCACATCCGGACCCGCCGTCACCCATGCGGGGCGGCGTCGCGAAGGCTGCGCCGTCGGTCCATTCCGCAAGGGAAAGGAGGCAGGAGCAGCAAAGGAAAGGGCAAGGAGTCACCTCTCCTTGCCACTTTCAACCTATAGCGCACGGGGGGCCTTGCGGCAAGGCCCCGGGGGTGCCGCAGAATCCTCGGCCTGAAGCCGGAAGCCGCCGAGAATCGGGGGATGTCGTGATCGAAGTGATCATCGTCGGCGGTGGTCCGACCGGAATGATGCTGGCCGGGGAGCTGCGGCTGCACGGCGTGCGGGTGCTCGTGCTGGAGAAGGAGGCGGAGCCGGCCCCCTACGTGCGTGCGCTCGGTCTGCACGTGCGCAGCATCGAGGTGCTGGACCAGCGCGGTCTGCTGGAGCGCTTCCTCGCCGAGGGCAGCAGGCACCCGGTCGGCGGCTTCGCCGGCCTCACCAAGCCACCGCCCGGCCGGCTCGACACCGCACACGGGTACGTCCTCGGTATCCCGCAGCCCGTGACCGACCGTCTGCTGGCCGAGCACGCCGCCGAGCTCGGAGCCGAGGTCCGGCGCGGCTGCGCGCTGGCCGGGTTGAGCCAGGACGGCGACGGTGTGACCGCCGAGCTGGCCGACGGCACGCGGCTGCGCTCCCGCTACCTCGTCGGCTGCGACGGCGGCCGCAGCACGGTGCGCACACTGCTCGGCGTCGGCTTCCCCGGTGAGCCCTCCAGGGTCGAGACGCTGCTGGGCGAGATGGAGCCGGCCGCGTCGCCGCAGGAGCTGGCGGCCGTGACAGCCGAAGTCCGAAAGAGGCACCTCCGGTTCGGCGCCATGCCCGTGCGGGACGGTGTGTACCGCGTCATCGTGCCCGCCGAGGGAGTGGCCGAGGACCGCACGGTTCCGCCGACCTTCGAGGAGTTCAAGCGGCAGCTGCGGAAGTTCGCCGGCACCGACTTCGGTGTGCACTCGCCACGCTGGCTCTCCCGCTTCGGTGATGCCACCCGGCTGGCCGAGCGCTACCGCGTCGACCGGGTCCTGCTGGCCGGCGACGCCGCGCACATCCACCCGCCGACCGGCGGGCAGGGGCTCAACCTCGGTATCCAGGACGCGTTCAACCTCGGCTGGAAACTGGCCGCCGAACTGCGCGGCTGGGCCCCGGAAGGACTGCTGGACGGCTACCACTCCGAACGCCACCCGGTGGCCGCCGCCGTGCTGGACCACACCCGTGCGCAGATGCACCTGTTGTCGCCCGAGCCGGGGCCGCGGGCCGTGCGCCGGCTGATGGGGGAACTGATGGACTTCGAGGAGGTGAACCGGTACCTGATCGAGAAGACCACCGCCATGGCCGTCCGCTACGACGTCGGCGAGGGTCACGAACTGCTCGGACGGCGGCTGCGCGACGTGCGGTTGCGGCGGGGCCGCCTCTACGAGCGGATGCGCGGTGGTCGCGGACTGCTGCTCGATCAGACCGGCGGACTGTCTCCGGCGGGCTGGGCGGACCGGGTCGACCACCTCGTCGACGTCAGTGACGAACTCGACGTGCCCGCGGTGCTGCTGCGACCGGACGGCCATGTGGCCTGGGCCGGTGACAACCAGCAGGACCTGCTCGACCGGCTGCCGAGGTGGTTCGGAAGGGCAACCGGCTGAGCGGCCCCGGTGGTTCGGAAGGGCAACCGGCTGAGCGGCCCCGGTGGTCCGGCCGGGGCGGGGATGTGCGAGGCGACCGCGTGCTCCCGCCCGCCCTGACCGCTCCGAGAGGGCGGTCGCCGCAGGGGAGAGGCGTGGCCGGGCCGCTTGCGCGGCACACTGGCTCCATGTCCTCCCGCCGCAGGATCTGCCCTGAGTGCCGCCGCGAGATCGCCGTCGTCGCGGGGCGGTACGCGCGCCACGACCCGCCCGGCGCCCGTGAGCACGGCGAACTCACCTCGTGTCCGGGCTCCCGCCGCCAGGCCCGCCCGGGTCCCGAGCAACCGTCCCTCGAGGGCTACACGGTCCCGGACTTTCCCGGCCAACTGCCCCTGTTCTGAACCCCGTCGTGCGGCCGGCCGCGAACCTCAGTTCCCGGCCACGGCCTTCACCGCGACGGACACCGGTGCGGACCCGCTGATCAGTTCCAGGGTGAGTCCGGCCGTCGCCGAGGTGTCCACCAGCTCCGCCAGTACGGCGGCCACGTCGTCGCGCGGAATCGGGCCGCGGCCCGTCCGCGCCTCCAGGCGCACCAGACCGGTGCCGGCGTCGTCGGTGAGCTGACCGGGGCGCAGGATCGTCCAGTCCAGAGCGTCCAGCCCGCGTACATACGCGTCCGCCTCGCCCTTGGCGCGCAGGTACACGTCGAAGATCTCGTCGCCCTGGTGGCGCGGGTCGGCGCCCATGGACGACACGATCACGAACCGCCGTACGCCCGCCGCAACCGCAGCGTCGGCGAAGAGGACCGCCGCGGCCTTGTCCACCGTGTCCTTGCGGGTCGCCCCGCTGCCCGGGCCCGCGCCCGCCGCGAAGACCGCGGCGTCGGCACCCCTCAGCCGCTCCGCGACCTCGTCCACGGACGCCGACTCCAGGTCGAGCACGACCGGTTCGGCACCGGCCTGTCGCAGATCGTCGGCCTGCTCGGGCTTGCGGATGATTCCCGCCACTTCGTCCCCGCGCGCGGCGAGCAGCCGCTCCAGCCGCAACGCGATCTGACCATGACCACCAGCAATGACAATGCGCATGCCTCCGACCGTACGCCCGGACTGCACCGCGCGCCGCGCCGCGCGCCGCGCGCCGCGCGACACCGGCCCCGCTCCGCCACCGCTCACGGCGCTTCGGCCCCCCGCCGCCCTTACGGCACTTCGCCCCGCCCCTGCCGCGGAAGCCCCAGTCCCACCGAGGCCGCCGAACTGCAGTACTCCCGCACCGCGCTGGTCCGCGCCACCACGCGCCCCTGGTGCACGACGATCCGGCTGTACGCCAGGGACAGCACTCCCGACAGCCGGTCCCCGCGCACCGCGAGCAACTCGGCCGGAAAACCCGCCTCCACCCGCACCTCGGGCAGTCCCAGCACCGCCCGCGCCGAGGAACTCACCCCGTCGTACGCCTCCTCGGGCGACAGCCCGTAGCGCGAGGCCAGCAGGAAGGCCGCCTCCAGGGGATCGCCGCGCCCCACCGGGTTGGACACGTCCCGCAGCGCCCCGCTCCCGGCGGCCACCCGCACTCCGGCCGCGCGCAGCAGCCGTACCGGGGCCGCCCCGCGCCGGTCGACACCGCCGCAGCCGCCCTGTGGCAGGCACACCACCGCCACCCCGGCCGCCGCGAGCTGGTCGGCGGTGCGCGAGGCCACGTCGGACGGCAGCCGGCCGAGGTCGCCGCACGGGCTGAGGGTCACCCCGGGGCGCAGTCCGCCGGCCATCGCCGCGAGCCGGGCCAGCCGGGCCGGATCCGCGGCGTCCGTGTGCAGGTCGACGGGGCAGCCGTGCTCGGAGGCCACCTCCAGGACGGCTTCCGCGTAGCCGGTCGGGTCCGGGTCCAGGTCCGGCCGCCCGCCCACCACCGAGGCGCCCATCTTCACCGCGTCCCGCAGCATCGCCAGCCCGTCCGCACCGGCCACCCCGGTCAGCACCCGGGGCATCGCCACCGTCGTCAGCTCCGCCAGCCCCCGCAGCGCCCGCCGCGCCCGCAACACGGCCGCCAGCGCACCGAGCCCCTGGACGTCGCCCACGCGCACGTGCGCCCGCGTCGCCGTCGCCCCGTGCCCGAGCTGGAGCAGCGCGGCTTCGGTGGCCCGGCGCTGCACGTCCTGCGGCTCGTACGAGACGGGTCCTTCGGTGGCGGCCGACAGGGCGGTGTCGGCGTGGGCGTGGGGCTCGGCCGGGGCCGGCAGCAGCAGATAGCCGCTGAGGTCCACGCGCGCGCCGCACGCGCGCGGTGCGCCGGTTCCCAGACTGCCGGCCGTGCCGACCGCCTCGATGCGCCCGCCGCCCAGCCGCACGTCCACGGTCCGTCCGTCGGTGAGTCGCGCTCCGCACAGCAGCAGCGACGACGGGTCGGCCGGACCCGGTGAGGACGACGGGGGTGGTGGCTGCGGCCGGCTGTCGGGCATCGCACTCCAGGGGCTCGGGCTGCGCGCGGGAGGACGCGTGATCACGCAGAGTGAGACGAGCCTAGGACGGCCTTTGGCCCGGTACGGGGAGGAGCGCAATAGTCGTACCGGCGTGGTCCGCTCATGCGACGGGAGGTACTGACGAGGCTGCCGGGAGGACGGTCCGAGCGTCCGGGGTGGGTGCCTCGAAACGGATTTGGGCGAACGGCGGCCGAGCGTGTAATGTCTTCATCGCTCGCCCCAATAGCTCAGTCGGCAGAGCGTCTCCATGGTAAGGAGAAGGTCAACGGTTCGATTCCGTTTTGGGGCTCTGGTGTGACTGGTTCCCGTCGCGAGACGGGTTCCTGACACATCAAAGCGGTGTAGCTCAGTCGGTAGAGCAAGCGGCTCATAATCGCTGTGTCACCGGTTCAAGTCCGGTCACCGCTACTGACAGTAGCCGATTGCGGGGTCGGTCCTTCGATCGGCTACTCTTCTTGCGTTAAACAGTCCATCCGTTCGTCTTAGGAGCACTCACGTGGCTGCCACCGACGTCCGCCCGAAGATCACGCTGGCCTGCGTGGAGTGCAAGGAGCGGAACTACATCACCAAGAAGAACCGGCGTAACAACCCGGATCGCCTTGAGATGAAGAAGCACTGCCCGCGTTGCAATGCGCACACCGCGCACCGCGAAACGCGATAAAAACAGGCTCGTACACGAGGCCGTTCCCGAGATGATCGGGGGCGGCCTCGTGTCGTTGAGGGACCCGTACCGGTCAGTAGAGCTACCAGGAGGTACCGAGCCATGGCGCTCGACCAGTCCTTCGTGGGGCGGACGTACCCGCCCACCGCGCCCTACGAGGTGGGCCGCGAGAAGATCCGTGAGTTCGCCGAGGCGGTCGGCGACGCCAACCCGGCGTACACGGACGCGGAGGCCGCCAAGGCACTCGGTCACCCCGACGTGATCGCCCCGCCGACCTTCGTCTTCGCGATCACCTTCAAGGCCGCCGGCGAGGTCGTCCAGGACCCCCGGCTCGGCCTGGACTACAGCCGCGTGGTGCACGGCGACCAGAAGTTCGCCTATCGCCGTCCGGTCCGCGCCGGCGACCGGCTCACGGTCACCTCGACGATCGAGGCGATCAAGTCCCTCGCGGGCAACGACATCGTCGACATCCGCGGTGAGGTGCACGACGAGGCCGGCGAGCACGTCGTGACCGCTTGGACCAAGCTCGTGGCCCGCGCGGCCGAGGGGGCGTGAGCGAAATGACCGCGAAGATCTCCTACTCCGACGTCGAGGTCGGCACCGAACTGCCCGCCCGGACTTTCCCCGTGACCCGCGCGACCCTCGTCCGGTACGCGGGCGCCTCCGGCGACTTCAACCCGATCCACTGGAACGAGAAGTTCGCCAAGGAGGTCGGCCTGCCGGACGTCATCGCCCACGGCATGTTCACCATGGCCGAAGCGATCCGCGTGGTCACCGACTGGGCCGGCGACCCGGGTGCGGTCGTGGAGTACGGCGTCCGCTTCACCAAGCCGGTCGTCGTCCCGAACGACGATCAGGGGGCCGTGATCGAGGTCGCCGGCAAGGTCGCCGCCAAGCTCGACGACAACACCGTCCGCGTGGACCTGACCGCGACCAGCGCCGGGCAGAAGGTGCTGGGCATGTCCCGGGCGGTTGTGCGACTGGCCTGAGGCGGCCGCGAACGCGAGTAAGGGGCGCCCTCCCGGGGCGCCCCTTAGGTATGGCGTCTGCGAGCCATCGCTTGACAGGGTTAGTGATTGCACACTAACTTCGTGTGCATGGCCAGGATGAGTGCGGAGGAGCGGCGCGAGAGCGTCATCCGGGCGGCGATGACCGAGTTCGCCCGCGGTGGGTACCACGGCACCTCGACCGAGGCGATCGCCCGCCGGGTCGGTGTGTCGCAGCCGTACCTCTTCCGGCTCTTCCCGGGCAAGAAGGCGATCTTCCTGGCGGCGGCGCAGCGCTGTGTCGAGGAGTCCATCCGTACCTTCGAGGAGGCCGCCGAGGGCCTGGAGGGCGAAGCGGCCCAGCATGCCATGGCGAACGCGTACACCAAGGTCGTCGCGGAACAGCCCGAGCGGCTGATGATGCAGATGCAGATCTACGCCGCCGTGGCGGCCGCCGAGCAGGAGGGCGATCGCGAGTTCGGTGAGTCGGTCCGGGCCGGCTGGATGCGGCTGTGGGACACCGTCCACGTGCCGCTGGGTGCCGATGCCGAAGAGACGACGACCTTCCTGGCGTACGGGATGCTCATCAACTGTCTGCTGGGAATGGGCTTCCCTCCCGAGCATCGCGTCTGGGAGGGCCTGTACCCGTCGGCGAAGCTCACGGGCCGGCTGGAGGCGTGACGGGGGAAAGCGCATCGGCGCCCCTTTCCATGCCGACTAAAGTTAGTAATCAATAACTAATTGCTCAAGTGAATCACCTCTCTGGGGGAGAGATGTCACAGCGGACCGCACATCGCGGGGGAGCCGCCTGGGCCCTCGTCATCACCAGCGTCGCCGGATTCATGGCGGCCCTCGACAACCTCGTCGTCACCACCGCCCTGCCCTCCATCCGCGAGGACCTCGGCGGAGGACTGCACGACCTGGAATGGACCGTGAGCGCCTACACGCTCACCTTCGCCGTCCTGCTGATGTTCGGCGCCGCGCTCGGTGACCGCTTCGGCCGCCGCCGGCTGTTCGTCGCCGGAATCACCGTCTTCACCGGCGCCTCCGCCGCGGCCGCCATGGCACCCGGCATCGACTCCCTCATCGCCGCCCGCGCGGTCCAGGGCGCCGGCGCGGCCGTGATGATGCCGCTGACGCTCACCCTGCTCACCGCCGCCGTGCCCGCCGCCAAGCGCGGCATGGCCTACGGCATCTGGGGCGCTGTCAACGGACTCGCCGTGGCCTCCGGGCCGCTCGTCGGCGGCACCCTCACCGAACACATCTCCTGGCAGTGGATCTTCTGGCTGAACGTCCCGCTGGGCCTGGTCCTGCTGCCGCTCGCCCGGCTGCGACTCGCCGAGTCCCACGGCACCGGAGCCCCGCTCGACGTCCCCGGCACCCTGCTCGCCAGCGGCGGCCTTTTCGGCATCGTCTACGGCCTGGTCCGCGGCCCGGCCGACGGCTGGGCCTCCTCCCTCGTCCTGACGGGCCTGTTCGCGGGATCGGCCCTGCTCGCCGGATTCGTCCTCTACAGCACCCGCGCCAAGAACGCGATGCTCCCGATGCGGCTCTTCCGCTCCCGGGCCTTCGCCGGCATCAACGCGGCGAGCCTGCTGATGTTCCTCGGCATGTTCGGCTCGATATTCCTGCTCAGCCAGTACATGCAGGGCGTCCTCGGCTACTCGCCCACCGAGGCGGGCCTCAGGATGCTGCCCTGGACCGGCATGCCGATGCTCGTCGCCCCCGTCGCCGGCATCCTGGCCGACCGCATCGGCGGCCGCCCGGTCGTCGCCGCGGGCCTCTTCCTGCAGGCCTTCGGCCTCGGCTACATGGCGGTGGTCGCCACGGCCGACGCCTCCTACACCGCCCAGCTGCCCGCCCTGATCATCAGCGGCATCGGCATGGCGCTGTTCTTCGCCCCGGCCTCGCACCTGGTGATGTCCAGCGTCCGGCCCTCGGAGCAGGGCATCGCCTCCGGAGCCAACAACGCCCTGCGCGAGGTCGGCGGGGCGCTCGGCATCGCCGTCATGGCGTCGATCTTCGCGACCCAGGGCGGCTACGAGACCGGCCAGACCTTCGTCGACGGCATGCGGCCGGCCCTCGTGACCGGCTCCGCGGTGGTCGCCCTCGCGGGCATCGCGGCCCTGCTGATACCGACCCGGCGGCACCCGCAACCGCAGGCGCGGACGGCCGAACCCGCACCGGTGCCGGAGACGGTCTCCCCCTGACCCCGACGAGCCCGAGCAAGGAGAAGCGGCCATGCCCACCCTTCCCTGGACCGTCCCGAACACCCCGCCCCGCGACACCGAGGTGCACGTCTTCGCCTCCCGCTTCGAGACCCGCACCCTGTGGGGTGCCCTCAGATTCCTCGCCGGTACGCCCGCCGTCTGGCGGCAGATCCGCCGCAGCCCCGGCGCCTATGGGGCGACCCTGAAGGCGCGGCCCCTGAAGCGGACCTTCTGGACGCTGTCGGCCTGGGAGTCCGAGGACGCGCTCCACGCCTTCGTCCGCGCCGGTGCCCACGGCCCCGCCTCCCGGGGCCTGGCCCCGCAGATGAGGGACTCGGCCTTCATCACCTGGCAGGTGAACAGCGGGGACCTCCCGCTCTCCTGGCCGGAAGCGCTCCGCCGACTGCCCGACCCTGTCGGTGCCGTCTCGTAGTCTTGAGCCCGTGCAGGAACTCCACGACGCCCCCCTCGCCCCGTTGACGACCTTCCGCCTGGGCGGCCCCGCGACCCGGCTGGTCACCGCGACCACGGACGACGAGGTGATCGCCGCCGTCCGCGAAGCCGACGAGGCGGGCACCCCGCTGTTGCTCATCGGCGGCGGCTCGAACCTGGTCATCGGCGACAAGGGCTTCGAGGGCACCGCCCTCGTCATCGCCACCAAGGGCTTCTCCCTCGACGGCACGACGCTGGAGCTGGCCGCGGGCGAGATCTGGACCGACGCCGTCGCGCGCACGGTCGAGGCGGGTCTGGCCGGCATCGAATGCCTGGCCGGCATCCCCGGCTCGGCGGGCGCGACACCGATCCAGAACGTCGGGGCCTACGGCCAGGAGGTGTCCTCGACGATCACCGAGGTCGTCGTCTACGACCGCCGCACCGGCGAGACGGTCACCCTGGCCAACGAGGACTGCGCCTTCTCCTACCGTCACAGCCGCTTCAAGTCCGACCCGGAGCGCTACGTCGTCCTGCGCGTCCGCCTGCGCCTGGAGGACGCCGAGGGCCTCTCCGCGCCCCTCCGGTACGCCGAGACGGCCCGAGCGCTCGGCGTGGAAGCGGGCGACCGCGTGCCCCTCGCCTCGGCCCGCGACACCGTGTTGAAGCTACGCGCCGGCAAGGGCATGGTCCTGGACCCCGAGGACCACGACACCTGGTCGGCCGGGTCCTTCTTCACCAACCCGATCCTCCCGGACACGGACTTCGCGACGTTCCGGGCACGCGTGCGCGAGCGGCTCGGCGACGGGGTGGAGCCGCCCGCGTACCCGGCCGGCGAGGGCCGCACCAAGACCTCAGCGGCCTGGCTGATCGACAAGGCGGGCTTCACCAAGGGCTACGGCGACGGCCCCGCCCGCATCTCCACGAAGCACACCCTGGCCCTCACCAACCGGGGCAGCGCCACGACGGAGGACCTCCTCGCCCTCGCCCGCGAGGTCGTGACCGGTGTCCGCGAGGCCTTCGGCATCACCCTGGTCAACGAGCCGGTGACGGTCGGGGTCAGCCTGTAGCCCCCGGCGGCGCGGGGTGCTTCCCCCAAGCTCTTCGAGCAGTGGGACGTCCATCGCCCCTAGCGGCACACATATCCGCAGCGGGGCGGTCCGCGCCCGCGTACGGCGCGAAGGGGACGTGTCGGGGGTGTCCGCCCGCAGCGGTTGGCGCGTCAACGCGAGTGAGTCGGCGTCCGACCCCGTCGCGCCGTTTCCGAGGACGGACACCCCCCGGCGCGGCCCCGACCCACATCCCGCGTCAGGCGAAGGCGGCACCCCCACTCGTGTGAGGCGAAACGGAAGTGCACCACCCACATCCCGCGTCAGGCGAAGGCGGCACC
>NZ_JBEOSZ010000040.1:0-46816 GCF_040303285.1 Streptomyces sp. NPDC096046 | reverse complement strand
GCGGCACCCCCACTCGTGTGAGGCGAAAGGGAAGCGCACCACCCACATCCCGCGTCAGGCGAAGGCGGCACCCCCACTCGTGTGAGGCGAAACGGAAGCGCACCACCCCACTCAGTGTGAGGCGAAGCGAAAACGCGTTACCCCCACCCGGCGTGAGGCGCGGAGAAGCACCGCCCCACCCGGTGTGAGGCGAAGCCAAAACGCATACCCCCACCCGGCCCCAAGCGCAGACGCGACCTACGCCGCCAGCCAGTCGTCCACCCCCGCCAGCAGCTTCGTCTTCACATCCTCCGGCGCCGCCGACCCCCGCACCGACTGCCGGGCCACCTCCGCCAGCTCCGCATCCGTGAACCCGTTATACCGCCGCGCGATCTCGTACTGCGCGGCGAGACGTGACCCGAACAGCAGGGGATCGTCCGCGCCCAGCGCCAACGGCACGCCCGCCTCGAACAGGGTCCGCAGCGGCACGTCCTCCGGCTTCTCGTACACCCCCAGCGCCACGTTCGACGCCGGACACACCTCGCACGTCACCTGCCGGTCCGCCAACCGCTTCAGCAGCCGCGGATCCTCCGCCGCCCGCACCCCGTGCCCCACCCGGTTCGCCCCCAGGTCGTCCAGACAGTCCCGCACCGAGGACGGACCCGCCAGCTCGCCCCCGTGCGGCGCCGACAGCAGTCCGGCCTCCCGCGCGATCGCGAACGCCCGGTCGAAGTCCCGTGCCATCCCCCGCCGCTCGTCGTTCGACAGCCCGAAGCCGACCACACCCCGGTCGGCGTACCGCGTCGCCAGCCGCGCCAGCGTCCGCGCGTCCAGCGGGTGCCTCATCCGGTTCGCCGCGACCAGCACCCGCATCCCGAGCCCGGTCTCCCGCGACGTCGTCTCCACCGCGTCCAGGATGATCTCCAGCGCCGGGATCAGCCCGCCCAGCCGCGGCGCGTACGACGTCGGGTCGACCTGGATCTCCAGCCAGCCCGACCCGTCCCGCACGTCCTCCTCCGCGGCCTCCCGCACCAGCCGCTGGATGTCCTCCGGCGCCCGCAGACACGAGCGGGCCGCGTCGTACAGCCGCTGAAAGCGGAACCAGCCCCGTTCGTCCGTCGCGCGCAGGCTCGGGGGTTCCCCGCTGGTCAGCGCCTCACTCAGCGCGTCGGGCAGCCGGACGCCGTGCTTGTCGGCCAGTTCCAGCACCGTCGAGGGCCGCATCGACCCGGTGAAGTGCAGGTGCAGATGGGCTTTCGGCAGCTCAGAGACATCACGTACACGCTCCATCCCAGGATCCTGCCGTACGTCCCGGCCGTCCCGGTAGCCGTTTCCCCTTTCGTGGTCTTGCTCGCACAAACAAATGGGGCACATACCGAAAACGGCATGTGCCCCGAGCCGGAGGACCGGCGAAGCGGACGTCAGTCCCGCGCCTCCGCCAGCAGCTTCTGGATCCGCGAGACACCCTCGACCAGATCCTCGTCACCCAGCGCGTACGACAGCCGCAGGTAGCCCGGCGTGCCGAAGGCCTCACCCGGTACGACCGCGACCTCGGACTCCTCCAGGATCAGCGCGGCCAGCTCGACGGTGTCCTTGGGCCGCCTGCCCCGGATCTCCTTGCCGACCAGCTCCTTCACCGACGGGTACGCGTAGAAGGCGCCCTCCGGCTCCGGGCACACCACGCCGTCGATCTCGTTCAGCATCCGCACGATGGTCTTGCGGCGCCGGTCGAACGCCTCGCGCATCGTCGCGACCGCGTCCAGGTCACCGGAGACGGCGGCCAGCGCGGCGGCCTGGGCGACGTTGGACACGTTCGACGTGGCGTGCGACTGCAGGTTCGTCGCGGCCTTGACGACGTCCTTCGGGCCGATGATCCACCCCACGCGCCAGCCGGTCATCGCGTACGTCTTCGCGACACCGTTGACCACGACGCACTTGTCGCGCAGCTCGGGCAGCACCGCCGGCAGCGACACGGCGGAGGCGTCGCCGTAGACGAGGTGCTCGTAGATCTCGTCGGTCAGCACCCACAGGCCGTGCTCGACGGCCCAGTGGCCGATGGCCTCGGTCTCGTGCTCGCTGTAGACCGCGCCGGTCGGGTTCGACGGCGAGACGAAGAGGACGACCTTCGTCTTCTCGGTGCGGGCCGCCTCCAGCTGCTCGACGGTCACCCGGTACCCGGTCGTCTCGTCGGCGACGACCTCCACCGGGACACCCCCGGCCAGCCGGATCGACTCCGGGTAGGTCGTCCAGTACGGCGCGGGCACGATGACCTCGTCGCCCGGGTCGAGGATCGCGGCGAAGGCCTCGTAGATGGCCTGCTTGCCGCCGTTGGTGACCAGGATCTGGGAGACGTCCGGCTCGTAGCCGGAGTCGCGCAGCGTCTTCGCGGCGATCGCGGCCCTCAGCTCGGGCAGGCCGCCGGCCGGCGTGTAGCGGTGGAACTTCGGGTTCTTGCAGGCCTCGATCGCGGCCGCGACGATGTAGTCCGGAGTCGGGAAGTCGGGTTCACCGGCGCCGAAGCCGATCACCGGCCGCCCTGCGGCCTTGAGGGCCTTGGCCTTGGCGTCCACGGCGAGGGTGGCGGACTCGGAGATCGCGCCGACTCGGGCGGAGACCCGGCGCTCGGTGGGAGGGGTTGCAGCGCTCATGGGTCCCATCGTTTCAGACCGGAAACGTGCGCGGCACGGGGGTTTCACAGACTGAACAACGTCGGGCAAACCCCTGAACAACAGTGCGGATCGCCCGCACTGCCTGGGCGATCTTCGCAGGATTCCCGTCAGTCCGGCCCTCGCTCCCCGGGCGATCTTCCGCCAACGTGCCCTGCGCCGCGCCCATTCTGTTCGACGACCGGCCGCCGAGCACGTACACTCTCACCTCGTTGGCCTTCAGCGGGCTGCGCCCGTCCGGTGCACACCAAGCATCCGGATGGATGCGGTACGTTGGGGGACACACAAAGGGTCGTAGCTCAATTGGTAGAGCACTGGTCTCCAAAACCAGCGGTTGGGGGTTCAAGTCCCTCCGGCCCTGCTACACACTCCATCGCCAGGATGTGTGCGCATGTACGTACAGCAATGCACCGCCGTGCGGCTCAGACCGGGCGCGGCACGGCCACGACCCGGAATCAGGTGAGGACGAGTGACGGACGCCGTGGGCTCCATCGACATGCCTGATGCCCAGGACGAGGCGCCGGAGTCCAGGAAGGGCCGCAAGGGCGGTAAGCGCGGAAAGAAGGGCCCGCTGAAGCGGCTCGCCCTCTTCTACCGCCAGATCGTCGCGGAGCTGCGCAAGGTCGTCTGGCCGACCCGCAACCAGCTGACGACCTACACGACCGTGGTGATCATCTTCGTCGTCATCATGATCGGCCTGATCACCGTGATTGACTATGGGCTCAGCAACGCCGCGAAGTACGTGTTCGGCTGAGCAGTCCGCGAAGAGCGCCGAGGTACCCGGCGCTCCTTTCGCATGTTCCACCCCTATGTATCCAGGAAGAAGCAGCCACCGTGTCTGACCCGAACGTGAACGACGCCATCGAGCCTGTCGAGTCCGTCGAGGACGAGCTCGACACCGTCGAGGGCGCGGACAGCGAGGACACCGAGGCCTCCGCCGAGGTCGAGGCTGCCGACGCCGTCGCGGACGACGCCGCCGAGGCGGAGACCGAGGACGACGAAGAGGCCGCGGAAGAACTCGAGGAAGAGCCCGAGGACGACCGCGACCCGATCGAGAAGCTCCGCGAGGAACTGCGGGTCCTGCCCGGCGAGTGGTACGTCATCCACACCTACGCCGGCTACGAGAACCGCGTGAAGACCAACCTGGAGCAGCGCGCCGTCTCGCTGAACGTCGAGGACTACATCTTCCAGGCCGAGGTGCCGCAGGAAGAGGTCGTCCAGATCAAGAACGGCGACCGCAAGACGATCAAGCAGAACAAGCTTCCGGGCTACGTCCTCGTCCGCATGGACCTGACGAACGAGTCCTGGGGCGTGGTCCGCAACACCCCCGGCGTCACCGGCTTCGTGGGCAACGCCTACGACCCGTACCCGCTGACCCTGGACGAGATCGTCAAGATGCTCGCCCCCGAGGCCGAGGAGAAGGCCGCCCGCGAGGCCGCCGAGGCCGAGGGCAAGCCGGCTCCGCAGCGCAAGGTCGAGGTCCAGGTGCTGGACTTCGAGGTGGGCGACTCGGTCACCGTCACCGACGGCCCGTTCGCCACGCTGCAGGCGACCATCAACGAGATCAACCCGGACTCGAAGAAGGTCAAGGGTCTCGTGGAGATCTTCGGCCGCGAGACGCCGGTCGAGCTCTCCTTCGACCAGATCCAGAAGAACTGACCGCTTCTGGACGCACCGCTTCCGAACAGGTCAGACGGGCCTCACAGCCTGTCTGACCTGCTCGGTTTTTGGCCGCACATGGATACCCGTTATCGTTGTGCGGTATGCCTCCATCCGGATGATCCGGTTCGGAGGCTGAAAAACTCTCACTAGGACCCGGAGAGAGCACATGCCTCCCAAGAAGAAGAAGGTCACGGGGCTCATCAAGCTCCAGATCCAGGCCGGTGCCGCCAACCCGGCTCCGCCGGTCGGCCCCGCGCTGGGTCAGCACGGCGTGAACATCATGGAGTTCTGCAAGGCCTACAACGCCGCGACCGAGTCGCAGCGTGGCTGGGTGATCCCGGTGGAGATCACGGTCTACGAAGACCGTTCCTTCACCTTCATCACCAAGACGCCGCCGGCCGCGAAGATGATCCTGAAGGCCGCCGGTATCGAGAAGGGCTCGGGCGAGCCGCACAAGACCAAGGTCGCGAAGATCACGCGTGACCAGGTCCGCGAGATCGCCACGACCAAGATGCCCGACCTGAACGCCAACGACCTGGACGCCGCCGAGAAGATCATCGCCGGCACCGCCCGTTCCATGGGCGTCACGGTCGAGGGCTGAGCCCCAACCCCATCAGCAGAAGTGGCAGGGCCTGCTCGGCCCGGACCACGACTCCTAAGAATCCACAGGAGCAGTAGTGAGCAAGCGCAGCAAGTCCCTTCGCGCTGCGGACGCCAAGGTCGACCGGGAGAAGCTCTACGCCCCGCTCGAGGCCGTCCGTCTCGCCAAGGAGACCTCCACGACCAAGTTCGACGGCACCGTCGAGGTCGCCTTCCGCCTGGGTGTCGACCCGCGCAAGGCCGACCAGATGGTCCGTGGCACCGTGAACCTCCCGCACGGCACCGGTAAGACCGCCCGGGTCCTGGTCTTCGCGACCGGTGACCGTGCCGAGGCCGCTCGTGCCGCGGGCGCCGACATCGTCGGCGCCGACGAGCTCATCGACGAGGTGTCGAAGGGCCGTCTGGACTTCGACGCCGTCGTCGCCACCCCGGACCTCATGGGCAAGGTCGGCCGCCTCGGCCGTGTGCTCGGTCCGCGTGGTCTGATGCCGAACCCGAAGACCGGCACCGTCACCCCCGACGTCACCAAGGCCGTGACCGAGATCAAGGGTGGCAAGATCGAGTTCCGCGTCGACAAGCACTCGAACCTGCACTTCATCATCGGCAAGACGTCGTTCGACGACACCAAGCTGGTGGAGAACTACGGCGCGGCGCTGGAGGAGATCCTCCGTCTGAAGCCGTCCGCAGCCAAGGGTCGCTACATCAAGAAGGCCGCCATCAGCACCACGATGGGCCCCGGCATTCCGGTCGACTCCAACCGCACCCGCAACCTCCTCGTCGAGGAGGACCCGGCCTCGGTCTGAGCCTGACGGCTCACCCAACCGGTCACGGGCCCCGCACCTCTCACAGGTGCGGGGCCCGTTCCCTTTTCCGGTACGTACGCCGGTGGCCTGGGTTAACGTGCGGGAACCGGATGCGAACGGGGGGACGTATGCAGGGCATGACCGTGCGCCGTGTGGGCCTGGTGCTCGCGGCGACCGCGCTGACGGGGGTGGCCGCCTGCACCTCACAGGACTCCTCCGACGGCCCCGGCCACGACGACCGTGCCGGGCGCGGCCGGTCCCCGGCGGCCCTGCGCGCGGCCGAACGCGCCACCGAGCAGGCCGAGTCCGCCCGGGTCGAGTCCACGACGACCATGGGCTCCCTGATGTCCATGACCGCCGCCGGCACCCTCGGCTGGAGCGACGGCATCACCGGCACCCTCACCATCACCTACACCGGCGGCACCATGGCCGACACCATGCGCCGGCTGGGCAGCACCTCGATGGAGGCCCGGTACCTGCCCGACGCGTACTACGCGCGGATGGGCGAGAACTTCGCCGAGAAGGCCGGCGGCAAGCACTGGATCCGGTACGCGTACGAGGACCTCGAAGCCCTCACCGGCGGCTCCGGCGCCCGGCTCGGCGACCAGATGCGCAGGACGACGCCCAATCAGTCCGTGAAGCTCCTGCTGTCCTCCGGCGACGTCAGGAAGGTCGGTGAGGAGACCGTCCGCGGCCGGACCGCCACGCACTGGTCCGGCACCGTGGCGGCGGCCGACGTCGCCGACGCCGGCCTGAGGAAGCAGCTCGCCGAGGCCGGTGTCACCACCGAGACCGTCGACATCTGGATCGACCAGCGGAACCTGCTGGTCAAGAAGGTGGAGAAAGCGCGGACGGCCACGGGCCCGATGACCCAGACCGCGCACTACACCGACTACGGCGTGACCGTCCGGGCCGAGCGGCCGCCGCAGTCCGACACCGGGGACTTCGAGGACCTCATGCGCACGCAGTCCGCTGCGCCTTGACCCGTTCTTATTCGGATAGATCACTTGTGCGCCTCTGGGATAGGCTCGCGGCCTTGCTGTGAAGCAAGCATGTATTCCTTGGGGGGAATCCGATGAAGAAGTCCATACCTGCCGCCGGCCTGGGCGCGCTGCTTCTGGCCGCCGGTGCCGTCGGCTGCGGTGCCGGGGAGTCGCCGGAGATGACGCCCGCGGCGGCCGTCGCCAAGGCGGCGAAGAACACGGAGGACATCACGTCCCTCCAGTACCGCATGAAGGGCTCGGTTCCCGAGTCCGGCCGCGTCGAGGGCGAGGCGTCCATGCGCCTGAAGCCCACGATCGCGATGAGCATGAAGATGAAGGCGCCCGACCAGGGCGCGGAGAGCGTGGAGATCCGTCTCGTCGACAAGGCCATGTACCTCGGTGGGGGAGCCGAGATGGCCAAGGAGATGGACGGCAAGCGCTGGCTGAAGTTCGACCTGTCCGGCTCCGACGCCGCCAAGGACCTCGACAGGATGGGGTCCACGAGCCAGGCCGAGCAGAACCCGGCGGCGCAGTCGACCTTCCTCACCGGCGCCAAGGACGTGAAGAAGGTCGGCAGCGAGGAGGTCGACGGCGTCGAGACCACCCGCTACTCGGGCACGGTCACCCTCGACGACCTGCGCGCCTCGCTGAAGGACGACAAGGCGGAGACGCGCGAGCAGCGCGAGAAGAGCATCGAGCAGTACGAAAAGCTCGGTGTCGACACGTTCACGATGGACATGTGGGTCGACGGCGAGGACCACACCAAGCAGTTCCGCATGAAGGGCCAGGCCGACAAGGGCCCGCTCGACATGACGATCACCTTCCTCGACTACAACAAGCCGGTCACCGTGACGGCCCCGCCGGCCAAGGACGTCGCGGACCTGGGTGAGATGTTCAAGGAGCTGGAGCAGGGCTGAACCGCCCCGCGCTGATCAGCCGTACGGGCGGATTTGCTTGACGGCGATCCGTTCCCGTACTCTCCTACAGAAGCCAAAGACCGCTGGTCGTTACCGCGCGCTCATCAGAGGGCGCGGTGGCCGAAGGATCCGCTGAACGGCGGACGACCCGCGCAGGTGACACTGGAGAAGCTCCCGGAATCCGCCGCCCCGTGCGTGCGTGAAGCCGGTCGAGCTACGCCCCGTGCGCTTGCGCCGGGGCGTTTCGTTTTCCCCAGTCCTCCTTCGGGTCCGCGCGGTCCGAATCACCCGGAAGGAGGCCGAGGCTCATGGCGAGGCCAGACAAGGTCGATGCCGTCGAGGAGATGCGGGAGAAGTTCCGCAACTCCAACGCCGCCGTCGTTACCGCGTACACCGGTCTCACCGTCGCGCAGCTCCAGCAGCTGCGTCGTTCACTCGGTGAGAACGCTCAGTACCGTGTGGCGAAGAACACGCTGACCAAGATTGCGGCCAACGAGGCCGGGATCACGACGCTGGACGACCTCTTTGCGGGTTCGTCGGCCGTCGCCTTCGTGACCGGTGACCCGGTCGAGGCGGCGAAGGGTCTCCGTGACTTCGCCAAGGACAACCCCAGTCTCGTCATCAAGGGCGGCGTCCTTGACGGCAAGGCGATGTCCGCCGATGAGATCAAGAAGCTTGCGGACCTCGAGTCCCGCGAGGTTCTGCTCTCCAAGCTGGCGGGTGCCTTCAAGGGCAAGCAGTCCCAGACTGCTCAGCTCTTCCAGGCGCTTCCCTCGAAGCTCGTCCGCACCGTGGACGCGCTCCGTGCCAAGCAGGACGAGCAGGGCGGTGCCGAGTAACTCGGCTCGCATCCCGGCCGCCGCTGCCTGAACGCGGCGACCGTCGCGGGCCACACGTACGCCCGCCTCACATGTACATCCGGCACCTGCCGAATTAGTGGAAGGACCGCCATCATGGCGAAGCTCAGCCAGGAAGACCTGCTCGCGCAGTTCGAGGAGATGACCCTCATCGAGCTCTCCGAGTTCGTGAAGGCGTTCGAGGAGAAGTTCGACGTCACCGCCGCCGCGGCCGTCGCCGTCGCCGGTCCGGCCGGTCCGGCCGCCCCGGCCGAGGCCGAGGCCGAGCAGGACGAGTTCGACGTCATCCTCACCGGTGCCGGCGACAAGAAGATCCAGGTGATCAAGGTCGTGCGTGAGCTGACCTCCCTGGGTCTGAAGGAGGCCAAGGACCTCGTGGACGGCGCCCCGAAGCCCGTTCTCGAGAAGGTCGCCAAGGACGCCGCCGAGAAGGCCGCCGAGTCCCTCAAGGGCGCCGGCGCCTCCGTCGAGGTCAAGTAAGACCCTCGGATCCGTCCGGATCCACAACACGTCCGGCCGGACGTGTAACGCGTAAGCGCGGAAGAGCGATCATCCATCCGGGTGGTCGCTCTTCGGCGTTCTCGGGGGCCGGCCGCGGTTGCCTTGAACCCTTTGTGACGGGGGGTATGGTGATCTTCGTCGTGTCTCCGGGCGGCTCCGGATCGGGCAGGGGGGCCTTGACGAACCGCACGCAGCGCGCAATTCTCAGGACGCGTCGTCACAGGATCCGAATCCGAGGCATGGATCGGCGACGAAGAGGGCAGTATCAACGTGCGTTGAGGGCAGCGCCGTGTCGCAGGAGTGGAACAACGAGGGTGAACACGGGTTTCACGACCCGCACTGGACATCAGTGGGCCAAGTGGCTACACTGACCCTTTGCGCTGCCTGTTAGCTGTCCCCTGCCCGTCACTAGGGGTCTGCCCTCGCTCGAGCATCGACGACAAGACTTGTTGACCTGGCCTTTCGGCCGGATCCACGCGGCTTGTCTCCGTGTACGGGAGAGGGGCCGGTACGCGCGTAGTGAGTCCGAGCCCTCGGAAGGACCCCCTCTTGGCCGCCTCGCGCAACGCCTCGACCGCGAATACGAACAACGCCGCCAGCACTGCCCCGCTGCGCATCTCTTTTGCAAAGATCAAGGAGCCTCTCGAGGTTCCGAACCTGCTCGCGCTGCAGACCGAGAGCTTCGACTGGCTCCTCGGCAACACCGCCTGGCAGAGTCGGGTCGAGGAGGCTCTCGAGAACGGTCAGGACGTCCCCACCAAGTCCGGGCTCGAGGAGATCTTCGAGGAGATCTCCCCGATCGAGGACTTCAGCGGGTCGATGTCGCTGACCTTCCGCGACCACCGCTTCGAGCCGCCGAAGAACTCCATCGACGAGTGCAAGGACCGTGACTTCACGTACGCGGCCCCGCTCTTCGTCACCGCCGAGTTCACGAACAACGAGACCGGCGAGATCAAGTCCCAGACGGTCTTCATGGGCGACTTCCCGCTCATGACGAACAAGGGCACCTTCGTCATCAACGGCACCGAGCGTGTCGTGGTGTCGCAGCTCGTCCGTTCGCCCGGTGTCTACTTCGACTCCTCCATCGACAAGACGTCCGACAAGGACATCTTCTCCGCCAAGATCATCCCGTCCCGGGGTGCCTGGCTGGAGATGGAGATCGACAAGCGCGACATGGTCGGTGTCCGCATCGACCGCAAGCGCAAGCAGTCCGTCACCGTCCTGCTCAAGGCGCTCGGCTGGACCACCGAGCAGATCCTCGAGGAGTTCGGCGAGTACGAGTCGATGCGCGCCACCCTGGAGAAGGACCACACCCAGGGCCAGGACGACGCGCTGCTCGACATCTACCGCAAGCTGCGTCCGGGCGAGCCCCCCACGCGTGAGGCCGCGCAGACGCTGCTGGAGAACCTGTACTTCAACCCCAAGCGCTACGACCTGGCCAAGGTCGGCCGCTACAAGGTCAACAAGAAGCTGGGTGCGGACGCTCCGCTGGACGCGGGCATCCTGACCGTCGAGGACATCATCTCGACGATCAAGTACCTGGTGAAGCTGCACGCGGGCGAGACCGAGACGGTCGGCGACAGTGGTACGAACATCGTCGTCGAGACCGACGACATCGACCACTTCGGCAACCGCCGCCTGCGCAGCGTCGGCGAGCTCATCCAGAACCAGGTCCGCACGGGTCTGGCGCGTATGGAGCGTGTCGTCCGCGAGCGGATGACGACCCAGGACGTCGAGGCGATCACGCCGCAGACCCTGATCAACATCCGGCCGGTCGTCGCCTCCATCAAGGAGTTCTTCGGCACCAGCCAGCTGTCGCAGTTCATGGACCAGAACAACCCGCTGTCGGGTCTCACCCACAAGCGCCGTCTGTCGGCTCTCGGCCCGGGTGGTCTGTCCCGTGAGCGGGCCGGTTTCGAGGTCCGTGACGTGCACCCCTCGCACTACGGCCGCATGTGCCCGATCGAGACGCCCGAAGGCCCGAACATCGGTCTGATCGGCTCGCTCGCCTCCTACGGCCGGGTCAACGCGTTCGGTTTCGTGGAGACCCCGTACCGCAAGGTGTTCGAGGGCCAGGTCACCGACGAGGTCGACTACCTGACCGCCGACGAGGAGGACCGCTTCGTCATCGCGCAGGCCAACGCGCAGCTGACGGACGACCTCCGCTTCGCCGAGGCCCGGGTGCTGGTCCGCCGCAAGGGCGGCGAGGTCGACTACGTCACCGGCGAGGACGTGGACTACATGGACGTCTCGCCGCGCCAGATGGTGTCGGTCGCGACCGCCATGATCCCGTTCCTCGAGCACGACGACGCCAACCGTGCCCTCATGGGCGCGAACATGATGCGTCAGGCCGTGCCGCTGATCAAGTCCGAGGCCCCGCTCGTCGGCACCGGCATGGAGTACCGCTCCGCCGTCGACGCCGGCGACGTGGTCAAGGCCGAGAAGCCCGGTGTGGTCCAGGAGGTCTCCGCGGACTACATCACCACCGCCAACGACGACGGCACGTACATCACGTACCGCCTGGCCAAGTTCGCCCGCTCCAACCAGGGCACCTCGGTCAACCAGAAGGTCATCGTCAACGAGGGCGACCGGATCATCGAGGGCCAGGTCCTGGCCGACGGTCCGGCCACCCAGAACGGCGAGATGGCGCTGGGCAAGAACCTGCTCGTGGCGTTCATGCCGTGGGAGGGTCACAACTACGAGGACGCGATCATCCTGTCGCAGCGCCTCGTGCAGGACGACGTCCTCTCCTCGATCCACATCGAGGAGCACGAGGTCGACGCCCGTGACACCAAGCTCGGCCCCGAGGAGATCACCCGGGACATCCCGAACGTCTCCGAGGAGGTCCTCGCCGACCTCGACGAGCGCGGCATCATCCGCATCGGTGCCGAGGTCGTCGCCGGCGACATCCTCGTCGGCAAGGTCACGCCCAAGGGTGAGACCGAGCTGACGCCGGAGGAGCGCCTGCTGCGCGCCATCTTCGGTGAGAAGGCCCGTGAGGTCCGTGACACCTCGCTGAAGGTGCCGCACGGCGAGATCGGCAAGGTCATCGGCGTCCGCGTCTTCGACCGCGAGGAGGGCGACGAGCTTCCCCCCGGTGTGAACCAGCTGGTGCGCGTGTACGTCGCGCAGAAGCGCAAGATCACCGACGGTGACAAGCTCGCCGGCCGTCACGGCAACAAGGGCGTCATCTCGAAGATCCTGCCGATCGAGGACATGCCGTTCCTGGAGGACGGCACCCCGGTCGACATCATCCTCAACCCGCTCGGTGTCCCGTCCCGAATGAACCCGGGACAGGTCCTGGAGATCCACCTCGGCTGGCTCGCCAGCCGCGGCTGGGACGTCTCCGGGCTCGCGGACGACTGGGCCCAGCGCCTGCAGGCCATCGAGGCCGACCAGGTCGCGCCGGGCACGAACGTCGCCACCCCCGTCTTCGACGGTGCGCGTGAGGACGAGCTGGCCGGTCTGCTGAACCACACCATCCCGAACCGCGACGGCGAGCGCATGGTGCTCCCGACCGGTAAGGCGCCGCTGTTCGACGGCCGCTCCGGCGAGCCGTTCCCCGAGCCGATCTCGGTCGGCTACATGTACATCCTCAAGCTGCACCACCTGGTCGACGACAAGCTGCACGCCCGGTCGACCGGTCCGTACTCGATGATCACCCAGCAGCCGCTGGGTGGTAAGGCCCAGTTCGGTGGCCAGCGCTTCGGTGAGATGGAGGTGTGGGCGCTGGAGGCTTACGGCGCCGCGTACGCCCTCCAGGAGCTGCTGACCATCAAGTCCGACGACGTCACCGGCCGCGTGAAGGTCTACGAGGCCATCGTCAAGGGCGAGAACATTCCCGAGCCCGGCATCCCCGAGTCCTTCAAGGTGCTCATCAAGGAGATGCAGTCCCTGTGCCTCAACGTGGAGGTGCTGTCCTCGGACGGCATGTCCATCGAGATGCGCGACACCGACGAGGACGTCTTCCGCGCTGCGGAGGAGCTTGGCATCGACCTGTCCCGGCGTGAGCCGAGCAGCGTCGAAGAGGTCTGACGGGAGTCCGGAGGCCTTCGTCATGAAGGCCTCCGGCCCCAGGACCCCCGTATCAGACCCCATGACTTACAACCCTGAGAGGGATTGACGCATAGTGCTCGACGTCAACTTCTTCGACGAGCTCCGGATCGGTCTGGCCACCGCTGACGACATCCGTCAGTGGAGCCACGGCGAGGTCAAGAAGCCCGAGACGATCAACTACCGCACGCTCAAGCCCGAAAAGGACGGACTCTTCTGCGAGAAGATCTTCGGTCCGACCCGGGACTGGGAGTGCTACTGCGGCAAGTACAAGCGTGTCCGCTTCAAGGGCATCATCTGTGAGCGGTGTGGCGTCGAGGTCACCCGTGCCAAGGTGCGCCGTGAGCGGATGGGCCACATCGAGCTCGCCGCCCCGGTCACCCACATCTGGTACTTCAAGGGCGTCCCGTCACGCCTGGGCTACCTGCTCGACCTGGCCCCCAAGGACCTCGAGAAGGTCATCTACTTCGCGGCGTACATGATCACGTACGTCGACGAGGAGCGCCGTACGCGCGACCTGCCCTCGCTGGAGGCCCACGTCTCCGTCGAGCGCCAGCAGATCGAGCAGCGCCGTGACGCCGACCTGGAGGCCCGCGCCAAGAAGCTCGAGACCGACCTGGCCGAGCTGGAGGCCGAGGGTGCCAAGGCCGACGTGCGCCGCAAGGTGCGCGAGGGTGCCGAGCGCGAGATGAAGCAGCTGCGCGACCGTGCGCAGCGCGAGATCGACCGCCTCGACGAGGTGTGGAACCGCTTCAAGAACCTCAAGGTCCAGGACCTGGAGGGCGACGAGCTGCTCTACCGCGAGCTGCGTGACCGCTTCGGCACGTACTTCGACGGCTCGATGGGTGCCGCGGCGCTGCAGAAGCGCCTGGAGTCCTTCGACCTCGACGAGGAGGCCGAGCGCCTCCGCGAGATCATCCGTACCGGCAAGGGCCAGAAGAAGACCCGTGCGCTCAAGCGCCTGAAGGTCGTCTCCGCGTTCCTGCAGACCAGCAACAGCCCCAAGGGCATGGTGCTCGACTGCGTGCCGGTCATCCCGCCGGACCTCCGCCCGATGGTGCAGCTGGACGGTGGCCGCTTCGCGACCTCCGACCTGAACGACCTGTACCGCCGTGTGATCAACCGGAACAACCGCCTGAAGCGCCTTCTCGACCTCGGTGCGCCCGAGATCATCGTGAACAACGAGAAGCGCATGCTCCAGGAGGCCGTCGACGCGCTGTTCGACAACGGCCGCCGCGGTCGCCCCGTCACCGGTCCCGGTAACCGCCCGCTGAAGTCCCTCAGCGACATGCTGAAGGGCAAGCAGGGTCGCTTCCGTCAGAACCTGCTCGGTAAGCGTGTGGACTACTCCGCGCGTTCCGTGATCGTCGTCGGTCCGCAGCTGAAGCTGCACCAGTGCGGTCTGCCGAAGGCGATGGCGCTGGAGCTCTTCAAGCCGTTCGTGATGAAGCGCCTGGTCGACCTGAACCACGCGCAGAACATCAAGAGCGCCAAGCGCATGGTCGAGCGCGGCCGCACGGTCGTGTACGACGTGCTGGAAGAGGTCATCGCGGAGCACCCGGTTCTGCTGAACCGTGCGCCCACGCTGCACCGCCTCGGCATCCAGGCCTTCGAGCCGCAGCTGGTCGAGGGCAAGGCCATCCAGATCCACCCGCTCGTCTGCACCGCGTTCAACGCGGACTTCGACGGTGACCAGATGGCCGTGCACCTGCCGCTGTCCGCGGAGGCGCAGGCCGAGGCCCGCATCCTGATGCTGTCCTCGAACAACATCCTCAAGCCGGCCGACGGCCGCCCGGTGACGATGCCGACCCAGGACATGGTCCTCGGTCTGTTCTTCCTCACCACCGACGGCGAGATGCGCGACCTCAAGGGCGAGGGCCGTTCCTTCGCCTCGGTCGCCGAGGCGATCATGGCCTTCGACGCGGGCGAGCTCTCGCTCCAGTCGAGGATCGACGTCCGCTTCCCGGTCGGCACCATCCCGCCGCGTGGCTGGACCCCGCCGGCGCCCGAGCAGGGCGCCGAGTCCGACACCGCCGCGGGCGAGTGGCAGCAGGGTGACCCCTTCCGGCTGAACACCACCCTGGGCCGCGCGCTCTTCAACGAGCTGCTGCCCGAGGACTACCCGTTCGTCGACTACGAGGTCGGCAAGAAGCAGCTCTCCGAGATCGTCAACGACCTCGCCGAGCGCTACCCCAAGGTCATCGTGGCGGCGACGCTCGACAACCTGAAGGCGGCCGGCTTCTTCTGGGCGACCCGCTCCGGCGTCACCGTGGCCATCTCCGACGTCGTCGTTCCCGAGGCGAAGAAGGAGATCGTCAAGGGCTACGAGGCGCAGGACGAGAAGGTCCAGAAGCAGTACGAGCGCGGTCTGATCACCAAGGACGAGCGCACGCAGGAGCTCATCGCGATCTGGACCAAGGCGACCAACGAGGTCGCCGAGGCGATGAACGACAACTTCCCGAAGACCAACCCGATCTTCATGATGGTGAACTCGGGTGCACGAGGCAACATGATGCAGATGCGTCAGATCGCCGGTATGCGTGGTCTGGTGTCGAACGCGAAGAACGAGACGATCCCGCGTCCCATCAAGGCCTCCTTCCGTGAGGGCCTGTCCGTGCTGGAGTACTTCATCTCCACGCACGGTGCCCGTAAGGGTCTGGCGGACACCGCTCTGCGTACCGCCGACTCGGGTTACCTCACGCGTCGTCTGGTCGACGTCTCCCAGGACGTCATCATTCGCGAGGAGGACTGCGGCACCGAGCGCGGTCTGCGTCTGAAGATCGCCGACCGGAACGCCGAGGGCACGCTGGTCAAGACGGAGGACGTCGAGACCTCCGTGTACGCGCGCTGCCTCGCCGAGGACATCGTGGTCGACGGGCAGGTGCTGGCCCCGGCCGGCACCGACCTGGGCGACGTCCTCATCGAGGAGCTCGTGCGGCGCGGTGTCGAGGAGGTCAAGACCCGCTCGGTCCTGACCTGCGAGTCCGCCGTCGGCACCTGCGCGATGTGCTACGGCCGTTCGCTCGCCACCGGCAAGCTGGTCGACATCGGTGAGGCGGTCGGCATCATCGCCGCCCAGTCCATCGGTGAGCCCGGTACCCAGCTGACGATGCGTACCTTCCACACCGGTGGTGTGGCCGGTGACGACATCACCCAGGGTCTGCCGCGTGTCGTCGAGCTCTTCGAGGCCCGTACCCCGAAGGGTGTCGCCCCGATCTCCGAGGCCCAGGGCCGCGTGCGGATCGAGGAGACCGAGAAGACCAAGAAGCTCGTCGTCACCCCGGACGACGGCAGCGACGAGACGGCGTTCCCGATCTCGAAGCGTGCCCGTCTCCTGGTCAGCGAGGGCGAGCACGTCGAGGTGGGCCAGAAGCTCACCGTGGGTGCCACCAACCCGCACGACGTGCTGCGCATCCTGGGCCAGCGTGCCGTCCAGGTCCACCTGGTCGGCGAGGTCCAGAAGGTCTACAACTCGCAGGGTGTGTCGATCCACGACAAGCACATCGAGATCATCATCCGGCAGATGCTCCGCCGTGTGACGATCATCGAGTCCGGCGACGCCGAGCTGCTGCCCGGCGAGCTGGTCGAGCGCTCGAAGTTCGAGACCGAGAACCGTCGTGTGGTCCAGGAGGGTGGTCACCCGGCCTCGGGTCGTCCGCAGCTCATGGGTATCACCAAGGCCTCGCTGGCGACGGAATCCTGGCTGTCGGCCGCCTCCTTCCAGGAGACGACCCGAGTCCTGACGGACGCGGCGATCAACGCCAAGTCCGACAGCCTCATCGGCCTCAAGGAGAACGTCATCATCGGTAAGCTCATCCCGGCCGGTACGGGTCTGTCCCGCTACCGCAACATCCGGGTCGAGCCGACCGAGGAGGCCAAGGCCGCGATGTACTCGGCCGTCGGCTACGACGACATCGACTACTCGCCGTTCGGCACGGGCTCCGGCCAGGCCGTCCCGCTGGAGGACTACGACTACGGTCCGTACAACCAGTAAGCGAGTCGCTTGAGTCGAAGGGCGGTCACCCTGCGGGGTGGCCGCCCTTCGGCGTTTTTGCGGGCCGGCGTCCCGGGCGGGGCGGGCCCGTACGCGGTCCCGGGGGGCCTGTGGCGCGTCCCGGGGAGTGCGGCGAGACCGTGGCGCGTTCCGTGCGGGGAGCGCGTCTGCCGGCTGTGTGGCCGACCTGTCGTGCTTCCCTCGTCACGCGCCGGTGCCGGATGCCGCGCCTGGGCGCATCATGGAAGGAGTCCGGACCCCGGGGAGGTGCTCCGTGCCGCAGCCGCACTATCCGTCCTGGCAGCCCTGGCAGCCCTGGCAGGGTGCCGGTGCTTCGTCGATGCTCGCGTCGCACGCCGATCGGGAGCGGGCCGTGGACGTGCTCAGAGCCGGGTACGGCGAAGGCCGGATGGAGCGGGACGAGTTCGAGAAGCGGGTGGGGCGGGCCTACGCGGCGCGGACCGTGGGGGAGCTGGCGCTGCTCGTCGCGGATCTGCCGCAGGGGCCGCTGCCGCAGCCGTCCTCCGCCGGGTCCGTGCCGCCGGCGTTCCTGCCCGTGCCGCGCCCGCGGACCAACGGGAAGGCCGTCGCGGCGGGCGTCTGCGGGCTGCTGTGCGTGCCGACCATGGGGCTGACCGGCATCCCGGCCGTCGTGCTGGGGCATGCGGCCCGGGCGGAGATCCGCAGCCGGGGAGAGCTGGGGGACGGGCTGGCGCTGACCGGGCTGGTGCTCGGGTGGTTGTCCACGGCGGGTTGGGCACTCGTTCTGGTGTTGCTGACGGTCGTGTCCGTCGTAGCATCGTGAAGGTGTGTGCATAACGGACACACGCCACCGAATTGAAGATCGTCAAGGGCCGGGGGGCTTGACATGTCCGGCGTGGCGATGCGGGCGGTGCCCATTTGTTTTGACCGCAGCGAATGCGGTAGGTACGCTCAGACCTTGTGCCTGGGGTGTGCCCTGGCTCGCGTGTGTGCCATGAACCGCACGGCGAGCTGACACCGGCCACCGCAATCTGCGCTTATTTCTGCCTGGCGGCGGGAGTCCGCGGGATTCGACACACCCGACCGCGTGGGTCGGAGATGTTCCAGGTTAGCTTCACCATTCGGCACACAGAAACCGGAGAAGTAGTGCCTACGATCCAGCAGCTGGTCCGGAAGGGCCGGCAGGACAAGGTCGAGAAGAACAAGACGCCCGCACTCGAGGGTTCCCCTCAGCGTCGGGGCGTCTGCACGCGTGTGTTCACGACCACCCCGAAGAAGCCGAACTCGGCCCTGCGTAAGGTCGCGCGTGTGCGTCTGACCAGCGGGATCGAGGTCACCGCTTACATTCCGGGTGAGGGACACAACCTGCAGGAGCACTCGATCGTGCTCGTGCGCGGCGGCCGTGTGAAGGACCTGCCGGGTGTTCGCTACAAGATCATCCGTGGCTCCCTCGACACCCAGGGTGTCAAGAACCGCAAGCAGGCCCGTTCCCGCTACGGCGCCAAGAAGGAGAAGTAAGAATGCCTCGTAAGGGCCCCGCCCCGAAGCGCCCGGTCATCATCGACCCGGTCTACGGTTCTCCTCTGGTGACCTCCCTCATCAACAAGGTGCTGCTGAACGGCAAGCGCTCCACCGCCGAGCGCATCGTCTACGGCGCCATGGAGGGTCTGCGTGAGAAGACGGGCAACGACCCGATCATCACGCTGAAGCGCGCGCTGGAGAACATCAAGCCGACCCTCGAGGTCAAGTCCCGCCGTGTCGGCGGTGCGACGTACCAGGTTCCGATCGAGGTCAAGCCCGGTCGCGCCAACACGCTCGCGCTGCGCTGGCTGGTCGGTTACTCCCGCGCCCGTCGCGAGAAGACCATGACCGAGCGTCTGCTCAACGAGCTTCTCGACGCCTCCAACGGCCTCGGTGCCGCTGTGAAGAAGCGCGAGGACACCCACAAGATGGCCGAGTCCAACAAGGCCTTCGCGCACTACCGCTGGTAGTCGCTACCCACATCGAGACCGAGAGAAGACTGAAGCCTTATGGCTACCACTTCACTTGACCTGGCCAAGGTCCGCAACATCGGGATCATGGCCCACATCGACGCGGGCAAGACGACCACCACCGAGCGGATCCTGTTCTACACGGGCGTGTCGTACAAGATCGGTGAGGTCCACGACGGCGCTGCCACCATGGACTGGATGGAGCAGGAGCAGGAGCGTGGCATCACGATCACGTCTGCTGCGACCACCTGTCACTGGCCGCTCGAGGACAACGACTACACCATCAACATCATCGACACCCCTGGTCACGTCGACTTCACCGTCGAGGTGGAGCGCTCCCTGCGCGTGCTCGACGGTGCCGTGACGGTGTTCGACGGTGTCGCCGGTGTCGAGCCGCAGTCCGAGACGGTGTGGCGTCAGGCCGACCGTTACGGTGTGCCGCGTATCTGCTTCGTCAACAAGCTGGACCGTACCGGCGCCGAGTTCCACCGCTGCGTGGACATGATCTCGGACCGCCTGGGCGCGCAGCCGCTGGTCATGCAGCTGCCGATCGGTGCGGAGGCGGACTTCAAGGGCGTCATCGACCTCGTGACGATGAAGGCCCTGGTCTGGTCGGCCGAGGCGACCAAGGGCGAGATGTACGACACCGTCGACATCCCGGACACCCACGCCGAGGCTGCCGAGGAGTACCGCGGCAAGCTGCTCGAGGCCGTCGCCGAGAACGACGAAGAGCTGATGGAGCTGTACCTGGAGGGCACCGAGCCCACCGTGGAGCAGCTCTACGCCGCGATCCGCCGTATCACGATCGCGTCCGGCAAGGGCGGCGGCACCACCGTCACCCCCGTCTTCTGCGGCACCGCGTTCAAGAACAAGGGCGTTCAGCCCCTGCTCGACGCCGTCGTGCGCTACCTGCCCACTCCGCTCGACGTCGAGGCCATCGAGGGCCACGACGTCAAGGACCCGGAGCAGGTCGTCGTGCGCAAGCCGTCGGAGGACGAGCCCCTCGCCGCGCTCGCGTTCAAGATCATGAGCGACCCGCACCTCGGCAAGCTCACCTTCGTCCGGGTTTACTCGGGCCGCCTGGAGTCCGGCACCGCGGTGCTGAACTCCGTCAAGGGCAAGAAGGAGCGCATCGGCAAGATCTACCGCATGCACGCGAACAAGCGTGAGGAGATCGACTCGGTGGGCGCCGGCGACATCGTCGCCGTGATGGGCCTGAAGCAGACCACCACCGGTGAGACGCTGTCCGACGACAAGAACCCGGTCATCCTGGAGTCCATGGACTTCCCGGCGCCGGTCATCCAGGTCGCCATCGAGCCCAAGTCGAAGGGTGACCAGGAGAAGCTGGGCGTCGCGATCCAGCGCCTGGCCGAGGAGGACCCGTCCTTCCAGGTTCACTCGGACGAGGAGACCGGCCAGACCATCATCGGTGGTATGGGCGAACTGCACCTCGAGGTGCTGGTCGACCGTATGCGCCGTGAGTTCAAGGTCGAGGCCAACGTCGGCAAGCCGCAGGTCGCGTACCGCGAGACCATCCGCAAGGCGGTCGAGCGGGTCGACTACACGCACAAGAAGCAGACTGGTGGTACCGGCCAGTTCGCCAAGGTGCAGATCGCGATCGAGCCGATCGAGGGCGGCGACGCCTCGTACGAGTTCGTGAACAAGGTGACCGGTGGGCGTATCCCGAAGGAGTACATTCCTTCGGTGGACGCCGGTGCGCAGGAGGCCATGCAGTTCGGCATCCTCGCCGGCTACGAGATGACCGGCGTGCGTGTCACCCTGATCGACGGTGGCTACCACGAGGTCGACTCCTCCGAGCTCGCGTTCAAGATCGCCGGTTCGCAGGCCTTCAAGGAGGCCGCGCGCAAGGCCAGCCCCGTGCTGCTCGAGCCGATGATGGCCGTCGAGGTCACCACGCCCGAGGACTACATGGGCGAGGTCATCGGTGACATCAACTCCCGCCGTGGCCAGATCCAGGCCATGGAGGAGCGGGCGGGTGCCCGCGTCGTGAAGGGCCTCGTGCCCCTCTCGGAGATGTTCGGCTACGTCGGCGACCTGCGCAGCAAGACGTCCGGCCGTGCGAGCTACTCCATGCAGTTCGACTCCTACGCCGAGGTTCCGCGGAACGTCGCCGAGGAGATCATCGCGAAGGCCAAGGGCGAGTAACGCACCGCGTCTACACGCCGTAGGCTTGACTCCGGAGCCTTGAGGGGCATTCCGCCGCAATCGCGGTGAGAGTGCCCCGGGGCCCGGGCTTTCCAGCAAAGATCACCTGGCGCCGATGAGTAAGGCGTACCAGAACCACTCCCCAGGAGGACCCCCGTGGCGAAGGCGAAGTTCGAGCGGACTAAGCCGCACGTCAACATCGGCACCATCGGTCACATCGACCACGGTAAGACGACCCTCACGGCCGCCATTACCAAGGTGCTGCACGACGCGTACCCGGACCTGAACGAGGCCTCGGCCTTCGACCAGATCGACAAGGCTCCTGAAGAGCGCCAGCGCGGTATCACCATCTCCATCGCGCACGTCGAGTACCAGACCGAGACGCGTCACTACGCCCACGTCGACTGCCCCGGTCACGCGGACTACATCAAGAACATGATCACGGGTGCGGCGCAGATGGACGGCGCCATCCTCGTGGTCGCCGCCACCGACGGCCCGATGCCGCAGACCAAGGAGCACGTGCTCCTGGCCCGCCAGGTCGGCGTTCCGTACATCGTCGTCGCGCTGAACAAGGCCGACATGGTGGACGACGAGGAGATCCTGGAGCTCGTCGAGCTCGAGGTCCGTGAGCTCCTCTCCGAGTACGAGTTCCCGGGCGACGACCTGCCGGTCGTCAAGGTCTCGGCGCTCAAGGCTCTCGAGGGCGACAAGGAGTGGGGCAACTCCGTCCTCGAGCTGATGAAGGCCGTCGACGAGAACATCCCGCAGCCCGAGCGTGACGTCGACAAGCCGTTCCTGATGCCGATCGAGGACGTCTTCACGATCACCGGTCGTGGCACCGTCGTCACCGGTCGTATCGAGCGTGGTGTCCTCAAGGTCAACGAGACCGTTGACATCGTGGGCATCAAGCAGGAGAAGACCACCACCACGGTCACCGGCATCGAGATGTTCCGCAAGCTGCTCGACGAGGGCCAGGCCGGTGAGAACGTCGGTCTGCTCCTCCGTGGCATCAAGCGCGAGGACGTCGAGCGCGGCCAGGTCATCATCAAGCCGGGCTCGGTCACGCCGCACACCGAGTTCGAGGCGCAGGCCTACATCCTGTCCAAGGACGAGGGTGGCCGCCACACGCCGTTCTTCAACAACTACCGTCCGCAGTTCTACTTCCGCACGACGGACGTGACCGGCGTGGTGACCCTCCCCGAGGGCACCGAGATGGTCATGCCGGGTGACAACACCGAGATGAAGGTGGAGCTCATCCAGCCCGTCGCCATGGAAGAGGGCCTGAAGTTCGCCATCCGTGAGGGTGGCCGGACCGTGGGCGCCGGCCAGGTCACCAAGATCAACAAGTGAGTCTTCGGACTGGCTTGAGGGTCTGCTGACCTGAGTGGCTCGAAGGGGCCCGTACGACTTCGGTCGTGCGGGTCCCTTTGCCGTGCCCGGGGTGGTCACGGCAACAGGTCGGCGCGTGGGCGCGCCCACGCCTGGGGGTGTTTGCTGTGGTCAGTCAGAAGCCCAGGTACGTGATCTGGACGACGTAGATCCGCTCGCTGCGGACGACGACCTGATACGTGAACATGCCGCCGGGGACGATGACGTCGCCGCCCTTCGGGTCGGCGCTGTCATGCGTCTGTCCGTGGATGTGCAGGGCTTCGGCGGCCCTGACCAGCTCATCCGACGTGCGTTCCACCTCCGCGAGGAAGCCGGTGGGAGCGGTTCGGGCCGCTTCCTGCGCGCCGAAGGCGTACTCCCACTTCCAGCTCACTCGCGGACCGCGTTCATGGCTTCGTCCAGGACAGCGCTCAGTTCACGCAGGGCCTCTCGCGCGATGGCGGGGTCCTCGTGCTCCAGGTTGTCCTTCGCGCGTGCGTAACGGGTGGACAGGTCGGGACGCCGGGCGATCTCGATGTCGCGGGCCCAGGTCAGCACCCAGCTCTGCACAGGGCTGAGGGACTGCCACTCGACCGCCTTGGCGAAGGCGTCGTCCTTCGTGGCCTGCATCTCTTCCAGACGGGCCGGATCCACAGCGGCGAGGGCCGCACGCAGGGCGTCAGGAGTGTGCTGAGGACGGGGGGCCAGCTCATGTCCGTGGTCAGCCTGAGTGCTCATCGCGTCCACCTCCAGGGAGTGCCCCGGCCAGGCTAACCCGCTCGGTCGGCGGGGGAGCGAGGCGACATGTGCGGCCGCTGCTCGTCTCATGCGGCTTCCAGGAGTTCGGTTCGGTTGGATCGGCAGTCGCGGCAGTGGCCGGGCGCCGGCGCGCGGAACGCGCGGTCGCGGCCGTCGCAGGTCTGGAGGGGATGCCGGGTGGGCGCGGGTGGCGGTTGCGATGCCCCGAGGGGCGGTGGGGGTGGCAGTTGCGATGCCCCGAGGGGCGGTGGGGCCGGCAGCTGGGCTGTGAGGCGGTGGGCGAGGAGGGCGGCCGGGCGGTGGAGGGGCTCCGGTGGGAGGTCCGTCGTCAGGGCGTGGCGTACGGCGGCCGGGGTGACGTCCCGTTCGAGCCAGGCGGCGACCCCCGGGGCGAGGTGGGCCGTGTCGCACCCGGACAGGAGAAGGCGGGGGTCGTCCCGGCGCAGGCCGGCGAGGAGGTCGGTGGCCCGTTGGAGGAGGGCGGGGGCGGGGCAGGCCGGGCGCGGTACCGCGGGGAGGGGTTTGCCGCCGGGCTGCCTCGTCCGCCTCCTCGGGGCCGGGCGCGGGGTGTTCGCACCGCTGTGACCCGGCTGGTTGCAGGAGGTCGTGCGGGTGATGATCCGGCCGTCCGGGACGCGTTCGCGCGTGCGGCGCAGGTAGCCGTGGGCTTCCAGCTCCCGCAGGCCGGCGGCGATACGGGTCGTGCCCTCCGGGAAACGGGCGGCCAGGGACTTGATGTCGATGCGGGAGCCCGCCGGGAGCGACTGGATGTGCACCGCGAGCCCGATCGCGAGCAGTGACAGCTCCGGGTGCTGGGCCAGATGGTTGCCGATCACCGTGAAGCGGGTGGTGTGGCGGGTGTTGTCGTGCACCAGGCCGACGTGGGGATGCCGCCGGTTCGGGTGCTTCTTTCCGGCAACCCGGGTGTGGGCGTGCGCGGGCACGTTAGGGTTCTGCGTATCCATCGGGAAGGCCTTTTCTTCCTCGGTGGTCAGGCCCTCGCACTGGGATTGCCGTCCCGGCGGGGGCCGTCGCATGTCTGCGGTTGTGTTGCGCTGAGCGTAGGGCAGGCAAGGGCCCCGGAATCCAGCTGAGTTGGCGATGTTCACTCGTGAGGGTGAGGCGGCCCTGAGGCTGGGAGGAGGGGTGGGGTTTGGTCAGGTCCTTTCACCCTTGTGGTTTTTTGAGGAGGGCGCCTGTGCCGCCGGAGTGCGGGTTTTCAGGCTCCGGCGCGAGGTCGATCTCGGCCCAGACGGTCTTGCGGGGCGGCAGCCCCCGGGTGACGCCCCAGCGATCGGCGAGCGCGTCGACCAGGAGGAGACCCAGGCCGGGTCGTGCCGGCGGCAGCCGGTCGGCGCGGGTGTCCGTCACCTCGACGCGGAGGGTGCCGGCGACGACGTAGAGGAGCAGGCGGAAGTCACGGCCGGGGGCGCGGCCGTGCGTCGCGGCGTTGTTCGACAACTCGGCGATGACCTGCCGCGCCGGGTCCAGCGGCAGTCCCCAGGAGCGCAGTTGTTCCGTGGCGAGGAGACGCGCCAGGCGGGCCCCGCGCGGGGTGGGGGACAGCTGGAGGCTGAAGTTGCGGACAGGAGTGCGGAGTTCGGGGGAGTTCTGCTTCACGTCACTCAGCGTGACCGTCCGCGCTTACCGTGAACAGTTACTCGGCGAGTGCGTACGGTGACTGTCCGGAGCTTGTCCGGTGCTGTCCGGGCTGTCGGGGGCGGGTGTACGAGTAGGGCGCCGGGCACGGTCGTACGACGGAGGAAGGGTGCGGGATGACGGTCGAGGCGGACGCGGGGCGGCTCAAGGGCGAGGCGGACGAGCCGGGTTGGGAGGTGGACCCGGACGACGAGTGGGGCGTCGCGGTCATCGCCACGGTCGGGCGGCAGCTGAAGTTGCGGCGTGAGGCGGTGGGGATGCGGGCCGCCGAGTTCGGGACGGCCGTGGGGTACGGCGAGGACATGGTCTACAAGATCGAGGGCGGGAAGCGGATTCCCCGGCAGGACTATCTCGTCAGGGCTGATGAGGTGCTGGGGGCGGGTGGGCTGGTTGCGGCGGCCTGGGAGGACGTGAAGAAGGTCCGGTATCCCAAGAAGGTGCGGGAGCTTGCCAAGCTGGAGGGGCAAGCGGTGGAGATCGGGGTGTATGAGTGCAACAGCGTCCATGGCTTGTTGCAGACCCCGGAGCATGCGCGGGCCTTGTTCGAGGCAGCGCAGCCGCCGTACGCGCCGGACGACGTGGAACGGATGGTTGCTGCCCGCATGGCCCGGCAGTCGGTCTTCCAACGAGACCCTGCCCCGTCGGTGCACTACGTCCTGGAGGAGGCGGTGCTGCGTCGACGGGTCGGGGGCACAATGGTGTGGCGACAACAGCTCGAACGGCTGTTGGAGGTGGGCCGCTTGCGCAACGTGATCTTTCAGATCATGCCGACCGAGACGGATGCTCACCCCGGGGTGGACGGCAAGATCGAGCTGCTGAAGTTCCCGGACGGTACGGCGGTGGGTCGCTCCGACGGAGCGTTCAGTGGACGGCCGACCAGTGATCCCAAGCAACTCCGCATCCTTGAGCTGCGGTATGGCACCATCCGTGCGCAGGCTCTCTCCCCTCGGGAGTCGCTGGCCTTCATCGAGCAAGTGCTGGGAGAAACATGATCCGCAACGCTTCTGCCGGGGATACCTCCGAACTGGCCTGGTTCAAGAGCAGCTACAGCAGTGGCACGGACGGCAACTCCTGCGTCGAGATCGCCATAGCCCCCCACACCATCCACGTCCGCGACTCAAAGCACGCCACCCAGGGCCCCCGGCTCGCGCTCACACCGGAGGCCTGGTCGGACTTCGTGGCCTTCGTCTAGTCCTCGTTCCTCAGGACCCTCACCGCGCGGTCGAACGCCGAGTCTCGCTTCTTGGCGAACTCCTCCTTCGTGAAGACCGGTTCGGTCAGGTGGGGCGGGATGCCCGTGCCGTCGTAGGTCCGGCCCGACCGGTTCAGGAACTCCTCGTTCGGGAGGATCGCCGTCATGCCGTTGGGCAGGGTGCGCTGCATGACGTCGGAGAAGACACCCTGGGTCGGCTGCCCGACGCGAACGGTGCCGCCCGGACGGTCGATCAGGGCCTGCGTGAAGGTCTCACCCGCGCTGACGGTCGTGCCCGAGGTCAGTACGGCGATGGGCCCGGTGTAGCGGGGCCCGTCGGCCGGCAGGCCCCGGATGGGCTCGGGGCGGGTGTGCCGGTCCGGGTCGGTGGGGTGGTTGCGGGCGCGCTTGGCGTAGGCGACGTAGGGCTTGTCCGTGAGGCGTTCGGCGAGGTGGATGCCGAGGGCGTCGGAGCCGCCGCCGTTGATGCGCAGGTCGATGATCAGGCCCTTGAGCAGCTGAGTGCGCTCGGGGGTGAGGATCGTGTCCAGGGCCTTGTCGAATTCGGCGAGGTGGACGGGACAGGGGGCGCCGTCCTGGGCGTACCCGCCGAAGCCGGAGATGCGGAGGTAGCCCTGGCCGGCGGCGCGGCCGGGCAGGTCGGCGTAGGTGATGCGGCCGTTGGCGAAGTCCTGGCGATAGGAGGCGTTCTTGAGGTCGCGTTCGGTGATGAACTTCTTGACCTTGGTGTCCAGTTCCTCGCTGGGCGGTTGGGTGCCCGGGCGAACCTGGGCGAAGACCTGGTCCCCGTCCCGGACGGCGACATGGGCGTCGTACAGAGGCCGCACCATGTCGCTGAAGATGCCGAAGAGCTCCTTGCGGGTGGTGTCCGCGTGCACCTCGGGCCGGTAACGGCCCCTCAGGGCCTGCCAGTCGACGCCCTTCGCGGCGAAGAAGGGGTAGTTCTCGGCGAACGAGTGCCAGAAGACGTCGAAGGCAGCGCGGGGGTCCTCGGGGGTGGGGCGGGTGCAGTCGGCCGGCAGTTCCTGGATCCGCCGCAGCGAGCGGTGTCCGACCGAGGTGTCGAAGCCCAGGGTGGCGTGGTTCCCGCCGGGGCCGGGCCGGATGGTCAAGGTGGTGCCGTCGGCGGTCGCGTACGTGCCGGGGCCGGTCCGCCGAGCACCGTCACCCTTGAGGCAGCTGACGGATGTCGTCTGGAACTCCTGGAGGGTGTCGCCGTCGAGGGAGAGGACGGTGCCGTAGCCGTCCATGCGCCAGAGGCCGTCGGTGCCCAGCCTGCCGGGGGTGGAGGCGGCCGTGGCGGGCACTGCGGCTGCTGCGGCGAGGGCCAGGGTGAGGGCGGTGGCGGTGGTGGTGCGCACGATGGGTCCCCCTGCTGTGTGGTCGGTGCCCTTACGGTGCCTGGGGGAGCGGGGGCGAGCCATCCGGTGGGCTGGAGGGCGGGGGTGGGGACAGCCCCCGCCCGGTTCGCCACTGCCAGGCAACTGATCGCGGTCACCCTCGTCCAGCAACCTCGCCACATCGACCGCGCCGACGGACTCTGGGACCAGAACGCCGCGTTCATCACCATGGCCAGACGGCCTGATGGGCCACGAGCTCCCGGAGTTGACAGCACCGCTGACGGCGGCGCCACCACACTGCTGCGCTACGCGTACTCACCCGACAGGAACCTCACCGAGATCTACAACTCCTCCGGGCTGCCGTTCCGGCTCGAGTACGACGACCGCGCGCATCGTCTCCTGGACCGACCGCAACGGCAGTTGGTACCGCTTCACATACGACAGCGAGGACCGCTGCGTGGCGGGACAGGGCGCCGACGGGTTCCTGAACTGCCTCATCGCCTACGACACCGGGCAGCGCCGCACGACGTACACCAACTCGCTGGGCAACACTCTTCGGTACGAGTACAACGAATACCTGCAGCTCGTCCGCGTGACCGACCCCCTCGGGCGGCAGGAGACGCTCGAATGGGACCGTCACGGACGGCTCCTCAAGCAGGTCGACCCGGTGGGTCGCGAGACGGCGTACACCTACGACGAAGCCGGCAACGTCACCTCAATCACGGGTCCCGACGGCCGCCGGGCCAGTGCCGAGTACAACCAGTGGCACCTCCCCGTCCTGACCATCGGTGGCGACGGAGCGGTGCGCACCTACACCTACGACGAGCGGGGGAACCGTACGTCCGTGGTAGAGCCGCAGGGCGCGGAGACCCGTTTCAGTTACGGTCCCGGCGGAGCCCTCACGGCCATCACCGACCCTTTGGGTTCGACCGTGTCCTTGGTCACCGACGCCGCCGGTCTTCCGCTGAGGGTCACGAGGGCCACCGGTGCGGTCGTCGCATACTCCCGGGACGCGTTCGGCCGCATCGAGACCGTGACGGAGCCGCTGGCGGGCGTCACCCGCATCTCCTGGACCCCGGAGGGCAGGAGGCGGCAGAGAATCGCGGCCGACGGGAGCGTGGAGTCCTGGACTTGGGATGCGGAGGGGAACCTCCTCGCGCACACCGACGGCGCGGGCGCGACCACCCGTTCGACGTACACGCACTTCGACCTCCTGGTGAGCAGAACCGATCCCGCGGGTGCGACTCTCCGCTTCGACCACGACACCGAACTTCGGCTCACCGCAGTCACCAACCCCCTTGGCCTGACCTGGAGCTATGCATATGACGCGGCGGGACAGCTCGTCGCCGAGCGGGACTTCGACGGGCGTTCGCTCACTTATGTCCACGACGAGGTGGGCCGTCTGGTCCGGCAGGTCAACGGTGCCGGGGAAACGGTCGACTACGCCCGTGACGCGGTCGGCAACATCGTCGAGAAGCGAGTCGGGGACTCGACCACCGTGTTCCGCTACGACGATGCCGGGCTGCTGAAGGAAGCGCTGTCGTCCGGAGCCCGCCTCGCCTACAAGCATGACGAGTACGGCCGTGTCACGGAGGAAACCGTCAACGGGCGGACCACCACGTTCCGCTATGACCTTGCCGGTCGGCGTACCACGCGTCTCACTCCGTCCGGAGCATTGAGCAGCTGGTCCTACGCCCCGGATGGGCTGCCACAGGAGCTGGCAGCCTTCGACCATTCCCTGCGCTTCGCACACGATGCCGCGGGCAGGGAGACCGGAATCCGGTTGGACAAGGCGCTGTCGGTGCGACAGGAGTGGGACGAGATGCACCGGATGCGCAAGCAGATGGTCCTCTCGGCCGGCACTGCGCACCAAGCCGCTCCGGGGACGACATCCGTGGACCACGACTACGTCCACTCCGCGGCCGGTCCTGTCGAGACGATCGACGCCCAGGAGGGCAGGAAACGCTACGGGCTGGACGCGAAGGGCCGGGCCACCAGTGTCCGCGCGCAGTCGTGGAGCGAGACCTATGCGTACGACTCTTGCGGACGGCTGGTCTCCTCCCATCGCGAGCAGGGAGAAGGCCCCGGAGGACATGAGTCCGCACGGCGATACGAGTACTCCGGAAACCGGCTGACGAGGGCCGGCCGCACCAGCTACGCATACGACGCCCAGGGCCGGGTGGTCCGACGGACGCGGAGGACCCTCTCAGGCCTCCGGAAGAGCTGGACCTACGCCTGGAACTCCGAAGACCGGCTGACCGGCCTCGTCACCCCGGACGGTACGACCTGGCGCTACACCTACGACCCTCTGGGGCGCCGCATATCCAAAGAGCGCCTGGGCCCGTCTGGAGAGGTCACCGAGGCCGTGTTCTTCGTCTGGGACGGCACCCGGCTGGCAGAGGAGATCCGCGACTCCGGTTCCGGTAACCGCACCACCATATCCTGGGAATACTCGCCTGACAGTCACCGGGCAATAGCCCAGAGTCGCAACGAGGGGCTTGGCGATGCCCCGCAGGACGAAATCGACCGGAGATTCCGGCTCATTGTGAGCGATCTCGCGGGAAGTCCGCTGGAAATGCTCTCGCCGGACGGTGCGACGACCTGGAAGAACAGATCGCAACTGTGGGGCGTGCAAGAAAGTACGTATACGCCGGAGGAGGACTGCCGTCTTCGGTTCCCCGGCCAGTACTTCGATGTCGAGAGCGAACTCCACTACAACTGTTTCCGCTATTACGACCCGCATACGGCCCGCTACATATCGCCTGACCCGCTGGGACTCGCGGCCGGCCCCGACCACTACGCGTACGTGGTCAACCCGCTGGTCTGGTCCGACCCTCTGGGGCTCCAGTCCTGCCCCACCTTCAAGGGGCTCGCCTGGCTGACCGACAAGATGCTGAAGCGTCCTTCGTTCAGGTATCAGCGTGTCGTGTCCGGCGTGGACTACGAACAGATCTGGAAGCTCTCCGACGGCCGGGCGGTGCACATGGACGGCGGTCCTACGAACGGCTGGATCATGGAAGCCAAGTTCACCGGAGGGCGGGAGAGCGAGTGGGCCAAGTCCGCCTACAATCCTGAAAGCTCTTTCTACAACGAAAAAAAGATCACTGATCAGGCCGCCAAGCTCCTGCAGATGAATGAGGAACTGGCCGGAAAGGGTGTGTGTTACGCCATTTCAAATGAGGCGGGCGCTGCTCATTTCCGGGAAGTGCTCGGCACGCATTTCCCGGAAGCGATGGCAAATGGTACGCTGTCGGTCTTTCATGTGCCCGGCAATGGTATGAGCGGAATGAGTAAATGGTTGACGTAAGCGCGGAACTGGGTCAGCTGTCCGAACTCGACGAACTCACCGGCCCGGCGGCGGCCGCCGTTCTCGAAGCCTCGGGGTGGGAAGGCGAGCGCAGGAATGAGGCGAAGCAGTGGGCGACGACTTGGCGGCGCGGCGACGCGCACGCCTGGATTCAGGGCGACGGTCCGGTGGAGGTGGAGTTCACGCTCTGGTACCGGGAGGTCGAAGACGAACGGCCTGATCCGGACACCTACATCGACGACCTGTACGACGCCGCGTCCGCCGAGCTTCCTCGTGTGGTCGCCCAGCTGGAATCGGGTTCGCTCGGAGCGCGACTCGAGACCGTGGACGAGGACCTCACGGACGGCGCGGACTACATCGACCACACCGCTTGGCGGATCTCGGACAAGGTCCTCCTGGCCGGCGTCAAGCATGACGACACCGAAGCGCCCGTTCAGCTGGTGGTCGTGATGCGCGGGTACGGCACGGGCGAGCAGGACGACGAGGGGGAGTGGCTCTGACGCCAACGTGGGCATCAGATCCGCAACATCCGGTGTGCGAGCGACTCGCCGAGAGGGCCTGGTCCGCGGCGCAGCCGCGACGCTGAACGACACGGCCCGTCCGGCCGGGCGTTTGACCTACGTCACCCCCGGGGTATTCTCCTCGGCTCGATTGGCGTCGGCCCTGCCCCATATGGCAGACTGTCCGAGTTGCTCGGTCGAGTGTTGATGCTGCGCGCCTCCCGCCGGGGGGACCGGAAGCGAGTCCCACAGTACTCGTCGCCCTAACTGCCACCACGGCAGCGCTGGGGCGGACGTACGGGAATCTTCCGGGAAGTGTCAGTGCGGCACCGACCAGGCACCCGGTGGCCTTCTAGGTCCCGGTCTGCGGTTCCGGAAGGGCCGTGCGCAATCCCTGGAGGGATGTTCGAACAAGGGACATCTGTGTCAGCGGAAGAGCGACACGCCCGACCGCGTGGGTCGGAGAGAACGAAGTGAACACCGGGTTCCAGAGCGTTACGAGAGACAGGACTACTAGTAGCCATGGCGGGACAGAAGATCCGCATCCGGCTCAAGGCCTACGACCACGAGGTCATCGACTCTTCGGCGAAGAAGATCGTCGAGACGGTGACTCGCACTGGTGCGTCGGTCGCGGGCCCGGTGCCGCTGCCCACTGAGAAGAACGTGTACTGCGTCATCAAGTCGCCGCACAAGTACAAGGACTCGCGCGAGCACTTCGAGATGCGCACGCACAAGCGCCTGATCGACATCCTCGACCCGACCCCCAAGACCGTTGACTCTCTGATGCGACTCGACCTCCCGGCCGGTGTCGACATCGAGATCAAGCTCTGAGGCCGGTGATCTGAACGATGGCTAAGCAGATCAAGGGCATCCTGGGCGAGAAGCTCGGCATGACGCAGGTGTGGGACGCGAACAACCGTGTCGTCCCGGTCACCGTCGTCAAGGCCGGCCCCAACGTCGTCACCCAGGTCCGCACGAACGACAGCGACGGCTACGAGTCCGTCCAGATCGCGTTCGGCGAGATCGACCCGCGCAAGGTGAACAAGCCCCTCAAGGGCCACTTCGCCAAGGCCGACGTCACTCCCCGCCGCCACCTCGTCGAGATCCGTACCGCTGACGCCAGCGAGTACACCCTCGGCCAGGAGATCACCGCTGAGGTGTTCGAGGCCGGCATCAAGGTCGACGTGACCGGCAAGAGCAAGGGCAAGGGCTTCGCCGGTGTCATGAAGCGTCACAACTTCAAGGGCCTCGGCGCCGGACACGGCACCCAGCGCAAGCACCGCTCCCCCGGTTCCATCGGTGGCTGCGCCACCCCGGGCCGTGTGTTCAAGGGGCTCCGCATGGCGGGTCGCATGGGCAACGAGCGGGTCACCACCCAGAACCTGACCGTCCACGCCGTTGACGCGGAGAAGGGTCTGCTGCTCATCAAGGGCGCGGTTCCCGGTCCGAACGGCGGCCTCGTCCTGGTCCGCACCGCGGCCAAGGGGGCCTGAGGTAATGAGCACTGTTGACATCCTTTCGCCGGCGGGCGACAAGGCCGGTTCCGTCGAGCTCCCCGCGGAGATCTTCGACGTCGAGAAGGTCAGCATCCCGCTGATCCACCAGGTCGTCGTCGCGCAGCTGGCCGCGGCCCGTCAGGGCACGCACAAGACCAAGACCCGTGGCGAGGTCCGCGGCGGTGGCAGGAAGCCGTACCGCCAGAAGGGCACCGGTCGCGCCCGTCAGGGTTCGACCCGCGCGCCGCAGTTCGCCGGTGGTGGCGTCGTGCACGGTCCCGTGCCGCGTGACTACTCGCAGCGGACGCCCAAGAAGATGAAGGCTGCCGCGCTGCGTCACGCCCTCACCGACCGGGCCCGCCACAACCGCATCCACGTCGTCTCCGGCGTCGTCGAGGGTGAGAACCCGTCGACGAAGGCCGCTCGGACGCTGTTCGGCAAGATCTCGGAGCGCAAGAACCTGCTCCTGGTCATCGACCGCGCCGACGAGGCCGCGTGGCTGTCCGCCCGCAACCTGCCCCAGGTCCACATCCTGGAGCCGGGCCAGCTGAACACGTACGACGTTCTCGTCTCGGACGACGTGGTCTTCACCAAGGCCGCCTTCGAGTCCTTCGTGTCCGGCCCGAAGGCCAATGACACCGAAGGGAGCGAGGTCTGATGGCTATCCGTCACCCCGCTATCGCCTCCAAGGCGGCGAAGAAGGCCAAGGCCGCGCGCGTCGCCAAGGCGCGCCGCCACGCCGCCGAGGGCAAGAACACCGTCGAGACCCCGCTGAGCAAGTCCTTCACGGACCCCCGTGACGTGCTGCTCAAGCCGGTCGTCTCAGAGAAGAGCTACGCGCTCCTCGACGAGGGCAAGTACACGTTCATCGTCGCCCCGAACGCCAACAAGACCCAGATCAAGCAGGCCGTGCAGTCGGTCTTCTCGGTCAAGGTCACCGGGGTCAACACGATCAACCGCCAGGGCAAGCGCAAGCGGACCCGCACGGGCTTCGGCCAGCGCGCGTCCACCAAGCGCGCGATCGTGACCCTCGCAGAGGGCGACCGTATCGACATCTTCGGCGGTCCGACCGCCTGAGGGCGGTCCGGATCGTCCGATATCGGACGAGGACTGAGAAATGGGAATCCGCAAGTACAAGCCGACTACGCCGGGCCGTCGTGGCTCGAGCGTCGCCGACTTCGTCGAGGTCACGCGGTCCACGCCGGAGAAGTCGTTGGTCCGCCCCCTGCACAGCAAGGGTGGCCGTAACAACTCCGGTCGTGTGACCGTCCGCCACCAGGGTGGTGGCCACAAGCGCGCCTACCGCGTGATCGACTTCCGTCGTCACGACAAGGACGGCGTGCCGGCGAAGGTCGCGCACATCGAGTACGACCCCAACCGCACCGCGCGCATCGCGCTGCTGCACTACGCCGACGGCGAGAAGCGCTACATCCTCGCCCCGCGCAACCTGCAGCAGGGTGACCGTGTCGAGAACGGTCCCGGGGCCGACATCAAGCCGGGCAACAACCTTGCCCTGCGCAACATCCCGGTCGGTACCACGCTGCACGCCATCGAGCTGCGTCCGGGCGGCGGCGCGAAGTTCGCCCGCTCCGCCGGCGCCTCCGTGCAGCTGCTCGCGAAGGAGGGCTCCATGGCCCACCTGCGCATGCCGTCCGGTGAGATCCGCCTGGTCGACGTGCGCTGCCGCGCCACCGTCGGTGAGGTGGGCAACGCCGAACAGAGCAACATCAACTGGGGTAAGGCGGGCCGTAAGCGTTGGCTGGGCGTTCGCCCGACCGTGCGTGGTGTGGTCATGAACCCGGTGGACCACCCGCACGGTGGTGGCGAGGGCCGTACCTCGGGTGGTCGTCACCCGGTGTCCCCCTGGGGCAAGAAGGAAGGCCGTACTCGTTCGCCCAAGAAGGCGTCGAACAAGTACATCGTCCGCCGCCGCAAGACGAACAAGAAGCGCTAAGGACGGGTTGAGATGCCTCGTAGCTTGAAGAAGGGGCCCTTCGTCGACGACCACCTGATCAAGAAGGTGGACGCCCAGAACGAAGCCGGCACCAAGAACGTCATCAAGACCTGGTCCCGTCGCTCGATGATCGTGCCGGCCATGCTCGGCCACACGCTCGCGGTGCACAACGGCAAGACCCACATTCCGGTGTTCGTCACCGAGTCGATGGTCGGCCACAAGCTCGGCGAGTTCTCGCCGACCCGCACCTTCCGGGGTCACGTCAAGGACGACCGGAAGTCGAAGCGCCGCTAAGCGCGGGGTGGAATGACCATGACAGACACTGGAAGGACAACCATGGAAGCCAGGGCCCAGGCGCGGTACATCCGCGTCACGCCCATGAAGGCCCGCCGTGTGGTGGACCTCATCCGTGGCCTCAACGCCACGGAGGCTCAGGCGGTCCTGCGTTTCGCCCCGCAGGCCGCGAGCGTGCCGGTCGGCAAGGTGCTGGACAGCGCCATCGCCAACGCCGCGCACAACTACGACCACACCGATGTCGACAGCCTCTACATCTCCGAGGCGTACGTCGACGAGGGCCCGACCCTGAAGCGGTTCCGTCCGCGCGCCCAGGGCCGTGCCTACCGGATCCGCAAGCGGACCAGCCACATCACCGTGGTCGTCAGCAGCAAGGAAGGAACCCGGTAATGGGCCAGAAGGTAAACCCGCACGGGTTCCGGCTCGGTGTCACGACCGACTTCAAGTCGCGTTGGTACGCCGACAAGCTGTACAAGGACTACGTCAAGGAAGACGTCGCCATCCGCCGGATGATGACGTCCGGCATGGAGCGCGCCGGCATCTCCAAGGTCGAGATCGAGCGCACCCGTGACCGCGTGCGGGTGGACATCCACACCGCGCGTCCGGGCATCGTCATCGGCCGCCGCGGCGCCGAGGCCGACCGCATCCGCGGTGACCTCGAGAAGCTCACGGGCAAGCAGGTCCAGCTGAACATCCTCGAGGTCAAGAGCCCCGAGACCGACGCTCAGCTGGTTGCCCAGGCCGTCGCCGAGCAGCTCTCCTCCCGCGTCTCCTTCCGTCGCGCCATGCGTAAGAGCATGCAGGGCACGATGAAGGCCGGCGCCAAGGGCATCAAGATCCAGTGCGGTGGCCGCCTCGGTGGCGCCGAGATGTCCCGCTCGGAGTTCTACCGCGAGGGCCGTGTGCCCCTGCACACGCTCCGCGCGAACGTGGACTACGGCTTCTTCGAGGCCAAGACGACCTTCGGCCGCATCGGTGTGAAGGTCTGGATCTACAAGGGCGACGTCAAGAACATCGCCGAGGTCCGCGCCGAGAACGCCGCCGCCCGTGCGGGTAACCGCCCGGCCCGTGGTGGCGCTGACCGCCCGGCCCGTGGTGGCCGTGGTGGCGAGCGTGGCGGGCGCGGTCGTAAGCCGCAGCAGGCTCCGGCTGCCGAGGCCCCCAAGGCCGACGCTCCCGCTGCCGCTCCGGCTGAGAGCACCGGAACGGAGGCCTGACCGACATGCTGATCCCCCGTAGGGTCAAGCACCGCAAGCAGCACCACCCCAAGCGCAGTGGTATGGCCAAGGGTGGTACTGAGGTCGCGTTCGGCGAGTACGGCATCCAGGCGCTGACCCCGGCGTATGTGACGAACCGTCAGATCGAGGCCGCTCGTATCGCCATGACCCGCCACATCAAGCGTGGCGGCAAGGTCTGGATCAATATCTATCCGGACCGCCCCCTCACCAAGAAGCCCGCCGAGACCCGCATGGGTTCCGGTAAGGGTTCTCCTGAGTGGTGGATCGCCAACGTCAAGCCCGGACGCGTGATGTTCGAGCTGTCGTACCCCAACGAGAAGATCGCGCGCGAGGCCCTGACCCGTGCGGCTCACAAGCTGCCGATGAAGTGCAAGATCGTCAAGCGCGAGGCAGGTGAAGCGTGATGTCGGCCGGTACCAAGGCGTCCGAGCTGCGCGAGCTGGGCAACGAGGAGCTCCTTGCCAAGCTCCGCGAGGCCAAGGAAGAGCTGTTCAACCTCCGCTTCCAGGCGGCGACGGGTCAGCTCGAGAACCACGGTCGGCTCAAGGCCGTCCGCAAGGACATCGCGCGGATCTACACCCTGATGCGTGAGCGCGAGCTGGGCATCGAGACGGTGGAGAGCGCCTGATGAGCGAGAGCAACGTGACTGAAGAGACCAAGACGGACCGCGGTTTCCGCAAGACCCGCGAGGGTCTGGTCGTCAGCGACAAGATGGACAAGACCGTCGTCGTCGCCGTCGAGGACCGCGTCAAGCACGCGCTGTACGGCAAGGTCATCCGCCGTACGAGCAAGCTCAAGGCCCACGACGAGCAGAACGCCGCGGGTGTCGGCGACCGTGTCCTCCTCATGGAGACCCGGCCGCTGTCCGCGACCAAGCGCTGGCGCGTCGTCGAGATCCTCGAGAAGGCCAAGTAATTCCCGCCAGGGAATTCCAACGGCAAGCACATCCCTCCTAGGGGGACCCCCTAGGCATCGTTCCGCCAGGCTCGGGGCGAAGCGTGAGTCCTTCGCGCTCCGCCCCGGGAACCGGCAGACAATCAGGAGATAGACGTGATCCAGCAGGAGTCGCGACTGCGTGTCGCCGACAACACTGGTGCGAAGGAGATCCTTTGCATCCGTGTGCTCGGTGGCTCCGGTCGCCGCTACGCGGGTATCGGTGACGTCATCGTCGCCACCGTCAAGGACGCGATCCCCGGTGGCAACGTGAAGAAGGGTGACGTCATCAAGGCGGTCATCGTTCGCACCGTCAAGGAGCGCCGCCGTCCGGACGGCTCGTACATCCGCTTCGACGAGAACGCCGCCGTCATCCTCAAGAACGACGGCGACCCTCGTGGCACCCGTATCTTCGGCCCGGTCGGCCGGGAGCTGCGCGAGAAGAAGTTCATGAAGATCATCTCGCTCGCGCCGGAGGTGCTGTAAGCATGAAGATCAAGAAGGGCGACCTGGTCCAGGTCATCACCGGTAAGGACAAGGGCAAGCAGGGCAAGGTCATCGCGGCCTTCCCCCGTGAGGACCGCGTCCTGGTCGAGGGTGTCAACCGGGTCAAGAAGCACACCAAGGCCGGTCCGACGGCTCGCGGTTCGCAGGCCGGCGGCATCGTCACCACCGAGGCGCCGATCCACGTCTCCAACGTCCAGCTGGTCGTGGAGAAGGACGGCAACAAGGTCGTGACCCGCGTCGGTTACCGCTTCGACGACGAAGGCAACAAGATCCGCGTTGCCAAGCGGACGGGTGAGGACATCTGATGGCTACCACCACCACTCCGCGTCTGAAGCAGAAGTACCGCGACGAGATCACGGGCAAGCTGCGCGACGAGTTCAAGTACGAGAACGTCATGCAGATCCCCGGTCTCGTCAAGATCGTGGTCAACATGGGTGTGGGCGACGCCGCCCGCGACTCCAAGCTGATCGAGGGCGCCATCCGCGACCTCACCACGATCACCGGTCAGAAGCCGGCCGTCACCAAGGCTCGCAAGTCCATCGCGCAGTTCAAGCTGCGTGAGGGCCAGCCGATCGGTGCCCACGTCACGCTCCGTGGCGACCGCATGTGGGAGTTCCTGGACCGCACCCTGTCGCTCGCGCTGCCGCGCATCCGCGACTTCCGCGGCCTGTCCCCCAAGCAGTTCGACGGCCGTGGCAACTACACCTTCGGTCTCACGGAGCAGGTCATGTTCCACGAGATCGACCAGGACAAGATCGACCGCACCCGGGGTATGGACATCACCGTGGTGACCACGGCGACCAACGACGCTGAGGGCCGCGCGCTCCTTCGTCACCTCGGCTTCCCCTTCAAGGAGGCGTGAGCGAGATGGCGAAGAAGGCTCTGATCGCTAAGGCTGCTCGCAAGCCCAAGTTCGGTGTGCGTGGCTACACCCGCTGCCAGCGCTGCGGCCGCCCGCACTCCGTGTACCGCAAGTTCGGCCTGTGCCGTGTGTGCCTTCGTGAGATGGCTCACCGCGGCGAGCTGCCGGGCGTGACCAAGAGCTCCTGGTAATCCCCCTTTTAAGGGATTTGCAGGACTCTCGGTAAGCATCCGGGGCGGCAGGACGTCCAGCCCACATGCCTTAGGCTTGTGGGGTTGGGCGTCTGCCGCCGCCCTTACGACTTACTACGCCGTAGGTCCACCGCGCCGCACCCGTCCCGTCTCGGATCGGGGAGAGGGATGGCGCACCAGGAAACCCCGGCGAGAGAGGCCACAGGCCAATTCATGACCATGACTGATCCGATCGCAGACATGCTGACGCGTCTGCGGAACGCGAACTCGGCGTACCACGACTCCGTGACGATGCCGGCGTCCAAGATCAAGTCGCACATCGCGGAGATCCTCCAGCAGGAGGGCTTCATCACGGGCTGGAAGGTCGAGGACGCCGAGGTCGGCAAGAACCTCGTCCTGGAGCTGAAGTTCGGCCCCAACCGTGAGCGCTCCATCGCGGGCATCAAGCGGATCTCGAAGCCCGGTCTCCGGGTGTACGCGAAGTCCACCAATCTGCCGAAGGTTCTGGGCGGCCTGGGCGTGGCGATCATCTCCACGTCCCACGGGCTCCTGACCGACAAGCAGGCGCAGAAGAAGGGCGTGGGTGGGGAAGTCCTCGCCTACGTCTGGTAATTCGGGAACGGAGGAGAGACAGCAATGTCGCGTATCGGCAAGCTCCCCATCCCGGTTCCCGCCGGCGTGGACGTCACCATCGACGGCCGTACGGTCGCGGTCAAGGGCCCCAAGGGCGAACTGACCCACACCGTCATCGCGCCGATCGACATCGCGAAGGCCGAGGACGGCACCCTTCAGGTGCTGCGGCCCAACGACGAGCGGCAGAGCAAGGCCCTGCACGGCCTGTCCCGCACGCTGGTGGCGAACATGATCACCGGTGTGACCCAGGGATACGTCAAGAAGCTCGAAATCAGCGGTGTCGGTTACCGTGTCGTGGCCAAGGGCTCCAACCTGGAGTTCTCCCTCGGCTACAGCCACCCGATCCTGGTCGAGGCCCCCGAGGGCATCACCTTCAAGGTGGAGTCCCCGACCCGTTTCTCGGTCGAGGGCATCGACAAGCAGAAGGTCGGTGAGGTCGCGGCCAACATCCGCAAGCTGCGCAAGCCCGACCCGTACAAGGCCAAGGGCGTCAAGTACGAGGGCGAAGTCATCCGCCGCAAGGTCGGAAAGGCGGGTAAGTAAGCCATGGCATACGGACAGAAGATCCTCAAGGGCGACGCCTACAAGCGCGCCGCGATCAAGCGCCGCCACATCCGGATCCGTAAGCACATCAACGGTACGGCGGAGCGTCCGCGTCTGGTCGTTACCCGCTCGAACCGCCACATCGTGGCCCAGGTGATCGACGACATCAAGGGTCACACCCTGGCGTCGGCGTCCACCCTGGACACCTCGATCCGCGGTGGCGAGGGCGACAAGTCCGCGCAGGCCAAGCAGGTCGGCGCCCTGGTCGCCGAGCGCGCCAAGGCCGCCGGTGTCGAGGCCGTCGTGTTCGACCGTGGTGGTAACCAGTACGCGGGGCGCATCGCCGCCCTGGCGGACGCCGCCCGCGAGGCCGGACTCAAGTTCTGAGTCGCCCGTCGCGTCAGCGACAAAACGTTGGCGCGTAGCTAGCGGAAACAGAGAGAGGTAATTCCAATGGCTGGACCCCAGCGCCGCGGTGGCGGTGCCGGTGGCGGCGAGCGGCGGGACCGGAAGGGCCGTGACGGCGGCGCAGCTGCCGCCGAGAAGACCGCTTACGTTGAGCGCGTCGTCGCGATCAACCGCGTCGCCAAGGTTGTGAAGGGTGGTCGTCGCTTCAGCTTCACCGCGCTGGTCGTGGTGGGCGACGGTGACGGCACCGTGGGTGTCGGATACGGCAAGGCCAAGGAGGTGCCGGCCGCCATCGCCAAGGGTGTTGAGGAGGCCAAGAAGCACTTCTTCAAGGTCCCCCGCATCCAGGGCACCATCCCGCACCCGATCACGGGCGAGAAGGCCGCGGGCGTCGTCCTGCTCAAGCCTGCTTCCCCCGGTACCGGCGTTATCGCCGGTGGTCCGGTGCGTGCCGTGCTCGAGTGCGCCGGTGTGCACGACATCCTGTCGAAGTCGCTCGGCTCGTCGAACGCGATCAACATCGTGCACGCGACCGTGGAGGCCCTGAAGGGTCTGCAGCGTCCCGAGGAGATCGCGGCCCGCCGTGGTCTGCCGCTCGAGGACGTCGCTCCCGCGGCTCTGCTGCGTGCGCGTGCCGGGGCTGGTGCTGCGTAATGGCTCAGCTCAAGATCACGCAGACGAAGTCGTACATCGGCAGCAAGCAGAACCACCGTGACACCCTGCGTTCCCTTGGTCTCAAGGGCATCAACACGCAGGTCGTCAAGGAGGACCGCCCCGAGTTCCGCGGCATGGTGCACACCGTCCGCCACCTCGTGACGGTCGAGGAGGTCGACTGATCATGGCGGAGAACAACCCGCTCAAGATCCACAACCTCCGTCCCGCCCCGGGCGCCAAGACCGCCAAGACCCGTGTGGGTCGTGGTGAGGCGTCGAAGGGTAAGACGGCCGGTCGTGGTACCAAGGGCACGAAGGCCCGTTACCAGGTTCCGGAGCGCTTCGAGGGTGGCCAGATGCCCCTCCACATGCGTCTCCCGAAGCTGAAGGGCTTCAAGAACCCGTTCAAGACCGAGTTCCAGGTCGTGAACCTCGACAAGCTGGCCGCGCTCTACCCCGAGGGTGGCGAGGTCACCGTCGAGGGTCTGGTGGCCAAGGGTGCCGTTCGCAAGAACAGCCTCGTCAAGGTCCTCGGCCAGGGCGAGATCTCCGTGGCGCTGCAGGTGACGGTCGACGCCGTCTCCGGCTCCGCCAAGGAGAAGATCACCGCCGCCGGCGGTTCCGTCACCGAGCTCGTCTGAACACCACAGGCATCTCGATGACCTGAGCGATCCCGGCCGGGGATACTCCACATATGGGGTATCCCCGGTTGGTCGTTCCTAGGGCGGCAGTCTCGCCGGTAAGGTGGCCTGCACTGCCCTCTTTTCACAGGGTGCTTCACTTCGGGCACTCTGAGCGGCAGTTGACCGTTACCTATTCGTCGAACCTCAAGACCGTCACCCTTGACGCAGTTGCGCGGGGGTCGCAGGAGGCACCGTGCTCACCGCGTTCGCCCGGGCGTTCAAGACGCCCGACCTGCGCAAGAAGCTGCTCTTCACGCTCGGCATCATCGTGGTCTACCGGGTCGGTACACACGTCCCGATCCCAGGCGTCGACTACCGGAACGTCCAGACCTGTATCGACCAGGCCGAGGCCAACCAGGGTCTCTTCGGCCTGGTCAACATGTTCAGCGGCGGCGCGCTGCTGCAGATCACGATCTTCGCCCTGGGCATCATGCCGTACATCACGGCGAGCATCATCCTGCAGTTGCTGACCGTGGTGATCCCGCGTCTGGAAGCCCTCAAGAAAGAGGGCCAGGCCGGTACGGCGAAGATCACGCAGTACACGCGTTACCTGACGATCGCCCTCGCCATCCTCCAGGGCACCGGCCTCGTCGCCACCGCCCGCAGCGGCGCCCTGTTTCAGAACTGCTCGGTTGCCAGCCAGGTCGTCCCCGACCAGTCGGTCTTCGTCACCATCACCATGGTCATCACGATGACCGCGGGCACGGCGACGGTGATGTGGCTCGGTGAGCTCATCACCGACCGCGGCATCGGCAACGGCATGTCGATCCTGATGTTCATCTCGATCGCCGCCACCTTCCCGTCCGCCCTGTGGGCGATCAAGGAGCAGGGCTCGCTGGCCGGCGGCTGGATCGAGTTCGGCACGGTGGTCCTGGTCGGCCTCGTCGTGATCGGCCTGGTGGTCTTCGTCGAGCAGGCTCAGCGCCGGATTCCCGTCCAGTACGCGAAGCGCATGATCGGCCGTCGGTCCTACGGGGGTACCTCGACGTACATCCCGCTCAAGGTCAACCAGGCCGGCATCATCCCGGTGATCTTCGCGTCGTCGCTGCTCTACATCCCGGCGCTGATCGCACAGTTCGCCGGAGGCAACTCCGGCTGGAAGATCTGGATCGAGAAGAACCTCGCGCTGCCGGACGCCCCGCTGCACATGGTCCTCTACTTCCTCCTGATCATCTTCTTCGCCTTCTTCTACGTGGCCATCTCGTTCAACCCCGAGGAAGTCGCGGACAACATGAAGAAGTATGGTGGCTTCATCCCGGGCATCCGGGCTGGCCGACCGACCGCTGAGTACCTGTCGTACGTGCTCAACCGGATCACCTGGCCGGGTTCGCTGTACTTGGGGCTGATCGCTCTTGTGCCAACGATGGCGTTGGCCGGTTTCGGGGCAAACCAGAACTTCCCCTTCGGCGGGACGAGCATCCTGATCATCGTGGGTGTCGGTCTCGAGACGGTGAAGCAGATCGAGAGCCAGCTCCAGCAGCGCAATTACGAAGGGTTCCTCCGCTGATGCGTATCGTCCTCGTCGGGCCGCCGGGCGCCGGTAAGGGAACGCAGGCCGCGTTCCTGGCTCAGAACCTGTCGATCCCGCACATCTCCACGGGCGACCTGTTCCGGGCCAACATCAGTCGGCAGACGGAACTCGGCAAACTGGCGAAGTCCTACATGGACGCGGGCAACCTGGTGCCCGACGAGGTCACCATCGCCATGGCGAAGGACCGCATGGAGCAGCCGGACGCCGAGAACGGTTTCCTGCTGGACGGCTTCCCCCGCAACGTGTCGCAGGCCGAGGCGCTCGACGAGCTGCTCGAGACCGAGAGCATGCAGCTCGACGCGGTGCTGGACCTGGAGGTCCCCGAGGACGAGGTCGTCAAGCGGATCGCCGGCCGCCGCATCTGCCGCAACGACTCCTCGCACGTCTTCCACGTGACGTACAAGCAGCCGGCCAAGGACGGCGTCTGCGACGTCTGCGGCGGCGAGCTGTACCAGCGGGACGACGACTCCGAGGAGACCGTGCGGACGCGGCTGGAGGTCTACCACACCCAGACCGAGCCGATCATCGACTACTACAAGGCCCAGGGCCTGGTGGTCACGATCTCGGCGCTCGGCAAGGTGGAGGACGTCACGACGCGTGCCATGGAGGCGCTCAAGCGTGGCGAGGGCGACAAGTAGTCGTCCGTACGCAGCTACGGCCGCGGTTCCCCTCGGGGGCCGCGGCTGCTGTGTGGGCGGGGTCGGGTGCACGGCCCCGTATCGTTGAAGGCGTCCGCAGTCGCCGAAGGTCCAGAAAGGCCGTAGCTCCCATGGTGCAGATCAAGACCCCCGAGCAGATCGCCAGGATGCGTGAGGCGGGGCTGGTGGTCGCAGCCATTCACGCGGCGACCCGTGAGGCCGCCGTGCCCGGGGCCACGACGAAGGATCTGGACCAGGTCGCGCGCAAGGTGCTCGCCGAGCACAACGCCAAGCCGAACTTCCTCGGCTACGGCGGGTTCCCCGCGACCATCTGCACCTCGGTCAACGAGGTCGTCGTCCACGGCATCCCCTCCGACGACGTCGTCCTCAAGGACGGGGACGTCATCTCCATCGACTGCGGCGCGATCATCGACGGCTGGCACGGCGACGCGGCCTACACGGCCTTCGTGGGCTCCGGTCACGCTCCGGAGCTCGTCGAGCTCTCCCGGGTGACCGAGGAGTCGATGTGGGCCGGCATCGCCGCCATGAAGCAGGGCAACCGCCTGGTCGACGTCTCCCGGGCCATCGAGACCTACATCCGCCGCCAGCCCAAGCCCGGCGGCGGCAAGTACGGGATCATCGAGGACTACGGCGGCCACGGCATCGGCACCGAGATGCACATGGACCCGCACCTGCTGAACTACGTCGACCGGCGGCGCGGCAAGGGCCCGAAGCTGGTGCCCGGCTTCTGCCTCGCGATCGAGCCGATGGTGTCCCTGGGGACGCCGAAGACGGAGGTCCTCCAGGACGACTGGACCGTCGTCACGACGGACGGCACCTGGTCCTCCCACTGGGAGCACTCCGTCGCGCTGACGGAGGAGGGCCCGCTGGTGCTGACGTGTCCCGACGGGGGCAAGGCGAAGCTCGCCGAGCTGGGAATCGTGGCCGCGCCCGATCCGCTGGGCTGAGCGCCGTCTGCTGCTGCGGGCGCGTAGGGGGTTGTCCGCGCCCACGCGGCGGAGCCGCGTGTCGAACAGCCTCGCGCCCCTTCGGGGTGCGCTTAAGGATCTGTCCCGCGGGGCAGGATCTCTCGATTCGTGTTTCCGAGGGCCCTGTCGTAGACTGACTCGTCGGCTCTTGTGTACCCGCATGCCTGCATGCGCCAGCACAGAGTCGATCAAGGTAGTCGATTCGAAGGGCGAAGCGTGGCCAAGAAGCAAGGTGCCATCGAGATCGAGGGCACTGTCGTCGAGTCTCTTCCGAACGCCATGTTCAAGGTCGAGCTCCAGAACGGCCACCAGGTCCTGGCACACATCAGCGGCAAGATGCGCATGCACTACATCCGCATCCTCCCTGACGACCGGGTCGTGGTGGAGCTGTCTCCGTACGACCTGACGCGTGGCCGGATCGTCTACCGCTACAAGTAGATCTTGCCTGTGCCCCACCGCCGCGTGCGGTGGGACCGCCGGCACTGACCCGGAGAACCTCACCATGAAGGTCAAGCCGAGCGTCAAGAAGATCTGCGACAAGTGCAGGGTGATCCGCCGTCACGGCCGGGTCATGGTCATCTGCGACAACCCGCGCCACAAGCAGCGCCAGGGCTGACGCACGACCGATCCCTCTGCATTCATCGCAGGGTTTCGCGCGACGCAAGCTGAATTTGTTCATACGCAGGACCCAGGGGAACGAGCGTTCGCCTGACACCCCCGGTTCGGAGGCTGGGGACCCAGTTCGTACCTGGTACGGCGGCTGGGAGTCGGTTCTGCGGAAGACCTCCGACAAGTAACTGGAGCCATTGAATGGCACGCGTTTCCGGTGTTGACATCCCGCGCGAAAAGCGCGTGGAGATCGCCCTCACCTACGTGTTCGGCATCGGCCGGACCCTCTCCCAGCAGACGCTGGCCGCCACCGGCGTGGACCCGAACACCCGTGTTCGTGACCTCTCCGAGGAGCAGCTGGTCGCGATCCGCGAGTACGTCGACAACAACATCAAGACCGAGGGTGACCTCCGTCGCGAGATCCAGGCCGACATCCGCCGCAAGGTCGAGATCGGCACCTACCAGGGTCTGCGTCACCGTCGTGGCCTGCCCGTCCGCGGTCAGCGCACCAGCACCAACGCTCGTACCCGCAAGGGACCGCGTCGCGCCATCGCCGGCAAGAAGAAGCCGGGCAAGAAGTAGTCCACAGCGGACGCCTGTCCACGGTCTTCGCTGTAGGACCGACCACCTCCCGTAGGAGTTATAGATGCCCCCCAAGGGTCGTCAGGGCGCTGCCAAGAAGGTGCGCCGCAAGGAAAAGAAGAACGTCGCTCACGGCCACGCGCACATCAAGAGCACGTTCAACAACACGATCGTCTCGATCACGGACCCGTCCGGCAACGTGATCTCCTGGGCCTCCGCCGGCCACGTCGGCTTCAAGGGCTCCCGGAAGTCCACGCCGTTCGCCGCGCAGATGGCCGCCGAGTCGGCTGCCCGCCGCGCCCAGGAGCACGGCATGCGCAAGGTCGACGTGTTCGTGAAGGGCCCGGGTTCCGGTCGTGAGACCGCGATCCGCTCCCTGCAGGCCACGGGCCTCGAGGTCGGTTCCATCCAGGACGTCACGCCGACCCCGCACAACGGCTGCCGTCCGCCGAAGCGCCGCCGCGTCTGACGCCGGCGCTTCCAGGGCTTGCTGTGCCTCCGGTCTTTCCGGCCGGGGGTGTGGGGGTTGTCCCCCACATGTAACAGCCGGGCGGTACGGCTCCGTAAAGGGGCCGTATCGCCCGTACCCTTGCAGTACCCGTCCCTTTTGTGCCGGGGACGGCTCACGTCGGGTGTCAAATAGCGGGCGCCCACGACTGAAGGATCTGATCCACACATGCTGATTGCTCAGCGTCCCTCGTTGACCGAAGAGGTCGTCGACGAGTTCCGCTCCCGGTTCGTGATCGAGCCGCTGGAGCCGGGCTTCGGTTAC
>NZ_JBEOSZ010000039.1:0-76003 GCF_040303285.1 Streptomyces sp. NPDC096046 | reverse complement strand
TCGGGCAAGACCACGACGCTGATGATGATCGCCGGGTTCTGCGAACCCGACTCCGGCACCATCACCGTCGGCGGCCGTGACGTCACACGCCTCGCGCCGCAGAAGCGGGGGCTTGGTTTCGTCTTCCAGCAGTACCTGCTCTTCCCCCACATGACGGTCAACGAGAACGTCGCTTTCCCGCTGACGCTGCGCGGCGTGAGCAAGGACGAGATCCGCCGGCGTGTCGGGGAGACGCTGGAGATCGCCGGCCTGTCCGGGTTCGGCGGCCGAAAGCCGCGTGAGCTGTCCGGTGGTCAGCAGCAGCGGGTCGCCCTGTGCCGGGCGCTGGTCTACCGGCCGCCGGTCATCCTCATGGACGAGCCGCTCGGTGCGCTCGACAAGAAGCTGCGTGACCAGCTGCAGGTGGAGATCAAGACCATCCAGCAGGAACTCGGCCTGACCGTCATCTATGTGACACACGATCAGGAAGAGGCGCTGGTGATGTCGGACCGTATCGCGGTGATGCGCAACGGTCTGATCGAGCAGTTCGACACCCCCCGCGAACTGTTCGAGCGGCCGAGGACGCCGTTCGTGGCGGACTTCCTCGGCGCGGCGAACTTCCTGCCCGGGCGTATCGAGCAGCACGACGGCGAGCACACCCTGGTCCGCCTGGACAACAGTGGCGGCCTGCTCAAGGCACGCCGCCACCAACTGGCCCCCGGCACCTCTGTGAAGGTCGCCGTGCAGCCGGGCCGGCTGCGGGCCAGCGCCGCCGACGACGGGTTCTGTACCGGCACGGTCGAGACGGCCACCTACGTGGGCACCCTGGTCCGCGCCGGCGTACGCATCGACGGCGCCGACGCGCCGCTGCTGCGCCTGGAGGTCCCGGCCGGGCGGGGCCCCGTCGCCGGCGAGCGGGTCGGAATCACCGCCGACCCCGAGGACGTCAACCTCTTCGCCGACGAACAGGCAGGGTGAGCCATGGCCGCCCTCACCGCCACCACCCCCGCCCCTCCGCGCAAGCTCCTCGCCTCGCGCAAGACCCGGGTCGGGATCCTCTACGCCCTGCCGGTCGTCGTCTACCTGCTGGTGCTGTTCGTCTACCCGATCTTCAGTACCCTGCTGCTGAGTCTGAAGGACGCCGACGGCTCGTTCACGCTGCACTGGTACGCCGACGCGCTGACCGGCGTGAACCTGTCGGTGTTGTTCACCACGCTGCGGATCTCCGCCGAGACGGCGGTGCTGAGCCTGGTCTTCGGGTTCGTCCTGGCCCAGGCGATCACCCGGCTCAAGCCCATCCTGGCGGGCCTGGCGATGCTGGTCGTGGTCGTCCCGCACTTCGTCAGCGCTCTGGTGCGCACCTACGGCTGGATCATCATGCTCGGCGACAAGGGCCTGGTGAACGAGACCCTGACCGCCATGTCGGTACCGGGGACGCCGTTCCAGCTGCTCTACAACGAACTCGGCGTGGTCATCGGCACCACCTCCATGATGCTCCCCTACACCGTGCTGCTGCTGTACGGGGTGATGCGCGGGGTGGACCGGCGGCTGCTCGCGGCCGCGTCCAGCATGGGCGCGGGACGTGTGACCATCTTCCGCAGGGTGTACCTGCCGCTGGTCGCCCCCGGCCTGGCCAGCGCCGGTCTGCTGAGCTTCATCCTCTCGCTGGGCTACTACATCACCCCGGCCCTGATGGGCGGACCCAACCAGACGATGATCGCCACCCTCATCAACCAGCAGGTCACCAAGGAGAACCAGTGGAACGGAGCAGCCGCCCAGGGCGTCATCCTGCTGCTGCTCACCTTCGCCGGACTGCTGCTGGTCAAGCTCGTGACCTCGCTGGGCGCCAGTCGTAGGAAGAGGAGCGCGTCATGATGGAGCTGCGCACATCCCTCATCGGGCGCATCGCCCTGACCGCCGTCGCCACCCTCATCCTGCTGTTCCTGGCGCTGCCGATCGTCGTCGTCCTCGTCACCTCCTTCAGCAACAACGCCTTCGCCTCCTTCCCCCCGGAGACGTGGACGCTGAACTGGTACAAGGCCCTGTTCGCCGACGGCAGCAAATGGCCCGCCGCGCTCTCCCTGAGCGCCCTGGTCGCCGCCCTGAGCACCGTGTTCTCCCTGATCATCGCGGTGACCGCGGCGACCGCGCTGGTCCGCAGCGAACTGCCGCTGCGTTCGGCGGTCTTCGCCCTGGTCCTCGGACCGCTGGTCATCCCGCAGATCGTCACCGCGCTCGGGCTGTTCCTGTTCTTCGAGCCCGCCGCGATGCTGGGCAGCCCCATCGCCATCGCGCTGGGCCACACGGTGCTCGCCTCACCGATCGCGGTGCTGATCCTGATCGCGACCCTGCGCGGCATCGACGAACGCCTCGAGGACGCCGCCGCCAGCATGGGCGCCGGCCGCCTCACGATCGCCCGGAAGATCACCTTCCCGCTCGCGGCGCCGGGCATGATCGCGGCGGCGATCTTCTCCTTCATCACCAGCTTCGACGAGTTCTACATCTCCCAGTTCCTCTCCTCCGTCGACACCGTCACCCTGCCCGTGCAGGTCTACAACTCCCTCACCTTCGAGATCGACCCCAGCGTGACCGCCGTCAGCGCGCTCCTCACCGCCTTCGCCATCCTGGCCCTCGGCTTGGTGGCCCTGGTGCGCTGGCTCGGCTCCGGCCGGCAGGACTCTCTGCTGTCCGTCGAGAACACGGCAGGCATCGCGAACCCGGGAGGCGAGGCCGTATGACGACCGCCACCGCTCAGCTGACCGCCAACACCGCCCGGCGGCACCTGCTGCCGAACATGACCGCCGACGGCTCGCTCAGCCCCGAGGGCGAAAACCTCCTCGTCGAACCCCTCACCTGAGCCCTACGCCGGCACGGGCCGTGCCCCACCTTCGAAACTCCCCACAGAGGACCCGAAATGAAGACGATTCCCTACTGGATAGAAACCGCCGGGGCGTTTCCCGACCGTTCCGGCAAGCCGCTGACCGAGGACACCGACCTGGTGGTCGTAGGCGCCGGCCTGACGGGTCTGTCCACCGCCCTCCACGCCGCGCGCAAGGGCGCCCGCGTCACCCTCGTCGAGAAGGGCCAGATCGGCTCCGGTGCCTCCGCGCGCAACGGCGGCATGGCCAACCTGGGCTTCACCATCGGCATACGCCAGGCCATCCGCCGGTACGGCCTCGAACGGGCCCGCGAGATCTACAACTCCTACGGCGAGGCCGTGGACACCGTCGAGCGGCTCGTGAACGAGGAGTCCATCGACTGCCAGTTCCGTCGCGTCGGACGCCTGGGCGTCGCGTCCCGCCCCGCCCACTTCGAGAGCAAGAAGGCCCAACAGCGCGATCTGGCAAAGTACTTCGGACACGAGACCACTCTGATCAGCAAGGCCGAGCTGCGTTCCGAAATCGGCTCCGACGCCTACCACGGCGGCCTGCTCGACCCGTTCAGCGCCGCACTGCACGTCGGCCGCTTCGTGCGCGGCATGGCCGAGGCGTGCGAGCGCACCGGTGTCGAGATCCACGAACGCAACGCGGCCATCGGCGTGCGGCGTACCGCCGCCGGCCGGTTCGAGGTCAGCACCGAGCGCGGTGTCATCCGTGCCGGGCAGGTCATGATGGCCACCGACGCCTACACCGACAAGAACTTCCCCTGGCTGCGCCGCCAGCAGGTATGCCTGGGCAGCTTCATCATCGTGACCGAGCCGCTCGGCGACGACCTCGCCCGGGACATCATCCCCAAGGCCCGCCTCATCGTCGACTCCAACCAGGTCTGCCACTACTTCCGGCTCACCCCGGACAACCGGCTGCTGTTCGGCGGCCGGGCCCGCTTCGCACCGTCCGACCCGACGTCGGACAAGAAGAGCGGAGCCGTCCTGTTCCGTGAGATGTGCGAGATCTTCCCCCAGCTCTCCCGGACGAAGATCGAGTACGTGTGGGGCGGCTCCGTCGGCTTCGCCATGGACCGCATCGTGCACGCCGGGCAGACCGACGACGGCGTCTACTACTCCATGGGATACGCGGGCCACGGCGTGCAGATGGCCACGCACATGGGGCAGGTCATGGCCGAGGTGATGGACGGCCACCCCGAGGTCAGCCCCGTCCGCGACCTGGCCCCGCCCCGCATCCCCCTCTACAACGGCACGGCCTGGTTCCTGCCCTTCGCGGGCGCCTACTACAAGACGCTGGACCGCATCCGCTGACCGGTCGGCAGCCCCTTCCGCACATACGAGGAGACACCCACGATGACTGTCGTCCGTGATGTTCCCAAGCAGCTGTTCATCGGCGGCACCTGGCAGGACGCCGAGTCCGCCCGGACCCTGTCCGTCGACAACCCGGCCACCGGCGAGGAACTGTGCCAGGTCGCCGACGCCTCACCCGCCGACGGCCGGCGTGCCGCCGAGGCGGCGGTCGCCGCGCAGGCCGCCTGGGCCGCCACCGCGCCCCGGGTGCGCAGCGAGATCCTGCGCCGCGCCTACGACCTGATCATCGAGCGCACCGAGGACCTCGCGCTGCTGATGACGCTGGAGATGGGCAAGCCGTTGGCCGAGGCGCGCGCCGAGGTCGCCTATGGCGCCGAGTTCTTCCGCTGGTTCTCCGAGGAGGCCGTGCGGATCGACGGCGGGCTGACGACCGCCCCCGACGGCCGCAACCGCCTGCTGGTCACCCGTCAGCCGGTCGGACCCTGCCTGCTCATCACGCCGTGGAACTTCCCCCTGGCCATGGGCACCCGCAAGATCGGCCCGGCCCTCGCCGCCGGCTGCACCGTCGTCCTCAAGCCCGCCCCCCAGACCCCCCTGACCAGCCTCGCCCTGGGCGCGATCCTCACCGAAGCCGGTCTGCCCGCCGGTGTGCTCAACATCGTCACCACCACCGACGCCGCCGGCGTCGTCGAACCCCTCCTGCGTGGCGGGCAGATCCGCAAACTCTCCTTCACCGGCTCCACCGGCGTCGGCCGCATCCTGCTCGCCCAGTGCGCCGACACCGTCATCCGCACGTCCATGGAACTGGGCGGCAACGCCCCCCTGATCGTCTTCGACGACGCCGACCTCGACACCGCAGTCGAAGGCACCATGGTCGCCAAGATGCGCAACATGGGTGAGTCCTGCTGCGCCGCCAATCGCATCTACGTCCACACCTCCATCGCCCGCGAGTTCGCCGCCCGCCTGACCACTCGCATGGCCGCCCTGAGGGTCGGCCCCGGCACCGAACCCGGCACCGACGTCGGCCCCCTCATCGACGCCACCGCCCGCAGCAAAGCCCACGACCTCGTCCAGGACGCCGTCAAGCACGGCGCGACCGTCTTGACCGGCGGTGAACTGCCCACGGGGCCGGGCTGCTTCTACCCGCCCACCGTCCTGGCCGGCCTCACCCCCGAGGCCGCCATCAACGACACCGAGATCTTCGGACCCGTCGCCGCCCTGGTCACCTTCGACACCGAGGACCAGGCCGTCACCGCCGCCAACGACACCGAATTCGGCCTGGCCTCCTACCTGTTCACCCAGAATCTCGACCGTGCCCTGCGCGTCGCCGAACGCCTCGAAAGCGGCATGATCGGTCTCAACACCGGCCTGGTCTCCAACCCCGCCGCGCCCTTCGGCGGCATCAAGCAGTCCGGCCTGGGACGCGAAGGCGGCCGTGTCGGCATCGACGAGTTCCTCGAATACAAGTACATCGCCGTCCCTGTCGGAGCCTGACATGCCCGACCGACTCGTCGTCCTCCATCGCGGCAACCGCCCACCGGCCACCGCGCTCATCGAACGCCTCGCCGACACCGTCTACGCCACCGAGGAGGAACTGCCCTACCTCCTCCCCGGCGCCGACATCCTCCTGGCCTGGGTCACCATCACTCCCGCCATCCGCGAGGCCTGGCCCGACAACCCGGAGAAGGCGCCCCGCTGGGTCCACGCGGCCTCCGCGGGCGTCGACTCCTTCCTCTTCCCGGCCCTGGTGGACGATCCGGGCGTCGTCCTGACCAACGCCCGCGGCGTCTACGACCAGCCGACCGCCGAGTACGTCCTCGGTCTGATCCTCTCCCTCGCCAAGGACTTCCCGGGCACCTGGGAGCATCAGCGGCGCCGCGAGTGGCGTCCGCGTCCCAGCGACGGCATCACCGGCCGCACTGTGCTGGTGTGGGGCACGGGACCCATCGGCCGGGCCACCGCCCGGCTGCTGACCGCCGTCGGCATGCGGGTCTGCGGCGCCGGCCGCACGGCCCGCCCGGACGACCCCGACTTCGGCACGGTCCACGGCCCGGCCGGCCTGCACACGGCACTCGCCGAGGCCGACTACGTCGTCCTGGCCGCACCGCTCACCCAGGACACCCGGGGCATGGTCGACGCCCCCGTGCTGGCCGCGATGAAGCCGGGGGCGCGACTGATCAACGTGGGCCGGGGCGGACTCGTCGACGAGGAGGCGCTCGTCGACCACCTCGCCGCCGGACGGCTCGCCGGAGCCGCCCTGGACGTCTTCGCCCAGGAACCGCTGCCCGCCGGGTCACCCTTGTGGGACATGCCCGGCGTGGTGATCTCCCCGCACACGGCGGGTGAGACGACCAGTGAGCGGGAGGCGCTCGTCGAGGTGTTCCTCGACAACCTCACCCGGCACATCGAGGGCCGCCCCCTGCGCAACGTGGTGGACAAGCGGCGGGGATACGTGACCCACGAGCCGCACCCCGCCTGAGGGCCGAAGAGCCGCACCCCGCCTGAGGGCCGACGAGCCGCACCCTGCCTGAGGACCGAAGAGCCGCACCCCGCCCGACGGCCGACGAGCGCTGCCCGTCTGACGGCCGACGAGCGCACCGCGCCCGAGGGCCGACGAGCCGCACCCCGCCCGAGGGCCGACGAGCGCACCCCGCAGCCCGAGGGCCGACGAGCCGCACCCCGCCCGACGGCCGACGAGCGCACCCCGCCTGAGGGCCGACGAGCCGCACCCCGCCCGACGGCCGACGAGCGCACCCGCAGCCCGAGGGCCGACGAGCCGCACCCCGCCTGAGGACCGAAGAGCCGCACCCCGCCCGACGGCCGACGAGCCGCACCCCGCCCGAAGACAGAGGAGACGCACCTCGCCTGAACATCGACGAAACCCGCCCCGTCCGAAACTCGACGAGACGCACCCCGCCCGACGGGCGGAGAGCAGGCGCCCCGGCCGGTGACCTCCACCGGCCGGGGCGCGTGCTATGCACCCTTCCCGCGTCCCAGCACGCTGCCGGTCACCGCCAGCACGGACAGCACCACCAGCGCGGCGGCCGGTCCCAGGACGGTCCAGGGGGCCAGTTCGGCGTACGGCTGGTTCTCCGAGAGGAGGCGGCCCCACTCAGGGGTGGGCGGCTGTTCGCCCAGGCCCAGGAAGCCGAGGGAGGCGAGGACCAGGACGGTCGTGGGCAGCCGGAGCAGCGCGTTGCGGAGGAGGGCCGGGACCACCGCGGGAAGCAGGTGGCGGCGCAGCAGATGCAGCCGTCCCGCGCCGAGTGCGACGGACGCGGCGATGTGCCCGCTCGCGCGTTCCTGCTCCAGCAGCGCGGAGGTCTGGGCGGCGTAGGGGCTCCAGGCGACCGTGCACACCGCGCCGGCCGCGCCCCACACCGACGGCCCGGTGACGCCCACGATCAGCAGGCCCGCCAGGACGGCGGGCAGGGTCGACACGACCTCGGTCGGGCCCGCGCTCGCCCGCGGTGCCATGCCCAGCAGCAGTCCGGTGACCGCGCTGACCACCGTCACGACCAGGGCGACCTCCGCGGTGCGCAGCGCCCCGTGGCCCAGCCGGGCCAGCAGGTCACGGCCCAGGGCGTCGGTCCCCAGGGGGTGTTCGAGGGACGGGGACAGCAGCCGGGCCGCCGTGTCGACCTGGAGGGGGTCGCGCAGGAGGCCCGCCGTGACCAGGGCGAGCAGGGCCAGGGCGCAGGCGGTGGTGATCCAGGGCAGGGAACGCGGCACCGTGAGCGGGGGGTGGTGCAGGGTCGGCAGGGCGCCGTCGCGCAGCGGCCGGCCGAGGAGGGCGTGACGCAGGGCCCGGATGACGATGCCCGCGGCCACGCCGAGCAGGACCAGCGTCAGAGTCGCCGTCTGCAGCACGGGGAGGTCCTGCGCGACGGCCGAGTCCAGGGCGAGCCGGCCGAGGCCGGGGATGTTGAAGATCTTCTCCACGGCGACCGCGCCGCCGACCAGAGCCACCACGGTGGGCAGCAGCTGCGGCAGTATGCCGGGCAGGCTGCGGCGCAGCGCGTCGCGGCCGATGTGCCGGGGCGGGAACCCGACGGCGTAGGCCGTGCGCGCCCAGGGCTCGTGGAACGCGGCGGGCAGTGCCTGGTCGAGCATCCCGCCGAGCATCGCACCCGAGGGGATGCCGAGTGCGAGCGAGGGCAGCACCATCGACTGCGGCCCCTCCCACCCGCTGGACGGGAACCATCCCCACCACACCCCGCACACGGTGGCCAGCACCGAGGCGAGCAGGAACTTCGGCAGCGACGCGAGGACGGCGGCCGGGGTGCCCGCCCGGTCCTGCCGCAGCCGGCGCCGGGAACCGAGGAGGACCGTTCGGGCGCACACCAGTCCGGCGACCAGCGCCGTGACCGCGAACGCGCCCAGCATCAGCGTCAGGGAGACCGACAGGGCCGCACCCACCTGTGGCATGACGGGTGCGCCGGAGACCCACGAGACGCCCGCGTCCCCGCGTGGCAGGCCGCCCAGCCAGTGCGCGAGGTGGACCCAGGGGCCCTCGTCCAGGCCCAGCTGATCGCGCACCGTGGCCAGTTCCGCCGGTGTGGGGTTCTGGTCGGCGGAGCGCGCACGCAGCACCGTACGGGCCGGGTCGGCGCCGGACAGCCAGGGGAGCAGGGCCACGGCGCCGAGCAGGGCGGTACCGGCGAGCACACGGCCGACCGCCGCCGGCCAGAGGGACGGGCGGGCGGCGGCGGGGCTGTGCGCGAGGCTCATGCGGGCTACTTCAGGCGCGTGTCGACATCGATCAGGGACCGCTCGCGCGGGTCGAGGACCACGCCCTCGACGTCGCCCGCGATGCCCTGCACGGCCTGCTCGTGGACCAGCGGCACCACCGCGTCGGTGCGCAGGATCTCCGCCTCCGCCCGCATCGTCTTCTCCTGGCGGCTCTCGGTGTCCCGCTCCACGGCGGCGGCCCGGATGGCCTTGTCCACCGCGGCGTTCTTCAGGCCGGCGATGTTGTAGACGCCCTCGCTGGTGAAGTCGCTGGCGAGGTAGTCGACCGCGTCGCCGGTGTCGAGGAGCGTCACCCGCGAGAAGAGGAGGGCATCGTACTTCCCGGCGAGCAGGTCGGCCTCCATCTGGGTGTACTCGCGCACGTCCTGCTTCACGGTGAACCCGGCCTTCTCCAGCTGCTGCTGGAGCACGGACGCCGCCTCGGGAAACTCGGCCCGGTTGGTGTAGGTGGCCAGCCGAAGTGTCTTGCCCTTGGTGCCGGCCTTCACCCCGGCGGCGGTCGTGGCCTTGGTACGGCCCGTCACCTCGACGCGCTTGTCGGCCGCCCACGGGACGGCGGGCCCGAACAGGCCCTGCGCGGGGTCGGCGTATCCGCCGAAGACGGAGTCGACCAGGGCGGAGCCGTCGACGGCCTCGCGGGCGGCGGCGCGCAGCCCGGCGTCGGTGAACAGACCGCTGCCGGTGTTGAGGATCAGGCTGTCGGTACGCACCGAGGGGACCTCGTGCCGGGTCGCCTTGTCGAGCAGTTTCGCCTGGGCGGTCGGGATCCACTCGGCGATGTCGGTCTCGCCGCCGCGCAGCGCGTTGGCACGGGCCGTCCCGTCCGCGATCCAGCTGACGTCGATGCCGGGCGCCTTCGCCCGGCCACCCCAGTAACCGTCGAAGCGGTCGAGCGTCGCCTTGGCCTTGCCGTTCAGCCGGGTGATCTCGAACGGACCCGTGCCGGTGCCGACGGGGCTGACGGCGCCGCCCTTCGCGTACGCCTTCGCCGACAGGATCGCCAGCGCGGGGCTGGCCAGCCTCAGCGGCAGCACCGGGTCGGGCGACTTGGTGGTGAGCGTGACGGTGTCGGCGTCCTCGGCCTTGGCGGTCAGTGACACGTCGCTCAGGACGCGGGGCTTGGGCTTGGCCGCCCCGGCGTGCTCGAGCGCTTTGACGACGGCCTGGGCGGTGAGTTCGGTGCCGTCCTGGAACTCGGCCTTGCGCAGCTCGAAGGTCCAGGTGGTGCCGCCGTCCTGCTTCCAGGACTTCGCCAGGGCGGGCTTGGCCGTGCCGTTCTTGTCGAGGGCGGTGAGGCCCTCGGCGACGGACAGCTTGCTCAGCACGGTGGCGTCGTTGCTGTACGGGGACAGCGCCTGCACCGGCGGCACGGCCAGCGCGACCCGCAGCCGCCCGCCCGATCCCGCGCCGGTGTCGCCGTCACCGGATGCGAAGCAGCCGGCCAGCAGAGGGGTGAGAGCGAGCGCCGCTATGAGGCCGCGGGAGGTGGTGCGCATGTCGGATCCTGTCGTGCGAGAGGTCGGGCAGGCCGCTGCGGCCCAGGCCGGGTTTGATCGGCGACCTCAGCATATAAGGGGAGCCTTACCAAACTGTCAGCCGGGTAGATGAAATCTCAACGAGTGGACGGCCGTGTGTCGAACCAGGGCCTCTCGACCTGCTGTTCGAGCTGTGCCATCGTGGGCGCCGGGCGGAGGTGAGGCGATGAGCGGCGCGGACCCGGGGCTGTTCGGTCCCGAATCGGTGACCTGGCAGCTTCACAGCGACCCCATGATGTGGATCGCGGGTGTCCGGGCGCTCTACCTCCAGGCCCTGCATCCCCGCGCGTTACGCGGAGTCACGCAGAACTCCGACTTCCGGCGGGACGCCTGGGGCCGGCTGCTGCGCACCGCCGGCTTCGTCGGAACGACGACGTACGGCACCACCGAGGCCGCCGAGCGTGCCGGTGCCAGGGTCCGCAATATCCACCGTATGCTGAGCGCGACCGACCCGGACACCGGCGAGCGCTACGGTGTCGACGAACCCGCGTTGCTGATGTGGGTGCACTGCGCCGAGATCGACTCCTATCTGCACGTCGCCCGCAGGTCCGGATTCCGGCTCACCGACGCCGAGGCCGACCGCTACATCGCCGAACACCGCCGCAGCGCACGCCTGGTGGGCCTCGACCCCGACGCCGCACCGGCGAACCGGGTCGAGATGGCCCGGTACTTCGAGAAGACCCGCCCGGACCTGGCCGCCGGACCCGAGGCACGCGAGGTGGACGCGTTCCTGCTCCGCCCGCCGACGCACCCGCTCCTCGTACCGGCGCGCGAGGCGCTGTGGCGGCGCGTGGCGCACCTGGCGTACGCCTCCTTGCCGCCGTACGCCCACGAGTTGTACGGCAGACCGGCCCCCGCACCCGCCACCGTCTCCCGGCACCTGCGCCTCACGGGCCTCCTGCTGCGCCGCGTTCCCGCACGTCTGCGGTGGCAACTCCCGCCCAAACACATCCTGCGGGCCGTGGCGAGGCTCGGCCCGGACGCGCGTCCGGCACCGTGCAAACTCGGACGATAGGCCGCCATACTGGGTGGATCAGGGACGGGCGGGCGAACGGCTACCGGGGGGAGCGTCGCGCGACATGGGGGACAGCAGGCTCATCCACGGCCGGTACCGGCTGCTCGATCTGATCGGGCGCGGTGGCATGGGCGAGGTGTGGCGGGCGCGGGACGAGTCCCTGGGCCGGCACGTCGCCGTCAAGTGCCTGAAACCGCTGGGCCCGAACCACGACCACGCCTTCACCCGCGTGCTGCGGGAGCGGTTCCGCCGCGAGGCCCGGGTCGCCGCCGCGCTCCAGCACCGGGGCATCACCGTCGTGCATGACTTCGGCGAGTCCGACGGCGTCCTCTACCTCGTCATGGAGCTGCTGAACGGCCGCGACCTCAGCCAGCTCCTGGAGGACAACAAACAGCACCCGCTGCCGGTGGCGGATGTCGTGGAGATCGCCGAGCAGGTCGCCGCCGCCCTCGCCTACTGCCACGAACAGGGCATCGTCCACCGGGACCTGAAGCCCGCCAACATCGTCCGGCTCGGCGACGGCACCGTGAAGATCTGCGACTTCGGCATCGCCCGCCTCGGCCACGACATCGGCTTCACCTCCCGGCTGACCGGCACCGGCATCGCCATGGGCACCCCGCACTACATGTCACCGGAACAGATCAGCGGCACCGAGGTCGACCAGCGCAGCGACCTCTACTCGTTCGGCTGTGTGCTGTACGAGATCGCCACCGGCGTACCGCCGTTCGACCTCGACGACGCGTGGGCGATCCTCGTCGGCCACCGCGACACCCCGCCCCGCCCGCCGCGCGAACACCGCGCGGAGTTGCCCGCATACCTGGAGCAGGTCGTCCTCGACCTGCTCGCCAAGGAACCCGCGCACCGCCCCGGCGACGCCCGCGAGCTGGCCCGCCGGATCAGCGCGCACCGGGCCGCGCCGGACCGTGTGCCGACCGTCGAGGCGGGTCGCCCGGCCTCCCAACTGCCGGTGGGCGTCGGCCGGCTGCCCTCCTGGACCCACGGCATGACCACCGGCCACAAGGCCACCGGCACGGGGCTGCGCGCCGCACCGCCCGACCCGGCGTCCGGGCTGTCCGGTGAGTGGATCGCACGACCCGCCACCGGCCCCGGCGTCGACGAACCCGTCCCCGCGCGGCGGCCCGCCCCGCCCACGGACGTCCTGACCGCCCTGGCCGGCCGGCACAACGCGGGCCTGAGCCTCGGCCGCCTGGGCCGCTGGGCGGAGGCGGGCGAGGTGCACCGGGCCGTCGCCGCCGAACGCGAACACCTCCTCGGCCCCGACCACCCCGACACCCTCGCCAGCCGCTACGAGGTCGCCTTCACGCTCAGCCGCACCGGCCGCGCCGCGGACGCCCTGCGCGCGTACAAGCACGTCACCGAGGCCAGGATCCGCACCCTCGGCGCCGACCACCCCGACACCCTGGCGGCCCGCCAGGAGATGGCCTACGTCCTCGGCCAGCTGGGCCGCCCCTTCGACGCCCACCGCGTCTACACGTCGGTGCTCGCCACCCGGGAGCGCATCATGGGCCCCGACCACCCCGACACCCTGCGCTGCCGCCACAACCTGGCCTTCAACCTCAGCCGCCTCGGCCGCCTGGAGGACTCGTACCGCATGGCCCGCGAGGTGGCGGCGGCCCGCGCCCGCGCGCTCGGCCCGGACCACCCCGACACGCTCGTCACCCGCTATGAGGTCGCCTACGCGCTCGGCCAGCTGGGCCGCTGGCCGGAGGCGCTGGAGACCTACCGCGAGGTCGTCGCCGCCCGCGGACGCGCCCTCGGGGCCGACCACCCCGACACCCTCGCCGCCCGGCACGAGATCGGCATCAGCCTCGGTCGCCTGGGCCGCAGCGCCGAGGCCCTCGACCTCTACGACGCCCTCGCCGAGGACCGCGCCCGTGTCCAGGGCCCCGCCCACCCCGAGACCCTGCGCGCGCGCCACGGCCGCTGCGTCAACCTCGGCCGGCTGGGCCGCTGGGAGGAGGCTCTCGCCGAATCCCGCGAGGTGGCCGCCCTCCGCGAACAGGTCCTCGGCCCCGACCACCCGGACACCCTGGTCAGCCGTCGCGAGGTCGCCGTCGGCCTCGGCTGGCTGGGCCGCTGGGCCGACGCGCTCACCGAGTACCGCAGGGTGGCCACCGCCCGCGCGCACGTCCTCGGCGCCGACCACCCCGACACCCTCGCCAGCCGCAACGACGAGGCCCATTGCCTGGAACAGCTCGGCCGCGGCGCCGAGGCGATGGCCCTGTACCGAAGAGTGGCGGCCCTGCGGGAGCAGCGGGCCGCTGTCGGGCACTGACCCCTGCCGAGCGGGCAGGCGCCGTCTGGCCGACCTCGATCACCCCGTGTTACCAAGAATCATGACCGCACCCGAGGGACCCCGCGCACACCGCACGTACGACGCCGTCATCGTCGGCGGCGGCCACAACGGCCTGGTCGCCGCCGCCTACCTGGCCCGGGCGGGCCGCTCCGTGCTGGTCCTGGAGCGGCTGGACCACACCGGCGGCGCGGCGGTGTCCACCCGGCCCTTCGCCGGAGTCGACGCCCGGCTGTCCCGCTACTCGTACCTGGTCAGCCTGCTGCCCAAGAAGATCGTCCGGGACCTTGGCCTGGACTTCCGCGTCCGCACCCGGACCGTCTCCTCCTACACGCCCGCCGAGCGCGACGGCAGGCCCACCGGCCTCCTCGTCGGCGGCGGGGAACGCCGTACCAGGGAGGCCTTCGCCCGCCTCACCGGCTCCGACCGCGAGTTCCGGGCCTGGCAGGAGTTCTACGGCATGACCGGCCGCGTCGCCCGGCGCGTCTTCCCGACGCTCACGGAGCCGCTGCCCACCCGTGCGGAACTGCGCCGCCGCCTCGACGACGAGGAGGCCTGGCGGGTGCTGTTCGAGGAACCGATCGGCAGCGCCGTCGAGGAGCGCTTCGAGGACGACCTAGTGCGCGGCGTCGTCCTCACCGACGCCCTCATCGGCACCTTCGCCGACGCCCACGACCCCTCCCTGAAGCAGAACCGCTGCTTCCTCTACCACGTCATCGGCGGCGGCACCGGAGACTGGGACGTGCCGGTCGGCGGGATGGGGGCCCTCACCGACGCACTCGCCGCCACGGCACGCGCGGCGGGCGCGGTCCTCGCCACCGGCCACGAGGCGCTGCGCGTCACCACGGACGGCCGAACCGCCGAGGTCACGTATCGCACGGCCGACGGCGAAGGCACCGCCGCCGCCCGGCACGTCCTGGTGAACGCCTCACCGCAGGCCCTGGCGGAACTGACCGGCGACACGCCCCCGGCCCCCGCCGAAGGCGCCCAACTGAAGGTCAACATGCTGCTGAAGCGGCTGCCGCGGCTGCGCGACACCTTCGTCGACCCGCGCGAGGCCTTCGCCGGCACCTTCCACATCGCCGAGGGCTACGAGCAACTGGCCACCGCTCACGCCCAGGCCGCCGCCGGCGACCTGCCGGCCGTACCGCCCTCGGAGATCTACTGCCACTCGCTCACCGACCCGACCATCCTCGGGCCCGACCTGGCCGAGCAGGGCTACCAGACGCTCACCCTCTTCGGCCTGCACACCCCGGCCCGTCTGTTCGCGCGCGACAACGACGCCGTACGGGAGGACCTGCTGAAGTCCACCCTCGCTCAGCTCGACGCCCACCTGGCCGAGCCCCTCGGCGGCTGCCTGGCCACCGACGCGGACGGCCGCCCCTTCATCGAGGCCAGGACCCCGCTCGACCTGGAGCGGGACCTCCGCCTGCCCGGCGGCAACATCTTCCACCGCGAGCTGAGCTGGCCCCACGCCCAGGACGGCACCGGCCGCTGGGGCGTGGAGACCGGGCACGCCAACGTCCTGCTGTGCGGGGCGGGCGCGGTGCGCGGGGGCGGGGTCAGCGGGGTGCCCGGGCACAACGCGGCGATGGCGGTGCTGGAGAACACCCCCGGGTGAGCCCTCAGTCGGCCGACGGTGTCCACCCCACCGCTTCGACGCGGGACGCGTCCACCGGGCGTGCCTCGTCGAAGAGGACGCCGTCGGCCGCCTCCACGCGCAGTCCGTCCACGTAGGCCCCGCGGCCGACGTACAGCCGGTCCGTCGCGTACCGCCAGCGCAGGGTGAGCTCCCGCGCGGCGGGGACGTCCGCGGTGAGCCGGTGCCAGACACGGCCGGACCAGCCGGTCACCGAGCCCGTCGGGTGCCCCTCGGGATCCTGACCGCGGCGGGCCGTCGTGAAGGGCACCGGCCGCCAGCGCGTGCCGCCGTCGGCCGTGGCCTCCAGGACCAGGACGTCGGCCGTGGGTTCGGTGTCCCACCACAGCCTGCAGCGCAGCCGGGCCCGGCCGGACGAGGTGTCGAGCGCGGGGAGGGTGAGCGTCGCCGCGGTGGAGACCGCCATGCCGGAGAACCAGGCCCTGCGACCCCGCACCGGCCGGACCGGGACGGCCCGCGCCAGCTGGTTCGCGGCGGCCACCCGGGGAGCCGACCCGGATCGCCACCCGCGCACCGGGTGCACCGAGTTGCCCAGGACGACGAGGAACGAGTCGGTGGTCGGGTCGAGCACCAGCGAGGTGCCGGTGAAACCGGTGTGCCCGGCGGTGCGCGGCGTGGCCATCGCGCCCATGTACCAGTGCTGGTAGAGCTCGAAGCCGAGGCCGTGCTCGTCCCCCGGGAAGGCGGTGTTGAAGTCGGTGAACATCAGCTCCACCGACTCCGGCGTCAGGATCCGGGCCCTGCCGTAGACACCGCCGTTGAGCAGCGTGCGGCCGAGGACCGCCAGGTCCCAGGCGTCGGAGAACACGCCCGCGTGTCCCGCGACACCGCCGAGGCCGAAGGCGTTCTCGTCGTGCACCTCGCCCCAGACCAGACCCCGGTCCAGGCCGGACCAGGGTGCGCGCGCGTCCTCCGTGGCCGCGATCCTCGGCCGCCAGGAGGCGGGCGGGTTGTACCGGGTGCGGCGCAGACCGAGCGGTGCGGTGATCTCCTCACGGAGCAGGACGTCCAGGGTGCGGCCCGTGATCCGTTCCAGCACGAGCTGGAGCGAGATGAGATTCAGGTCCGAGTACAGGTACGCCGTGCCGGGCGCGCTGACCGGCGCCTCGTTCCAGATGAGCCGGAGTTTCTCCTCGCGGGTCGGCGCGCTGTACAGCGGGATCCATGCGCGGAACCCCGAGGTGTGCGTGAGGAGCTGGCGGATCGTGATGTCCTGCTTGCCCGCGCGTGCGAAGTCCGGCAGGTAGGAGGCGACTTTCGCCTCCAGCTGCAGCGCGCCCCGCTCCGTCTGCTGCACGGCGAGGATCGAGGTGAACAGTTTCGACACCGAGGCCAGGTCGAAGACGGTGTCCTCGGCCATGGGGATCTGTTCACCGGGCGGGAACTCGATGCCGGTGTCGGTCTTCTCGTCGTAGGCCCGGTAGCGCACCGCCATGCCGATGGGACGGTGCAGCGCGACCGTGCCGCCGCGTCCGGCGAGCAGGACGGCCCCCGCGTACCAGGGATGCGTGGGGGAGGGGCCGAGGAACGCCTCGGCGTCGGTCACGAGTTGACGCAGGTGGGAGGGGAGCAGCCCGGCTCGTGCGGCGGAGCCGTGCCGCAGGGTGGGGCGGTGGCCGGTCGCCGCCGGGGCGGCTTCGGTGGGCCCGGCGGGCCACGCGGCGAGGGCGAGCGCACCGCCCAGGGCCAGTCCCGCCCTGCCCACGTGACGCCGGGTCGGTTCGCCTCTCGCCGGTTCGTCGGTCACCGGGTGCCCCTTCGCCTCAACCGCCTCCGATGTCCCCGGAAGTATGTCCCCCGCGCGCCGCCGTGAACCCGGCGGCGCATCCTCACCGGAATCCCGCACGCGACACCGGCACGCGACCCGCACAGGACACCCAACGAATCTGACGGAGCATCAGAAAACCTCTTCCGTCCTTCGGAGGACTCCGGCATCCTGCGCCCATGCAGACGGAGCTGAGCCAGACCCTGGGAATCGAGCACGCCGTCTTCGGCTTCACGCCGTTCCCCGCCGTCGCCGCGGCCATCAGCCGGGCCGGCGGCTTCGGCGTGCTCGGCGCGGTCCGCTACACCGACCCCGACGAGCTCAAGCGCGACCTGGACTGGATCGAGGCACACGTCGACGGGCGGCCGTACGGCCTGGACGTCGTGATGCCGGCGAAAAAGGTCGAGGGCGTCACCGAGGCCGAGGTCGAGGCGATGATCCCCGAGGGGCACCGGCAGTTCGTCCGGGACACCCTCGCCCGACACGCCGTGCCGGAACTCGCGGAGGGCGCGGCGGCCGGCTGGCGCATCACCGGCTGGATGGAGCAGGTCGCCCGCAGCCAGCTCGACGTCGCCTTCGACTACCCGATCCGGCTCCTCGCCAACGCCCTCGGCTCCCCGCCCGCCGACGTCATCGCCCGCGCCCACGACCGGGACGTCCTCGTCGCCGCACTCGCGGGCAGCGCCCGGCACGCCCGCAAGCACCGGGACGCCGGGATCGACATCGTCGTGGCACAGGGCTACGAGGCGGGCGGCCACACCGGCGAGATCGCCTCGATGGTGCTCACCCCCGAAGTCGTCGACGCCGTCGCCCCGCTGCCCGTGCTGTCCGCAGGAGGCATCGGCAGTGGACAGCAGGTGGCCGCCGCGCTCACCCTCGGCGCTCAAGGTGTGTGGCTGGGCTCCGTGTGGCTGACCACTACAGAGGCGGACCTGCACTCACCCGCCCTGACGCGCAAACTCCTCGCGGCCGGCTCCGGCGACACCGTCCGCTCCCGGGCGCTGACCGGCAAGCCCGCACGCCAGTTGCGCACGGAGTGGACCGACGCCTGGGACGACCCGGCCGGGCCCGGCACCCTGCCCATGCCGTTGCAAGGACTCCTGGTCGCCGAGGCCGTCTCACGCATCCAGAAGTACGAGGTCGACCCACTGCTGGGCACGCCGGTCGGCCAGATCGTCGGGCGGATGAACAGCGAACGCAGTGTCCAGGCCGTCTTCGACGACCTCACCCGCGGCTTCGAGCAGGCAGTGGACCGTGTCAACCGCATCGCCGGAAGGAGCGGCCAGTCGTGAGCGCACCCCCCGTGGGCTTCTGGGCCCAGGCCACCGAGAATCCCGGCCGCACGGTGCTCGTCGCACCCGACGGCGAGGAGTGGACCGCCGGACGCCTGCACGCCGCCGCCAACCGGCTCGTGCACGGCCTGCGCGCGGCCGGTCTCGAACGCGGCGACACCTTCGCGGTGGTCCTGCCCAACGGCGTCGAGTTCCTCACCGCGTACCTCGCGGCCAGCCAGGCCGGGCTCTACCTCGTCCCCGTCAACCACCACCTGGTCGGTCCGGAGATCGCCTGGATCGTCTCCGACTCGGGCGCCAAGGTGCTCCTCGCCCACGAACGCTTCGCCGAGGCGGCCCGCCACGCCGCCGACGAGGCCGGCCTGCCGGGCACCCACCGCTACGCGGCGGGCCGGGTCGAGGGCTTCCGCCCCTACGCCGAACTGCTCGACGGGCAACCCGAGTCGGCGCCCGCGGATCGCACCCTCGGCTGGGTCATGAACTACACCTCGGGCACCACCGGCCGCCCCCGCGGCATCCGCCGCCCGCTGCCCGGCAAACCTCCGGAGGAGGCGTATCTCGGCGGCTTCTTGGGCATCTTCGGCATCCGCCCGTTCGACGACAACGTGCACCTGGTGTGCTCACCGCTCTACCACACGGCCGTTCTTCAGTTCGCCGGCGCGTCCCTGCACATCGGCCACCGGCTGGTCCTCATGGACAAGTGGACGCCCCAGGAGATGCTCCGCCTCATCGACGCCCACCGCTGCACCCACACCCACATGGTCCCCACCCAGTTCCACCGCCTGCTGGCCCTGCCCGACGAGGTCAAGGACCGCTACGACGTCTCCTCCCTGCGGCACGCCATCCACGGCGCCGCGCCCTGCCCCGACCATGTGAAACGGGCCATGCTCGACTGGTGGGGACCTTGCGTGGAGGAGTACTACGCCGCCAGCGAGGGCGGCGGCGCCTTCGCCACGGCCGAGGACTGGCTGAAGAAGCCCGGCACCGTCGGCAAGGCCTGGCCCATCAGCGAACTCGCGATCTTCGACGACGACGGCAACCGGCTCCCGCCCGGTGAAGTCGGCACGGTGTACATGAAGATGAACACCGGCGGCTTCTCATACCACAAGGACGAGGCCAAGACCCGCAAGAACCGCATCGGGGACTTCTTCACCGTCGGCGACCTCGGCCACCTCGACGACGACGGCTACCTCTTCCTGCGCGACCGCAAGATCGACCTGATCATCTCCGGCGGGGTCAACATCTACCCCGCCGAGATCGAGTCGGCCCTGCTCGCCCACCCCGCCGTCGCGGACGCCGCCGTCTTCGGCATCCCGCACGACGACTGGGGCGAGGAGGTGAAGGCGGTCGTGGAACCCGCCCCCGCACACCGGCCCGGACCGGCCCTCGCCGCCGACCTCCTCGACCACTGCGCCCACCGGCTCGCCGGGTACAAACGCCCCAGGAGCGTCGACTTCATCACCGAGATGCCCCGCGACCCCAACGGCAAGCTGTACAAGCGGCGGTTGCGGGAGCCGTACTGGCAGGGCCGGACGCGTCCGGTGTGAGACTCCTGAACGAGACGTCTCAGACGGCTGCGCATCGTGCCCTCCCCCATCGTCGAGGGAAAGGGGTGCCGCATGTGAAAACCTGATCCGAACGTCCATCGGCTTCACGACAGCGAACGCCGTCCAGGAGCGGCAGGGTTGCTCACTGGCAGGCCGGCCGGCCCGCCCGCCGCGATCCGTGCGATCCGGGGTCCTTGACCTCCCCCGGCGGTGAACCGAGGATCATGTGTCATGACGATGCCCGGACACGGCAGCACGGTCGACCAGGTCCTGCGGCGCAGCGCCCGGCGCACACCGGCGCGCGTCGCGGTCGAGTACGCCGATCGCACCTGGACGTACGAGGAACTCGACACCGCCGTCTCCCGCGCGGCGAGCGTCCTCCTCGGCCAGGGACTCTCCCCGGGCGACCGGGTCGGCGCCTACGGCCACAACTCCGACGCCTACCTCATGGCCTTCCTGGCCTGCGCCCGTGCGGGCCTGGTGCACGTACCCGTCAACCAGAACCTGACCGGCGACGACCTCGCCTACCTCATCGCCCAGTCCGGCAGCTCCCTGGTCCTCACCGACCCGGACCTGGCAGCACGGCTGCCGCCCGGCGTACGGACGTTGCCGCTGCGCGACGCGGACGACTCGCTGCTCGCGCGGCTGCCCGGGGCACCCTCCCACGACGGCCCCGAGCCGCACACCGAGGGCCTTGTCCAGCTGCTGTACACCTCCGGGACGACGGCTCAGCCCAAGGGCGCGATGATGACGCACCGGGCCCTGGTGCACGCGTACCTGAGCGCGATCACCGCCCTCGACCTCGGCGCGGGCGACCGCCCCGTCCACTCCCTGCCGCTCTACCACTCGGCGCAGCTGCACGTCTTCCTGCTGCCCTACCTCGCCGTGGGCGCGACGAACATCATCCTGGACGCACCCGACGGCGACCGGCTCTTCGACCTGATCGAGGCGGGCCGCGCGGACAGCCTGTTCGCACCCCCCACCGTCTGGATCGCCCTGTCCGGCCGTCCCGACTTCGCCATCCGCGATCTGAGCGGCCTGCGCAAGGCCTACTACGGCGCGTCGATCATGCCGGTCCCGGTACTCGAACGGCTGCGGGAGCGCCTGCCGGGCCTTGCCTTCTACAACTGCTTCGGACAGAGCGAGATCGGGCCCCTGGCCATGGTCCTCGCGCCCGACGAGCACAAGGGCCGTATGGACTCCTGCGGCCGGACGGTCCTGTTCGTCGACGCACGTGTGGTCGACGAGAACGGCGAGGACGTACCCGACGGCACCCCGGGCGAGATCGTCTACCGCTCCCCGCAACTGTGCGAGGGCTACTGGGACAAACCCGAGGAGACCGCCGAGGCCTTCCGCGACGGCTGGTTCCGCTCCGGCGATCTCGCGGTACGCGACGCGCACGGCTACCACACGATCGTCGACCGGGTGAAGGACGTCATCAACTCCGGTGGTGTGATGATCGCTTCACGCCAGGTCGAGGACGCCCTCTACACCCACCCCCGGGTCGCCGAGGCCGCGGTCGTGGGCCTGCCGGACGAGCGCTGGATCGAGGCGGTGACAGCCGTCGTCGTCCCGCGCGGCGAGGTCTCGGAGACGGAACTGATCCACCACGTCCGCGACCGACTCGCCCCCTTCAAAGCGCCGAAGCGGGTGGTGTTCGTGGACGAGCTCCCGCGCAACGCCGGCGGGAAGATCCTGAAACGGGAGCTGAGGAACGACCTCGGGAACGCGTGACGCGCCCGGCCGGGCAACCCGGTTGTGCCGGACCGGCAGCGGGCTCCAGGATCGACGCCATGCCGACCTTCAGCGCCCCGGACGGAACCCGGCTCACCTTCCATCCGCGCGGTCGCGGTGAACCGCTGATCGTGCTGCCCGGCGGCCCCATGCGGGCCTCGGCCTACCTCGGAGACCTGGGCGGACTCGACGCCCACCGGCAGTTGGTGCTGCTCGACCTGCGCGGCACGGGGGAGTCCGAGGCGCCCGCGGATCCGGCGACATACCGCTGCGACCGGCTCGTCGAGGACGTCGAGGCGTTGCGGTTCCATCTGGGCCTGGAGCGGATGGACCTGCTCGCCCACTCGGCGGGCGGGAGCCTCGCCATGCTCTACGCGGCCCGGTACCCGCAGCGGGTGGGACGGCTGGCGCTGGTCACCGCCATTCCGCGGGCTCTGGGGTGGCCGGCGACGGCCGGGGACCGGTTGGCTGCGGCCCGGCAGCGGGCGTCGGAACCCTGGTTCGCGGACGCGTTCCCCGCGTTCGAGGCCTGGCTGGGCGGCACGGGTGACTTCGACCCGGTGTTCCTCCCGTTCTTCTACGGGCGCTGGGACGACATCGCGCGCGGCCACGCCGACCGCGAAGAGGCCGAGACCAACGATGCCGCGGCGGATGCCTACGGTGCCGACGGCGCCTACGATCCGGAGGCGACGCGCGGTGCCCTCGCGCGGCTGACAGCGCCCGTCCTGATCCTGGCCGGGCAAGTCGACGGCGGCCCGAACCCGTCCCTGGCCCGACGGAGCGCCGACGTCTTCCCGGCAGCCGAGTTCGCGGTGCAGCCGGGGGCGGGACACTACCCCTGGCTCGACGACCCGGAGTGGTTCGCACGGCGCGTGGCCGCCTTCTTCTCCTGACCGGTGCGGCGCGCGCTTGTGCCGTCGGCGGGATGGCCCCGGCCGTGGACGCCCCGGGCCTGCCGGTCTCCTGGCCGGTGCGGCGCGCGCTTGTGCCGTCGGCGGGATGGCCCCGGCCGTGGACGCCCCGGGCCTGCCGGTCTCCTGGCCGGTGCGGCGCGCGCTTCTGCCGTCGGCAGCACGGCCCCGGCCGTGGCGGCGCCCCTCGCCTACCGGGTCGACGTGGTGGGCCACTCGCCCGGCGGCGCCTTCGCCTACCTGCTCGCTCCCGGACGAAGGAGTTCCCCGCGGTCGTGGAGGAGTTCCTCAGCCCTGCGGACCGTACGCCGTCATGAAACGGTCGCGGAACAGGTCCATGCCCCACCGGGGCGCGTCCCCGGCCGGCTTGAGGCCGTCCGTCCAGCCCCAGTCGGCGACCCGGTCCAGAACCTTCTTGTCGTGGGCGACGATCGTCACCGGCACGTCCTTGCCGGTGTCGCCGGCGGTGACGGTCGGCACCGGCTGGTGGTCACCGAGGAAGACCAGCACCGTGTCCTCGTCGCCGTAGCGCTCGACCCACTCGGTCAGACTGCGGATCGAGTACTCGATGGCGCGCCGGTACTCGGTGCGGACCTTCTCCGGGTCCTTCCAGACCTCCGCGGGGTCGGTGCCCTCCTTCTTGATCCGGTGGAACACCGAGCCGTCGCCGAGGTCGTTCCAGTCGATCATCCGGGCGATGGGGGACCAGGGGTTGTGGCTGGAGGCCAGGATGATCTCCGCCATGATCGGCTCACGGTCCTTCTTGCCGTGCTCCAGGCGCTCGAAGGCCTCCATCGTGAACTGGTCGGGGACGGGCGTCCAGCTGAAGTAGGGGCCGTGGTAGCCGAGGTGCTCGGAGTCGTAGATGTGCTCCAGGCCGAAGAACTTCCCCTCGGGCCAGGCGCGCCGCACACCGGGCACGATGCCGACGGTCCGCCAGGCACCCGTCTTCCCGAAGTACTTCGTCAGCGTCATGCGATCGCTGGTGGTCAGACTGCGGTACCGCTGCTGGTTCTTGATCCACAGCCCGGACAGGAAGGTCGAGTGGGCGAGCCAGCTGCCCGCGCCCGTCACCGGCGACCGCAGCCAGCCGCTGCGCGACTCGAACCCGGCCGCCTTCAGCCTGCCGGTGCCCTCCTTGAGGACGGCGTCGGTCTGCCGTGCCATCGCCGGGTCGTCGATCGCGACCCGGCCGTAACTCTCGACGAAGGTGAACAGGACGTCCTTGCCGCGCAGTCCCGTGAGCAACTGGTCGGGCGGGGTGTTCGCGAAGGCGTCCACCGAGGCCTGCCTGTCGAAGACCCGGGCGTCCTGAAGTCCCGCCCGCACCGCGTCCACACGGTTGCCGATGAACTCGGCGTTGCCCTTGGTGGCGATCGGCACGGTGCCGATCTGCACGCCCAGGGTCATGCAGGTGATCCACGCCGTGCCGAGGATCAGCACCGTGCGGTCGGCGGCCGGCCGGTGCCGGGTCATCAGGTTCGTCAGCCGCACCACCGCGAGCGTGGTGAGGAGGAGCAGCGCCACGAACAGGACGATCACCCCGGCCACGGCCAGTACCTGTCCGGTCCGGCCGAACGTCTCCCGGAGGAAGTCCGTCGCGTGCTCGATCAGGATCCAGTCCAGGACCAGGTCGAACGGCCGGGCCAGAATCTGGTAGAAGCCCATGTCGACGAACTTCAGGACCGTGACGAGCCCCAGGAACACGCCCGTGAGGACCGCCGTGATCCGCCGGGGCTTCGGCGGCAGCGCGAGCAGCAGCCCGGCGAGCAGCACCCCCTCGGCGGGGATGCGGACGAACGAGGCGAACTCGACGCGCTCGATCCGGTTCGGCATGAGCAGCGCGAACAGCACGAGCGCACCGGCCAGAACGGTCGTCCCGATGGAGACGCCGCGTGCCGTACGCGGGTGGCGACGCCGCCAGCCGAACCAGCCGGGCTTCACCGCGCCGGACGGCGTCGCCTCCGGCGTCTGCTCGGAAGAGGACTCCTGTGCCGGGGGAGCGGTCTTCGGGCCGTCCGTGGGGGCGTTGTCCTTCGAAACCTCCGTCGAGGCGCCGTCCTGCGCAGTCGCCGTCCCGGTGCCGTCCTCCGGTTCCGCCCTGCCCCCGGTCGTGTCCGAAAGCTGACGGGAGCGAGTGAAGAGCGACACCCGGTGGTCCTTCCGTGCGGTCTTGCCTGCATGCGAACAGGACTCGGGTGAGCGAGCCTGCCATCACCAGTACGTCCGCACGTCACCTTAGGTTCAATATGCCGGGCGGAGAATCACCGGTCAGCCGTCACCGCGACCTCGCGCGCCCACCGATAGTCCGCCTTGCCGCTCGGCGACCTCCGGATCGAGTCGGTGATCACCAGCCGGCGCGGGATCTTGTATCCGGCGAGCCGGTCACGGCAATGGGCCTGTATGTCCTGCAGCGAGGGCCGCGGTGCGCCCCTGCGCAACTGCACGACCGCCGCCACACGGTGGCCCCACCGGGGATCCGGTACCCCCGCCACCAGCGCGTCGTAGATGTCCGGGTGGGACTTGAGGGCCTGCTCGACCTCCTCCGGGTACACCTTCTCGCCGCCGGTGTTGATGCACTGCGAGCCCCGGCCCAGGACGGTGACCACGCCCTCCTCGTCGACGGTGGCCATGTCGCCGAGCAGCACCCACCGCTCGCCGTCCCTCTCGAAGAAGGCCCCGGCGGTCTTGGCCGGGTCGTTGTAGTAGCCGAGCGGCACGTGTCCGCACTGGGCGATCCGGCCCACCTCACCGGCTGCCACCGGTTCGTACGTGGCCGGGTCCACCACCTGCGTGCGGGCGTTGACCCGCACCCGGAAGCCCCGCTCCGGGCCCGAGTCCTCGGTCGCCGTCCCGTTGAAGCCCGACTCCGACGAGCCGAAGTTGTTGAGCAGCATGGCGTTCGGCACCAGCTCCTGGAACTGCCGGCGCACCGTGTCCGACATGATCGCGCCGGACGACGAGACGCTGAACAGCGACGAACGGTCGATGTGCCGCAGCGGGCCGCTCAGCGCGTCGATCAGCGGTCGCAGCATCGCGTCGCCCACCAGCGAGATGCTGCTGACCTTCTCCTTCTCCACGGTCCGCAGCACCTCCTCGGGCACGAACTTGCGGTGGATCACGACCCGTTGCCCGAAGTGGAAGGCGATGAAGGCCGTGAGGGTGGAGGTGCCGTGCATCAGCGGGGCCGTCGGGAAGAAGGTGATCCCCGCACCGCCGGCCGCGACCCGCTCGGCGAGCTCCTCCGGCTTCTTCACCGGCTCCCCGGTCGGCGCGCCTCCGCCGAGGCCCGCGAAGAACAGATCCTCCTGCCGCCACATCACCCCCTTGGGCATCCCGGTCGTGCCGCCGGTGTAGATGATGAACTGGTCGTCGGCCGAGCGGGCGGGGAAACCGCGCTCGGCCGACCCGGCTGCCTCCACCTGCGCGAACTCCACACAGGGCACCGCGGCGGCGCCCGGCGCCGGAGTGCCCACCCGGATCAGACGCCGCAGCTTCTCCACCCGGGGGCGCGCCGCCGCCACCCGGTCGGTGAACTCCGCGTCGAAGACCAGCGCGACCAGGTCGGCGTCCCGGTAGAGGTACACCAACTCCTCTTCCACATAGCGGTAGTTGACGTTGACCGGGACGATCCGCGCCTTCAGGCAGCCCAGTACCGTCTGCAGATACTCCACACCGTTGTAGAGGTGGAGCCCGAGGTGCTCACCGGGGAGCATCCCGCTGTCGAGCAGGTGGTGGCCGACGCGGTTGGCCGCCGCGTCCAGCTCCGCGTAGGTGAGGCGGCGCTCCGCGCCCGTGCCGGGATGGTCGGCGTACACCAGCGCCTCACGGGCGGGGACGACATCGACGACCGACTCGAACAGGTCGGCAAGGTTGTACTCCACCGCTCCTCCTGACCCCGGGCGTGCCTGGCATCGGACGGTTCGCCGGTCATCAGAGCAAAGGGCGGTCCAACTGTGAAGGGTCCGCGCGAAAGAATCTGACTGTCTGTCAGAAAACCCTTGAAGTGCTTCCCGCCCTACTGCAACCTGTTCTCGTTCCATGAGAGGGGAGTTCGCCATGGGCGGGACGGAACACCTCACCGTGCAGCGCGAAGGCGCCACACTGGTGCTCACGCTCAACAGGCCGGAAGCCAAGAACGCGCTCTCACTGCCGATGCTCGTCGGTCTGCACGACGGCTGGCTGGAGGCCGACGCGGACGACTCGGTCCGCTCGATCGTCCTCACCGGCGCCGGCGGCTCGTTCTGCTCCGGCATGGACCTCAAGGCCCTCGCCGGCGCCGGCATGGCCGGAGAGGAGTACCGCGACCGGCTCAAGGCCGACCCCGACCTGCACTGGAAGGCGATGCTGCGCCATCACCGCCCGCGCAAGCCGGTGATCGCCGCCGTCGAGGGGGACTGCGTCGCGGGCGGCACCGAGATGCTCCAGGGCACCGACATCCGCGTCGCCGGCGAGTCCGCCACCTTCGGCCTGTTCGAGGTCAAGCGCGGCCTGTTCCCCATCGGCGGCTCCACGGTCCGGCTGCAACGGCAGATCCCACGCACCCACGCCCTGGAGATGCTCCTCACCGGCCGCTCCTACAACGCCCCCGAAGCCGCCGCCATCGGCCTGATCGGCCACGTCGTCCCCGACGGCACGGCGCTCACGAAGGCGCTGGAGATCGCCGAGCGGGTCAACTCCTGCGGTCCGCTGGCCGTGGAGGCCGTCAAGGCCTCGGTCTACGAGACCGCCGAGATGACCGAGGCCGACGGCCTCGCGGCCGAACTCACCCGTGGCTGGCCGGTCTTCGGCACCGCCGACGCCAAGGAGGGCGCCCGCGCCTTCGCGGAGAAGCGACCACCCGTCTACAAGCGCGCCTGACCGTGTGCGCCCGACCGAAGGAGCCCTCCGGCATGCCCGAAGTCCTCAAAGCCCCTCTCGTCGTCGAGTTCCCCTTCACCCGCTCCCTCGGCCCCGTCCAGAGCGCCTTCCTGACCGGCCTGCGCGAACGCGTCGTCCTCGGCGTCCGCACCGGCGACGGCCGCGTCCTCGTCCCGCCCGTCGAGTACGACCCCGTCACCGCCGAGGAGATCCGCGACCTCGTCGAGGTCGCCCCCACCGGCACGGTCACCACCTGGGCCTGGAACCACGCCCCCCGCCGCGGCCAGCCCCTCACCACCCCCTTCGCCTGGGCCCTGGTCCGTCTCGACGGCGCCGACACCGCCCTCCTGCACGCCCTGGACGCCCCAGGGCCCGGCGCCGTGCACACCGGCATGCGCGTCCGCATCCGCTGGGCGGCGGAACGCACCGGCGCCATCACGGACATCGCCTGCTTCGAGCCGTACGACGGCGACCGGGCCGAACCGGCAGGCCACGCGGGCGCGTTCGCGGACCCCGTCACCGGCATCGTCGCCGCCGCCCGCCTCGACTACACCTACTCGCCCGGCCGCGCCCAGACCGCCTACATCAACGCCCTGTCCGGCCACAGGACCGTGGGCGAACGCTGCCCCGCCTGCCGCAAGGTCTACGTCCCCCCGAGGGGCGCGTGCCCCACATGTGGGGTGGCCACAGTGGAACAGGTCGAGGTGGGGCCGCGCGGCACAGTGACCACCTTCTGCATCGTCAACATCAAGGCGAAGAATCTCGACATCGAGGTGCCGTACGTCTACGCCCACATCGCCCTCGACGGCGCCGACCTCGCGCTGCACGGCCGGATCGGCGGCATCCCGTACGACGAGGTCCGCATGGGGCTGCGCGTCGAACCCGTGTGGACTCAGGGCGCCCGCTACCCCGATCACTACCGGCCCACGGGCGAACCCGACGCGGACTACGACACCTACAAGGAGCTGCTGTGACGAGCGCACCGCGGGACCGCGAGATCGCCGTCGTCGCCTTCGCCCAGACCGGCCACCGGCGCACCAGCGACGAGCTCTCCGAGGTGGAGATGCTGATGCCGGTGCTGCACGAGGTCCTCGACCGGACCGGACTGAAGACCGCCGACATCGACTTCACCTGCTCCGGCTCCAGCGACTACCTCGCCGGCCGCGCCTTCTCCTTCACTCTCGCCCTCGACGGCGTCGGCGCCTGGCCCCCGATCTCCGAGTCGCACGTCGAGATGGACGGCGCCTGGGCCCTGTACGAGGCCTGGACCAAACTCCTCACCGGTGAGGCCGACACCGCCCTGGTCTACGCGTACGGCAAATCCTCGCCCGGCTCGGTCCGCGACGTCCTGACCCGCCAGCTCGACCCCTACTGCACGGCGCCCCTGTGGCCCGACTCCGTGGCGCTCGCCGCCCTCCAGGCGCAGGCCCTCATCGACGCCGGCGACACCGACGAGCCCGCCCTCGCCGCCGTGGCCGCACGCAACCGTGAAGCGGCCACCGCCAACCCCCACGCTCAACTGCGCGGCCCCGTGCCACAGGGCGACTACCTCGTACAGCCCCTGCGCACCGGTGACTGCCCGCCCGTGGGAGACGGGGCCGCCGCCGTGATCCTCGCCGCGGGCGACCGGGCCCGTGCACGGTGCGCTCGCCCCGCCTGGATCCGCGGCATCGACCACCGCATCGAGGCCCACGCCCTCGGAGTGCGCGACCTGACCGACTCGCCGTCCACCCGGCTGGCCGCCGAGCGGGCCGGAGCCTTCGAGCGACCCGTCGACACCGCCGAACTGCACGCGCCCTTCACCGCGCAGGAGATCGTCCTGCGCAAGGCCCTCCGGCTCGGCGACGCAGTGGAGGTGAACCCCTCCGGCGGGGCCCTCGCCGCCAACCCGATCATGGCCGCCGGCCTCATCCGCATCGGTGAGGCCGCCGCCCGCATCCACCGCGGCGCGTCCGACCGCGCCCTCGCCCACGCCACATCCGGCCCCTGCCTCCAGCAGAACCTGGTCGCCGTACTCGAAGGGGAACCCCGATGAGCAAGGAGCCCGTGGCCGTCGTCGGCATCGGCCAGACCAGGCACGTCGCGGCCCGCCGGGACGTCTCGATCGCCGGACTGGTCCGCGAAGCCGCCTCCCGCGCCCTGGCGGACGCCGCGTTGACGTGGGCCGACATCGACGCCGTCGTGATCGGCAAGGCGCCCGACTTCTTCGAGGGCGTCATGATGCCGGAGCTCTACCTCGCCGACGCCCTCGGTGCCGTCGGCAAACCCATGCTCCGCGTGCACACCGCCGGCTCCGTCGGCGGATCCACCGCACTGGTCGCCGCGAACCTCGTCGCGGCCCGCGTCCACGGCACGGTCCTCACCCTCGCCTTCGAGAAGCAGTCCGAGTCGAACGCCATGTGGGGCCTGTCCCTGCCGATCCCCTTCCAGCAGCCCCTGCTGGCCGGGGCGGGCGGGTTCTTCGCCCCGCACATCCGCGCCTACATGCGCCGCAGCGGAGCTCCCGAGACGATCGGCGCCCTCGTCGCCTACAAGGACCGCCGCAACGCGCTGAAGAACCCCTACGCCCACCTGCACGAGCACGACATCACCCTCGACAAGGTCATGGCGTCGCCCATGCTGTGGGACCCGGTCCGCTACTCGGAGACCTGCCCCTCCTCCGACGGTGCCTGCGCCATGATCCTCACCGACCGCGCCGGAGCCGCCCGGGCACCGCGACCGCCCGCCTGGATGCTCGGCGGCGCGATGCGCAGCGAACCCACCCTCTTCGCCGGCAAGGACTTCGTCTCCCCGCAGGCCGGGCAGGACTGCGCGGCCGACGTCTACCGGCAGGCCGGGATCACCGACCCACGCCGCGAGATCGACGGCGCCGAGATCTACGTGCCGTTCTCCTGGTACGAGCCCATGTGGCTGGAGAACCTCGGCTTCGCCGGCGAGGGCGAGGGCTGGAAACTCACCGAGGCGGGTGTGACGGAACTCGACGGGGACCTGCCCGTCAACATGTCGGGCGGCGTCCTGTCCGCCAACCCCATCGGCGCCTCCGGCATGATCCGCTTCGCGGAAGCGGCGCTCCAGGTGCGCGGACAGGCCGGAGAACACCAGGTCGACGGGGCCCGCAGGGTCCTCGGGCACGCCTACGGCGGCGGATCGCAGTTCTTCGCCATGTGGCTCGTGGGAGACCGTCCCCCGGACTCCTGAAAGGTCCCCCTCACGTGCCCTGTTGGCCGTGGGACGCGATCGCTAGGCTGGCCGCGGACGACGAACCGGGAGGAGCACGGACGTGGCCGAGACCACCACCCAGCAGCGCCCGCTCACAGGCTGGGACAAGCCGGAGCTGGACCTCACCAACGCACAGTGGCAGTCCAGCAGCCGAGGGCGGGGGGATGTCCAGATCGCCTTCGTGGAGGGCTTCATCGCCATGCGGAACAGCGCGCGCCCGGAGAGCCCTTCGCTGATCTTCACCCCCGCCGAGTGGGGCGCGTTCGTGTCGGGAGCGCGGGAGGGAGAGTTCGACCTCACCTGACGACGGGGCGAACCGTTCCGGACGACCGGGATCCGACGGCCGATCCGGGGGTGTTCCGCCCGCGATTCCGGACACGCGACCGGAGGCATCTTCCCGGAGCCGCCGCCTGAGTCAGGCTGGCCGCGGGAGGGAACGGTCGAATCCCGGAGGTGAGGACCCCATGAGCACCCTGCCTGTCGTCGCGGCGGTCGACGGTTCGGACGACAGCCTTCGCGCCCTGGAGTGGGCCGTCGACGCCGCGCGCGGACGCGGGGCACCCCTGCGCGTGGCGCATGTGCGCCAGTACGCCCACTGGACCCAGCCCGACGTCCTGACGGCCGGGCCGGCGGACGCGCAGGACGATTCCGTCCTGGACCAGGTCCGCACGCGTCTGGACGGCCGCGCCGGCCTGCCGGACACCGAGTACGTCGGCCTGGAGGGCGCGGCCGACGCGGTCCTGCCCGAACTCGGCGCCACCGCCCAGTTGCTGGTGCTCGGCTCCCGGGGCCGCGGCGGGTTCGCCAGTCTGGTGCTCGGCTCCAACAGCATGGCCGCCGCCCGCGACGCCGAGTGCCCCGTCGTCGTGGTGCCCCGGCCCGGACGGGAGGTCCACGGCGAGGCGCCGGGCGGCCCGGGCCGGCGGGTGGTCGTCGGCCTGAAGGTGGACGGCCCCGACGGGGCCACACTCGAGTTCGCCTTCGCCGAGGCCGCCCGGCACGGCGCCCGGCTCCAGGCGGTCGCCGCCTACCCATGGCCCGCCCAGCCCTGGATGATGCCCGGGGAGACGCCCCCGCCGATCGTCGATCAGGACGTCATCGAGGACGAGACCCGGGTCCTCGCCGACGGCTTCCTCGCCCCCTACCGCGAGCGGCACCCGGACGTCCCGGTCGAACTGATCCCGGCGGCGGGCGACGCGGCAGGCCATCTCGTCGCGGCCTCCCGGGACGCCGACCTCGCCGTCGTGGGCCGTCACCGGAGGCGGCTGCTCTCACCCGCCCGCATGATGGGCTCGGTCACCCACGCCGTCCTGCTGCACGCCGCGAGCCCCGTCGCCGTGGTGCCGCCGTCACCCCCGGAGGACTGACCCGCCGTAATGGATACGGCTGGACCTATCATCAGCCGCATGCGGGAACCGATCAGCAGGGACGCCCGGCTCGCCCTCGACCTGGCCCTCACCATCCGCCACGACGGCACCGGCGGCGTCGCCGACGACCTCACCGACCCGGCAGGCCTGACCGCGTGGGTCCGGGCCCACCCCGACGTCCTGCCGGACGCCGCTTTCGGCCGGACCGGCGATCACCGCGAGGACCACGCCGCCGGCATCGCAGCCCGCCGCCGGTGACGGCGAGGGCGCGGGGTTCACCGCCGACGCCGCGCAGCTCGCCGCGGTGCGCGAGCTACGGGCCGCCGTCCGCGCGCTCTTCGCGCGGGCCGTGCTCCCCGGCGAACCGAGCCCCGCGGACGCGGCCCGGCTGATGCCCCCGCGAGAAGCGGTGCGGCAGCTGAACGCGGCGGCCGCCCGCACGCCCTCGGTGCCGGTCCTGCACTGGCCGGAGGACGCGGGCCCGGCCGTCCGATGGCGGCCCGCGCGCACCACCGGCGATCTGACAGCGGCACTCGCCCGGGCGGTGATCGCTTTCCTCACCGGCCCGGACCGCGACCGGCTGCGCGCCTGCCACGCCCCGCGCTGCGTGCGGTACTTCCTCAAGGAGCACCCCCGCCAGGAGTGGTGCAAGCCCTCCTGCGGCAATCGCGCCCGAGTCGCCCGCCACCACCAGCGCCACAAGACGACGGCCCAGCCCCACGAGGACCGGCCGAGTGGCCTGCCGTCATCGACGCCGCAAGGCTGACCGCGGTACCGACCGGCCTGTGACGGCCACGGCTCAAGGTCCGGCCGAGCCGGCCGACGCCGCCGACCGGCCGCCACCCTCCCCCATGGCACAGGGTGACAACCGGCCCACCCCGTCCGCCGCCCGGCCCGCACTTCGCAGGCCGGGGCACGTACCATGGGCGACATGTCGTTCCTCCGCCGCCGCAGCGCCACTCCCGCCGGGCCCGACTTCGACGTCCTGGCCATGGACCCGGGCGACTGGCCCGGCAACCTCGGTGCGGGCCTGTTGCCCGCGCCCGACGGCACCTGCCAGGGCGTCTTTCTGCGCTACGATCTGTTCGGCGGGCGCGGCCCCGCGATGGTCATCGGCAATCTGCCGGAAGGCTCCCCGGCCCGCGAGGTCCCCGACGGGCAGGTCCCCTTCGAGGTCGCGCAACTGCTGCTGGCGCTGGAGAACGACGAGGAGGTCACCGTCGTCAGCACGGAGGACGTGCCGGTGATGCAGGGCGACAACCTCCTGATCGTGCGCCGCGTCAAACTCTCCGAGAGCCGCATCTCCTGCGTGCAGTTCGACCGCAGCGACAACGTCCTGGTGACCATCGCCGCCTGGGACCGCCCCATCACGGACGACCTCTACGCCCTCCTCAAGCCGCTGCCCGCGGAACTCTTCCAGCAGGGCTGAGCCGCACCCACGCACAGGAAAGGGCCGCTGTACACCCGGGCAGGTGTACAGCGGCCCTTTCGTCCCCGTCAGCGAGTGCCGACCGCCGCGCGCACGGCGCGCCGGGCCAACTGGCAGTCGTCGTGCAGTCGCCGCAGCAGCAGCCTCTGCTCCTCGCCGGACTGCGCGGCACCCGGGTGGGCCGTGCCCGGTGCCGCCGGGGCCGGGTCGTGCATCGAACGCTGTACGGCCATCTCGTAGGTACGGATCTCACGGGTCAGCACCAGCATCAGGTTCACCAGGAAGGCGTCCCGGGACGCCGGCCCCGCCGACTGGGCCATCTGGCTGATCTGCCGACGAGCGACCGGTGCGTCCCCGAGCACCGACCACAGCGTCGCCAGGTCGTAGCCCGGCAGGTACCAGCCCGCGTGCTCCCAGTCCACCAGCACTGGACCGGCCGGTGACAGGAGGATGTTCGACAGCAGTGCGTCGCCGTGGCAGAACTGGCCCATGCCCTGGCGCCCGGCCGCCTGCGCGATGCCGTGCAGCAGCTTCTGCAGGTCACCCAGGTCCCGGTCGGTGAGCAGGCCCAGCTCGTGGTACCGGGAGATACGGGCCGCGTAGTCGAGCGGGGTGTCGAAGGTGCCCGCCGGGGGCCGCCAGGCGTTGAGCCGGCAGATCGCGCCGAGGGCCGCTCTGATGTCCGCCCGGGGCGGCGCCTCCGCCGGGTGCCGCTGGAGCGCGGCCACCCGGCCCGGCATGCGCTCGATCACCAGGGTGCAGTTGTCCGGGTCCGCCGCGATCAGTCTCGGCGCCCGCACAGGCGGGCGGTGCCGGACGAACGAGCGGTACGCCGCTATCTCGTGGCGGATCCGCTCGGACCAGGCGGGGGAGTGGTCCAGTAAACACTTGGCGACAGCCGTGCTGCGGCCGGTCGTGCCGACCAGGAGCACGGACCGTCCGGTGCGGCGCAGCACCTGCACCGGGGCGAACTCCGGGCAGATGCGGTGCACGGACGCGATCGCCGTGCGCAGCTGCGCGCCCTGGGGGCCGGACAAGTCGAGTCTCCCGCTGAGCGGTTGGGTGCCGGTGACCGCGCCGCGCCGAGCCCTGCCCGCACCGAGCACGGGGGCCGCCGGCCGCGCGGGGGCGAGGTAGGGGCCGCTGTCCGTGGGACGGGGGTGCAGCGGCCGGGGCGGTGCGGACACGGAGGACGATGCTGCGTACATGGGCGAAACAGATCCCTTCGTGTGCCTGCGACGACAGCGCACCACCCGGCCCGGAAGCCCGGGAGGACCCTGGGGAGTGCCCCCTGCGGCGACCGGGTCGGGGTGGCGCGTTCCTACCTGACACCGGATGGCCGGTGGCACACCATCTGGCGCACCCTGGCGAACCCTGGCGAATAGTCGCCCGGCAAGTCTCCCCGGGCTACTGTCAACTCAGCCGAGAACCTGGGGGCTTGACGTGAGCGGACAACCCAACACCCGGCTCGCGGACCTGTTCGGCCTGGCCGGCTGGTCCAAGGGCGAACTCGCGAGGCTGGTCAACCGGCAGGCGGCGGCCATGGGCCATCCCCAGCTGTCGACCGACACCTCCCGGGTGCGGCGTTGGATCGACACGGGAGAGATCCCGCGCGATCCGGTTCCGCGGGTGCTGGCGGCTCTGTTCACCGAGCGTCTCGGCCGTGTCGTGACCATCGAGGACCTCGGTCTGGTCCGGCACGGGCGTGCGGGGAAACGGCAGGGCGGCGGGAGCGCGGACGCTCCCGACGGTGTGCCGTGGGCGCCCGAGCGGACCGCCGCGGTCCTCACCGAATTCACGGGAATGGACCTCATGCTCAACCGACGCGGCTTGGTGGGCGCGGGCGCCGCGCTCGCCGCGGGATCCGCACTCAGCAGCGCCATGTACGACTGGCTGCACACCGACCCTTCCCTGGCGGTCGGCGCCCCCGACCTCGACCACCCCCTGCACGCCGACCCCGCCGGGTTCGACCGTTACGAGGCCGCCCCCATCGGGGCGCAGGAGATCGAGGAACTGGAGCGCTCGGTCGGGGTGTTCCGCGCCTGGGACGCGGCCCGCGGCGGCGGGCTCCAACGCAAGGCCGTGGTGGGCCAGCTCAACGAGGTGGGCGGCATGCTCGCCTACCGTCACCCACCCCACCTCCAGCGGCGCCTGTGGGGCGTCGCCGCCAACCTCGCCGTCCTCGCGGGCTGGATGTCGCACGACGTCGGCCTGGAGCCCACGGCCCAGAAGTACTTCGTCATCGCCGCGCACGCGGCCCGAGAGGGCGGGGACCGGCCCCGCGCGGGTGAGGCACTGTCCCGCGCGGCCCGCCAGATGGTGCACCTGGGCCGGCCCGACGACGCCCTGGACCTGATGAAGCTCGCCACGTCCGGTTCCGGTGACGAGGTGCTGCCCCGCACCCGGGCGATGCTCTACACCATCGAGGCCTGGGCACAGGCCTCCATGGGCAAGGGCCAGGCCATGCGCCGCACGCTCGGGCGGGCGGAGGACCTGTTCGTCTCCGACAAGGCCGACGTGCCGCCACCGGACTGGATGCAGACCTTCAAGGAGGAGGACCTGTACGGCATGCAGGCCCTGGCCTACCGCACGCTCGCCGAGTTCGAGCCGGGTGCTGCCGCGCATGCCCAGCACTACGCGCAGAAGGCCCTCGCCCTGCGGGTCGACGGGCGGCAGCGGTCGAAGATCTTCGACTATCTGTCGATGGCGTCGGCCTGCTTCATCGCCGACGACCCCGAACAGGCGGACCGCTACGCGCGGCTGGCCCTGGTGTCGATGGGGTCCAACTCCTCCCACCGCACGTGGGACCGGCTGCGCCAGATGTACCGGCTCACCGCCGAGTACTCCGGCTACCCGAAGATCCAGGAGCTGAGGGAGGAGATCAAGCTCGCCCTGCCCAAGACCAAGGCCAGGGGCGGCAACCGCGCCCAGGCCTGAGTGTCCTAGGACGTGACTTTGGCGACGAGCACACAGGCGTTGTCGTCGCGCTCGCTCTCGCCGAACTCCTGGACCACGGTCCGTACACAGTCCTCCGCCGTGAAGTGTCCGGCCAGGCGCGGTGCCAGATCCAGGAGGAGGTTCGCGGCCGCCGATCCCGTGTGCCCGGGCACGAGCCCGTCCGTGTGCAGAAGCAGCAGGTCGCCCTTTTCGAGGGTCTCTTCGGCCTGCCCGTAGACGGCGCCCGAGGTGGCGCCGAGCAGGACGCCGTCCGGTGCGCCCAGCACGCGCCCCGTCCCGTCGCGGAACAGCAGCGGGACGGGGTGCCCGGCCTGGGCCCACACCAGGGTGCGGGTGGCGGGCCGGTAGCGGCAGCAGACGGCGCTGCCCAGCGCGGGTTGCACGGTGGCGTCGAGTAACTGGTTCAGCCAGGCCATCAACTGCCCCGGCCGGGCACCGGCCATCGCCATACCGCGTACGGCACCGAGCAGCATGGTCATGTTCGACGTGACACCGACCCCCTGGCCGGTGAGGTCGCCGACGCTGAGAAGCGTTTCACCGTCGGTCAGTTCCAGTGCGTCGTACCAGTCGCCGCCGATGAGCGCGTTCGTGGACGCCGGCAGGTGACGGGCCGCCAGGTCCAGGCTCCGCGGTCCCCGGTGCGGAAGCCGCGGGGAAGCGCGCCACGGCGGCAGCACGGCCTCCTGCAACTCGAGGGCGAGCCGGTGTTCACGGTGCGCCGCCTCCTGCCGGTGGTGCAGCGAGTCGCCGGTCTCCCTCACCGCCCGCTGTCCGCGGCGCAGTTCGCTGACGTCGCGCAGCACGGCCCACATCGAGGCGGTGCTGCCGTCGGCGTCGAGCACCGGTTCGCCCATCATGTGCACCGTCCGTACGTCGCCGCCCCGGCGGGCGACGCGGAACTCGCCGTCGATGGGCCGGGCGTCGACGAGGCAGTCGGTGACCATCGCCGTCAGCTTCGGCCGGTCCTCGTCGAGCACCAGGGACGGCAGCTCGTCCAGGGTGAGCGGGGGAGCGGCCGGGTCGCGGCCCAGGATCTCGTAGAGTTCACCGGACCAACTGGCCTCGTCCGTCAGCAGGTTCCATTCGGCGCTGCCGACGCGGCTGAGCAACGAACCCTGCGCGGGGACGTGTGCTGCGCAGACGGCCGCCGTGGGCGGCCCGTCGCGCAGCTGCGCCAAATGCTCGTCGAGGTCGTTGAGCTGGTGCAGGGCCAGGTCGTACAGGGCGCGCTGCCAGCGTTCGCGAGGGTGGTCCGTCCCTGCCCCCTCGGAGTCGCGGCGCACCGCGTCCACGTCGCCCTTGAGCCGCCGCGTCTGCGATATGAGCGCGTCGACCGAGCCGCGTCCGGGCGGCTGGGCGGCTGGGCGGTCCGCGGAGAGGTGGGACGGCATGACGCACTCCGATGCGGGGACGGTACGACGCAGGCGGACGGAGGGACCGTTACGACTGTCGCACAGCCCGCGACGCCCTGTAAGGGATTCGGCGACACCCGATACGGTGGTGCTTCTGGCATATGCCACAGTCTCACGGAGTTACTCCGAGGTAGGTGTGGAGGGTGCCACCCGGAGGCTCAAGTCGTAGACTACACAGGGCATTTGACGGTCCATCGGGCAATGGCGCGAGGTTACTTCAGATGTTCGACGGGCCTGCGTTCGAACCTCGTCGAGCGGTGGCCCCAGGACCCGTCGGACGCCTCACGGGGAGTCCGGCCGTGCCGCGGTCAGTACCGCAGCACCCCGGCCATGCCCTCCGCCTCGCTCAGCGTGCCGTCCGGTACGAAGCGGACCTCGGCGCCGGTCTCCAGGCACTGCTCGACGATCTCGTCCACGACGTCCTCGCGTGCGTCGAGATCGCCGCTCTCGGCGAGGACCAGATGGTCGCCGGCGTCGCGCACCGTCACGCGGTAGTTCTCCTCCACGGCCAGCAGCCGGATGCGGCCGTCCCGGGCGCTCTGCCACAGCTCGTCGACGCCGGCGGCGAACTCCCGCCGCCCGCGCGCCGTATCGAGGGCACGGCTCACGGCGTCCGTGCTCCTGCGGACCTCCGTCTCGACCACCGGGCGCAGGGCCTGCCACACGGCCTCGGGGGTGCCGTGCGCGAGTCCGCCGTGCGGGACGTGCACCGCGCCGCGGGCGGTGGTGCCGAGCTCGTCCAGCAGGGACAGGGCTGCCGGTTCGCCGGTGACGTACAACCGCCTGGGATGCGCGCGCAGCACGGTGTTCATGGCGGTGTCGGCCTCACGCAGGAACTGGCGGGTGCGCTCCTCGCGGAACGCGCTCGGCATGTCGCCGATGCGCTGCTGCCGCTCCGGGTCGAAGTTCTCCACGCGCCGGGTCAGCGGGAAGCCGCCGACACGGGCCTCGGCGACCCGGTCGATGCCGCCGTTCCACAGGGTGGCGCGGTCCGCCGCGAGGGACAGGACCCAGAACGGCCGCCCGGCCGTCTGGGCGGAGACGAGATTGCGGGTGAGGAAGGTGTCCGAGAGCAGCACGCGCTCGGGCACGGACCTGGCCAGTGACCACACCTGGTGCTCGCCCGGAGCGGCGAAGATCGCCAGGCCGTCCTCGGCGTGCGTGAGGTCGACCTCGGACAGGGCCCGGTCCAGGTGCCCGGCGACCTCGGCGCGTCGCTCCCGGGTGACCGCCGGGTCGGCCTCCAGTCGCCTCTTGGCCTCGGCCACCACGTTGCGCAGCCTGACCTGGTCCTGGGCGTTGTAGGGATCGCGCCGATGTGTCGGCGTCAGCACGGAGACCGCGGGGTAGGGGCGCGGGCGCCGCAGCTCGGCAAGGGTCGCGGGACTCAGAACGCTCTCCATGACAGAACGATAGAGCGAATTCGGCATGGGGGCATTTGGGGTGATCGATCTTATTCGTCATCGCGGTCGGAGCCGCAGGAGCTGCCGTCCGGCGGCAGCGTCCCGTACAGGAGGAACGCGTCCACCTTGCCGTGCACGCACTTGGAGGACCCGTAGCCGGTGTGGCCCTCGCCCCGGTTGTCGAGCACCACGGCCGACGATCCGAGCCGCTCGGCCGTCTCCACCGTCCAGCGGTACGGCGTGGCCGGGTCGCCCCGGGTGCCCACGAGCAGCATCCTCGGCGTGTCGACGTCCTTGACGTCGTCGCGGATGTAGTCGGTGCCCTTGGGGCGGCCGTAGCACATCAGCACCTGGGTCAGGCGGTACCGGCCGAAGACCGGTGACGCCTGCTCGTAGCGGGCGCGCAGCCGGCCCAGGTCCTTCGTGACCTGCGCGGCGGTGGGGCGGTCGGGATCGTCCGCGCAGTTGACCGCCATCAGCGCCGCCGGCAGGTTGTCGAGGGGCACGTCCGCCGGGTCGGTGAGTCCGGCGTGCGGACCGCGCCGCAGCGGGAGGGTGAAGCCCCCGGACAGGAACGTCTCCAGACCGCGTGTGTCACCGTCCTCCAGCAGCTCGCCGATGGCCCGCTGCAGTGAGGGCCACAGCTCCCTGCTGTAGAGGCCCTGTCCCAGGGCGCCCGCGAAGTCCTGGCCGGAGAAGGCTTCGCCGAAGTCGGTGGGCACCGGGTCCTTGTCGAGCGACTCGACCACCCGGACGACGTGTTCCCGGGCCGCGCGCGGATCGCGTCCGAACGGGCAGGCGATGTCCTCGGTGCACCAGGTGAGGAAGTTCTCCAGTGCGGTCTGCTGTCCCTGTGCGCTCACCACGCCCTGGTCGGCGAGCGACTCGGTCAGTGTGTCGACGCCGTCCAGCACCATCCTGCCGACCTTCTCGGGGTACTGGGCCGCGTACACCGCGCCGAGCCGGCTGCCGTAGGAGAAGCCCAGGTAGTTGAGCCGGTCGTCGCCGAGCGCGTCGCGCATGACGTCCAGGTCGCGGGCGGCGTTGACCGTGCCGATGTGGGGCAGGACCGGGCCCGAGTGCTCGGTGCACTCGGCCGCCGCGGCGCGCAGCTCTTCGAGTACGGCGTGGGCGTCGGTCGCGTCGGCGTTGCCGTCCGTCGCGTCCAGGGCGTTGTGCGAGGCGTTCCCGCAGCTGACCGGCGAGGAGCGGCCGACGCCGCGCGGGTCGAAGGAGACGACGTCGTAGCCGTTCGTCAGGCCCATGAAGTCCTTGCCGCCCATGGCGAGCTGGGCCACGCCCTGACCACCCGGGCCGCCGAAGTTCAGCAGGACCGAGCCCCGGGACGTGCCGGTGGCGCGGTAGCGGGCGACGGCGAGATCGAGGGTGCCCTTGCCGGGTTCGGCGTAGTCGAGCGGGACGGTGACCTTCCCGCACTGGAGCTCCTTCGGCATGTCCATGCCCGCACACGTCGACCAGGTGACCTTCTGGTCGTAGAAGCGCGCCAGTGCGGGCGGGGGGCCGTCGGCGGCCGGGAGCGCCGTGCCCAGCAGGGCCAGCCCTGCCGTGCCGGTGACCGCGCAGCGCCGTATCGAGGGGCGCGTGGACAGCTTGGCCAGCATCGATGCCTCCTGGGGCGCGGGACGCTCCGCAGCGGACCGGGAAACGGCGCTCCCGCTCACCATATGCGGGCCCCGGAAGCCGCGCCTCCGGGCGGGCGGGGCGGAACGGCGCGCCGCGCCCGCGCGGCCCGGCGCCCGCATACGAAGGGCTTTACCGCTAGTTCGACAACCGGGCCGCTCGATGGAGTGAAAGGCCGATAAGCCATAACTCGGACCGGCCGCCCGGCGTTCTGCCTTGTGCGGGTGAGTGCCCGCGACGATGTCTGGAAGGCAGGGGTCCCATGAGACGGGTTACCCGAAACGGAGTGATCGCCGTCGCCGCCGCCTCGGGCGCGATGGCCATGACCGCCCCGGCGTACGCCGCGGGCGCGGACGGCACGACGGCCGGTTCGCCCGGGGTGGTCTCCGGCAACACCATCCAGCTGCCGGTGCACGTCCCGGTGAACGTGTGCGGCAACACCGTGAACGTGGTGGGGCTCCTGAACCCCGCCGCGGGCAACAGCTGCGCCAACGAGGACGACGGACGCGGCGGCCGACCCGGCCGTACCGGCGGCGCGGCCGCCCAGGGCAGCGGAAAGGATTCACCCGGAGTGATCTCCGGCAACGGTGTACAGCTTCCGGTCGACCTCCTGGTCAATGTCACGGGCAACTCGGTGAACGTGGTCGGCATCGGCAACCCGTCGACCGGCAACGCGTCCTCGAACACCCCCGACGCGGAGCGCCCCGACCGCCCCCGGCACCCGTCGAAGCCGGTCCCGAGGCCGACCGCTCCACCCCGGCCGGACCGGGCTCCGGAACCCGCTCCGGAACCGGCCCCGCGCACCGTCCAGCACGCCAGGGGCGCATTGGCCCACACGGGTACGCACGACGCCCTCCAGGCCGTCGCGGCGAGCGCGGCGCTGGTCGCCGGGGGAGTGGTGCTGCGCCGCAGGTTCCGCCCGGGGCCGGAGGACTGAGCGGCCGGCCGCGTCAGGGTTCCGAAGGCCCCGTCGCCCGGACCGGCGGCGGGGCCTGCCGAAGCCGGGCCACACCGCCTCCGCCACGTCCGGGGGCAGCACCGTCCCCGAGTCCCGTGGTCCGCAGGGTCGGGTCCGCGGCGATGCTCGCCCGAGCCGGCCGCGTCCCGGGCCGGTCCCGCCGGCCCGGATCCGCCGCCCCGCGCCGTGGCGGCCCGCGCCTCAGTCGCGTCCTCGGTGAAACCTGACGTGCGACTCCCGTACCTGTTCGATCAGTTCGGGGACCGGTCCGTCCACGACTGCACCGGGTGCGACCTCGTGTACGGGCAGTGCGCGGACCGGCGGCGCGGGTACTCCCAACTCCACCAGCCATGCGCTCAGTTGTTCGGACGAAGCGACATGGGCGATGCGCCCGAGGCCGACCCAGGCGTGCGCGGCCGCGCACATCGGGCAGTGCTCGCCGGAGGTGTGGACCGTGGCCGCGGCCCGCTCCCGCGAGGTGAGATGCGCAGCCGACCAGCGCGCCAGCTCGAACTCGGGGTGCCGGGTTCGGTCACCCGAGGCGACCCGGTTGTGGCCCTCTCCGAGGACGGTGCCGTCCCGCCCACCAGGACCGAGCCGAACGGCTCGTCCCCGGCCTCCAGCGCCTCGGCCGCGAGCTCCACGCAGCGGCGCAGATGCGGCCGTACCGCGCCTTCACAACCATGGGACCGGCCTTTCCCGTGACTGGGTGATCATCAGGACCTTGTTGCGCCGATACGCAAGCGGAAAGGAACGGGGCCGGGGGGACGGGACGGGGCCGGGACCGAAAGTAGCGAGGCCGCGCGACGGAGAGCAACGGGGCCGCTGGACGAAAACACGTTGACCTCCGGTCCGGCGGCTGCTGAGGTCTGCCCATGGATCATGCTGAGCTGCTCGCCCTGTTCGACCGTGACCTGCGTGAGGGAGCGCGGCCGGACGGTCCGGGCGCCCGTGTCGAGCGGACCGGCGGCGTCGTCCGCCAGGTCGCCTCGGCCCGGGGCTGGAACGGTGTCGTGTGGTCCGGCCTCGATGAGGCCGGAGCGGACGCGGCGATCGCCGGGCAGGTCGGCCACTACAGGGAGCTCGGCCTGGACTTCGAGTGGAAGTTGTACGGGCACGACCGGCCGGCGGACCTCGGGCGACGGCTGCTGGCGGCCGGATTCACACCCCGATCCGAGGAGACGCTGATGATCGGCGAGGCCGGTGATCTGACCCTCGGCACCGAACCACCCGAGGGAGTGCGCGTCGAGCCGGTCACCGACCCGGCGGGCGTCGGTCTCGTGGCCGACGTCCACGAGAAGGCGTTCGGCACGGACAGTTCCTGGCTGCGCCACCGGCTCCTCGCCCGCCTCTCGTCCGACCCGGACACCGTCGTCGCCGTCGTGGCGATGGCCGGGGACGAGCCGGTCAGCGCGGCCCGGATGGAACTCGTGCCCGGCACACCCTTCGCCGGGCTGTGGGGCGGCGGCACCGTGAAGGGCTGGCGCGGCCGCGGCATCTACCGCACCCTGGTGGCCCACCGCGCGCACGCTGCCGCGAGCCGCGGCTACCGCTACCTCCAGGTCGACGCCTCCGATCAGAGCCGGCCGATCCTGGAGCGACTCGGCTTCGTGCCGCTGACGACCACCACGCCGTACATGTACACGCCCCGGCCGAGCCCGGGCGCGGATGGCACAGCCGCGTCGAGCCGGTCCGCCGCAGGTGCATGACGACGAACGAGACGAGCCAGAGCCTCCTCGCCGGGGTGAGCGGCGTCCTCGGCGGTCACATCGCCCGGGCCCTGACCGAGGCGGGCCGCCAGGTCACCGGCCTCGGCTGGAGGCGACGGCAACGGCATCGGGGCCGACCGCACGGAGCGTGACGCACTGTTGCGAGTCGTCGACGGGCGCCACTTCGACACCGTGATCCACGCCCCGACCGCCCTGGGCGAGTCCCGGATGCGCGCCACCGCACGGACGAAGGTCCGGCGCGGCGGTCAGATGCCGATGATCACTCGCCCGCGTGGACGGGCCGGTCCGGAACGCGGACCGGCCCTCGATTCCCGTGCGGCGGGCGCTATGACTTGCTGGAGGCCTTCGCCGCCGTTCCGGCGCACACCAGCCCCAGGATCACGGCCAGCGCACCGATGATGATGTTGTTCCACACGACACCGGCGTCCGGGTTCTCGCCGACGACCCACGGCGAGATGATCATCCACACCCCGAGGGCGCACATGGCCCAGCTCAGGCCGTACATGCGCTCCGGGGCGCGAGTGAACCCGAGCGCCAGCAGGCCGATCGCGACACCCATGATCAGGTTGTGGGTCACGAGCGACGGCTGGCTGGCCGTGTAGTGGACTATCCACGGTGAGGCGGCGCAGTACAGACCGAGCAGGAACACCGGTCCGTCCACGAGCGCCACATCGCGGCCACCGAGCACGCGGGCGTACCGATCCCGCATCTCGGAGGCATCGGGGTGGCCGGTCATGTCACCTCTGGTGGGCGAGACGTTGGCCATGACTCGTCTCCTTCTTGGTACAGGGCGACCGCGTCGGGTGAGAAGTGCGGTAAACGCCACGTAAGCATCATTGTGCTCTTGTTTTTCCCTTATGTGTAGAGCTCGGACCGGAGCGCGGTGTGCCCGGCCGTAACCATGGGACCGGCCTTTCCCGTGACTGGGTGATCATCAGGACCTTGTTGCGCCGATACGCAAGCGGAAAGGAACGGGGCCGGGGGGACGGGACGGGGCCGGGACCGAAAGTAGCGAGGCCGCGCGACGGAGAGCAACGGGGCCGCTGGACGAAAACACGTTGACCTCCGGTCCGGCGGCTGCTGAGGTCTGCCCATGGATCATGCTGAGCTGCTCGCCCTGTTCGACCGTGACCTGCGTGAGGGAGCGCGGCCGGACGGTCCGGGCGCCCGTGTCGAGCGGACCGGCGGCGTCGTCCGCCAGGTCGCCTCGGCCCGGGGCTGGAACGGTGTCGTGTGGTCCGGCCTCGATGAGGCCGGAGCGGACGCGGCGATCGCCGGGCAGGTCGGCCACTACAGGGAGCTCGGCCTGGACTTCGAGTGGAAGTTGTACGGGCACGACCGGCCGGCGGACCTCGGGCGACGGCTGCTGGCGGCCGGATTCACACCCGGATCCGAGGAGACGCTGATGATCGGCGAGGCCGGTGATCTGACCCTCGGCACCGAACCACCCGAGGGAGTGCGCGTCGAGCCGGTCACCGACCCGGCGGGCGTCGGTCTCGTGGCCGACGTCCACGAGAAGGCGTTCGGCACGGACAGTTCCTGGCTGCGCCACCGGCTCCTCGCCCGCCTCTCGTCCGACCCGGACACCGTCGTCGCCGTCGTGGCGATGGCCGGGGACGAGCCGGTCAGCGCGGCCCGGATGGAACTCGTGCCCGGCACACCCTTCGCCGGGCTGTGGGGCGGCGGCACCGTGAAGGGCTGGCGCGGCCGCGGCATCTACCGCACCCTGGTGGCCCACCGCGCGCACGCTGCCGCGAGCCGCGGCTACCGCTACCTCCAGGTCGACGCCTCCGATCAGAGCCGGCCGATCCTGGAGCGACTCGGCTTCGTGCCGCTGACGACCACCACGCCGTACATGTACACGCCCCGGCCGAGCCCGGGCGCGGATGGCACAGCCGCGTCGAGCCGGTCCGCCGCAGGTGCATGACGACGAACGAGACGAGCCAGAGCCTCCTCGCCGGGGTGAGCGGCGTCCTCGGCGGTCACATCGCCCGGGCCCTGACCGAGGCGGGCCGCCAGGTCACCGGCCTCGGCTGGAGGCGACGGCAACGGCATCGGGGCCGACCGCACGGAGCGTGACGCACTGTTGCGAGTCGTCGACGGGCGCCACTTCGACACCGTGATCCACGCCCCGACCGCCCTGGGCGAGTCCCGGATGCGCGCCACCGCACGGACGAAGGTCCGGCGCGGCGGTCAGATGCCGATGATCACTCGCCCGCGTGGACGGGCCGGTCCGGAACGCGGACCGGCCCTCGATTCCCGTGCGGCGGGCGCTATGACTTGCTGGAGGCCTTCGCCGCCGTTCCGGCGCACACCAGCCCCAGGATCACGGCCAGCGCACCGATGATGATGTTGTTCCACACGACACCGGCGTCCGGGTTCTCGCCGACGACCCACGGCGAGATGATCATCCACACCCCGAGGGCGCACATGGCCCAGCTCAGGCCGTACATGCGCTCCGGGGCGCGAGTGAACCCGAGCGCCAGCAGGCCGATCGCGACACCCATGATCAGGTTGTGGGTCACGAGCGACGGCTGGCTGGCCGTGTAGTGGACTATCCACGGTGAGGCGGCGCAGTACAGACCGAGCAGGAACACCGGTCCGTCCACGAGCGCCACATCGCGGCCACCGAGCACGCGGGCGTACCGATCCCGCATCTCGGAGGCATCGGGGTGGCCGGTCATGTCACCTCTGGTGGGCGAGACGTTGGCCATGACTCGTCTCCTTCTTGGTACAGGGCGACCGCGTCGGGTGAGAAGTGCGGTAAACGCCACGTAAGCATCATTGTGCTCTTGTTTTTCCCTTATGTGTAGAGCTCGGACCGGAGCGCGGTGTGCCCGGCCGTACATGTCCGGGCGGATCGGGGGCAACCGGATGTGTACGACAGCGACCGATCGACGTCGCCCGACGGGCGGCGCGGGACAGGGGAGGGCAGCGGACGTGACTGCGGCCATCAGCGCGAAGGTGTTGGAACGGTTCCCGGCGGGATCCCCGCGAGGATCCTGGCCCGCGGAGGAGTACGCGGCGCGCTGCCGCGCCGAGGGCGAGCCCGCCACTGTCGTGATGGACCTGGAGTCGGACGCCTTCCTCGTCGTCGTTCCGTCGGACGACTGAGTTCCGGTCCCTTGCCCCCAGGGCGCTCCCGCGGTCGTTCCGAACTGCGGGGGCGCGCAGGCCTTTCCGGGGTGGGCAGGGTGAACGAGCAGGTCTGGGATACGAGTTGAGCCGGATTCCCGGACGGTCGTCGGCACGCACCGGCCCGGCGGATGCCGGCTGCCACGATCCGTGGCATGACCAAACGACCGGACCTCACACGTCGGCGCCGCGTCGACCTCGCACGCGTCTCCAGCGTCTCCTGTCGCGCCGCAGCCCGACTCTCCCGGCTCGCCGCGTCTTCTCCCCGCCGTATCCGCGAGCTGTCACCTCGTCAGTATCGACGGCGACCGGCTCCCGGACTCCTCCCCGGACAGAACAGCTGGCCGGACGCCAGCGCACTGAGGTGCGTCCGGCGGGCCTCGGCCGTCTGTCCCTGCACCAGCAGGAACATCCCCTCACGCGCCAGCCGCTGGGCCCGGCTGCCCCGATCCATGGAGCGGCCGCCCCCGGCCACGATCGCCGCGGTCGTGGCCGCGCGCAGGAGGTCGAACGCCCGGGTCTTCACGGCCAGCCGCTCCGGGACGCAGTCGTGCCCGGCGGGCCGGTCAGCGAGGGCGTAGGCCTCCCGGCGGACCTGAACGAGCCGGGCTCGCAGTGTTTCGGCCGTCTCCTCGCCCTCCGGGCTCCGCGCCACCAGCTCCAGGGCCGCGCGGGCCACCCCGAAGACCGCCGGACTGGCGTTCGCGGCTCGGGGCAGGTCGACCGCCGCGAACTCCTCCCGCGACGTGCGTAGCACGACCGCCTCCGCCGGCACCCACAGGCCGTCCAGTTCCAGGGACACCGTGCGGGCGGCGGTCAGGGCCGCGAGCCGCATCGGCGCCGAGGGGGTCAGTCCCGGTTGCTCACGGGCCTCGGCGAACACGAACACCACCTCGGCCGTGTCGGTCACCCCGGCCAGCAGCATCACGTCGTTCAGGCCCCAGCCCGTGTACCAGGGCACCCTGCCCTCGAACCGCCAGCCGCCCTTCTCGGGAACGGCCCGCACGGGTACCCGGGGGAAGGCCCGGACATGGGCGAAGGCGATGCCCGCCATCAGCTCGCCGGTCGCCAGCGGGCGCAGCAGTCTCTCCCGGACGGACGAGTCGTAGGTGGCGAGCAGTTTCACCGGCGTGTGGTGCTGTGTCTGCACGAACCATGTGGAGCAGCACGCCCCGGCCAGGATCTCCGCGGTCTCCCGTGCCACGGCGACCGGTGCGTCCGCCCCGCCGTACTCCCGGGGTGCGACCACCCCGAGCAGTCCCGCCCGCTTCACCGCCTCGACATGGCTCGCGGGCACCTTCTCCTGGTCGACCCGCTCGGCCTGCGGGACGAGGAGATCGCGTGCCAGTCGGTGTGCGCCGGTGACGAGGGGATGGGGTGTGGTGGTCATGGGAGGGATTCTCGCCTTCGGGCGGTGTGGGACGCTTTTCAGGGACCTGTGTCGGCGGGCCGCAAGACCGGCCGGCCTCGGGGTTCAGGGACGCGTGTCCAGTTCCGTGAGCACGTCGGAGTCCGGTCCGTCGGCCCGCGCCAGATAGATCCGCCGGCGCACATGTGCGTCCCGCAGGCGCAGCAGTCCGCGCGGGCCCTCGTACGACACCGCGCCCGCCACCGCCCCGATCGCCGAGACATCCAGCGTCCCGGCCCGCTTCAGCAGTGCGGCCGGCAGCAGCACGTCCTCGCAGCAGGACTCGCCGACACTGCCTTGGGCGGGCGCCTCGACGCCTTAGCGGGCGGCGTACCGCCCGTGGAAGTCGAGGGCGTCGCGATCGGCCGGTGGGCCTCTCCCGCGATGGACACCCCTCGTGACCCGGGAGCAGGGATGTCCAGCCCCACCCCACGTCGGCCCGACTGCCTCGTGCAGTTGCCGATACGGGCCGAACGGCTCGCGGCGCGGCGGTTGCAGTCCGTTCTGGAGGCGGAGGGCCGCTCGCTCGAGGCGTGGCGGGTGCCGGCTCCGCTGTCCGACGGCGAGGGCACCACATGACGGGGCTCGCGGAGGCCGGGTTCCTGCCGCCGCCGACGCTGCCCAAGCCGGTCGACCAGCTCGTCGACCAGAACCTCGTGCATCGCAGGGTCGATCCCGTCGACCGGCGTCGCGTCCTGGCCCATCTCACCGCGCCCGGGCAGGAGTACCGGCAGCGGGTCGACCGTGCGGTCCGCGCCGGCTTGCCCCCGTCGGCGACGGCGACGACGAGCTGCTGCGGTCCCTGCCGGACCGGCTGGCGGCGACGCCGGCGAACTCCGCCCGCGTGGGATGCCCCGGACCCCGGCCCCGCGGCGCGCTGAGCGGACGTCACCCGGCCCGGGGGCAACGGGTCTGCGCCTGACTGGTCTACACCCTTGACTGGTACAGACCAATGCGGTTGAGTGTGGCTCCACAGCCCCGCCACGGTCGCCCCCACGCCGTGACCGGACCACCGGTGCGTGCGGTCAAGGGTCTGCTTCGCCCTGCCCTCGTCGGGGTGCGGCCGTGCTCCGCGAAGGAGTTGAACCCGTGTCGAGACGCCGCATCTCCGCAGTCCTGGCCACCCTCACCCTCGCCGGCACCGCGCCGGTGCTCCTGCCCGCCACGAACGCCTCGGCGGCGGCGTGCTCCAGCTACCCGAACTGGACGGCCGGGAAGGCGTATGCCGCGGGCGACATCGTCCGCTACACCGACGGCAAGGCGTACATCGCCGAGCACGCCAACCCGGGCTACGACCCGGTCATCAGCACCTGGTACTGGGAGCCCTACGCCTGTGACAACGGTCCCGGCACGCCCGACGCGCGCTTCGTGGTGAGCGAGGCCCAGTTCAACCAGATGTTCCCGAACCGGAACCCGTTCTACAGCTACAGCGGCCTCACCGCGGCCCTGAGCGCCTACCCCGGCTTCGCCAACACCGGCAGCGACACGGTGAGGAAGCAGGAGGCCGCCGCCTTCCTGGCCAACGTCAGCCACGAGACCGGCGGCCTGGTGCACGTGGTGGAGCAGAACACCGCCAACTACCCGCACTACTGCGACTGGAACCGGCCCTACGGCTGTCCGGCCGGGCAAGCCGCCTACTACGGGCGCGGCCCGATCCAGCTGAGCTGGAACTTCAACTACAAGGCGGCGGGCGACGCGCTCGGCATCGACCTGCTGGGCAACCCCTGGCTGGTGCAGAACGATTCGGCCGTCGCCTGGAAGACGGCCCTGTGGTACTGGAACACCCAGACCGGTCCCGGCAGCATGACCCCGCACAACGCCATGGTGAACGGCGCCGGGTTCGGCCAGACGATCCGCAGCATCAACGGCTTCATGGAGTGCGACGGCAAGAACCCGGCGCAGGTGCAGAGCCGGGTGAACAACTACCAGCGATTCACGCAGATCCTCGGAACGTCACCCGGCGGCAACCTGTACTGCTGACGCCGGGCCCCACGGCGTGGTGTCATGCGAGATGTCATGAACCTGACCGACCGGAGGCATCCCTCAATGCGCCTGCGCACCCCCCACGCCCTGCTCGCCACGACCGCGGCACTGGCCGCCGCGGTCGTGGCCCCCCAGCCAGCTGCCGCCGCCGTCCCGGCTCCAGGCGCGTACTACGTCCAGAGCGTCATGACCGGGCTCAACGCGGCCGACGCCGGCGGAGCGGTCGAGCAGCACAGACCCCGGGGCAACGAGGACCGCCAGCAGTGGCAGCTGAAGCCGAACGGCTCCACCTCCCTGCTGGAGAGCGCCGACGCGCCCGGCACCTGCCTCGGCCGCAACGGCGACCAGGCCGCGACCGTCGCCTGCGCCGGCACCGACGCCGGGTGGGAGATCAGCCCTCTCGGCGCCGACCGCTACACGCTCAAGGCCCCGGGAACCTCGCGTCACCTCACGGTGGCGCCCAAGCCGTCCGGCGCCACCTACCCCGCCCGGCTCACCCTCGGCGGATCCGGCGACCTCGCCGCCTGGTACCTCACCCCGGCCACCCCGGCCACCGCCCCGATGCCGCCGCAGGACCGGCGCACCCTGGACCAGGTCACCTTCCTCACCACGCACAACGCGTACGCCAACGGCGTCGACGGCGGCTTCGCCCCGCCCTTCGTCAACCTCGTGCCCAACCAGACCCGCGGCATCGAACGCCAACTCGCCGACGGAGTCCGGGGATTCATGCTGGACATCCACCAGACACCCGACGGCGCGATCCTCTGCCACAACAGCTGCACCCTGGTCAGCAGACCCGTCGCCCTGTGGGTCGACCTCCAGCGCATGGTCGACTTCCTGAAGGCCCATCCCGACCAGTTCGTCACCGTCTTCCTGGAGGACTACGTCGACCCGGCCGTCCTGCGCGCCGAACTCGCCCGCGTCAAGGGCCTGGCGGACGTGCTCTACCGGCCCGACCTCACCGGCGTACGGCACAGCGGCTGGCCGACGATGGCGGACCTGACCGCCGCCGGCGACCGGCTGCTGATCTTCACCGACCACAGCCGCTCCGCCGACCAGGCCGCGGGTCTGACCCGGGACAGCTTCGGCGTCATGTACCAGCGCGAGTGGACCGTCGAGAATCACTGGTCGATGGGCTCGGGCGTCGGCACCTCCGACTGGTCCTGCTACAGCCGCTGGTACGGCGCCGACACCAACATCCCGCTGACCCGGACCGAACCCGGCTTCCGCCCGCTGTTCGTCATGAACCACTTCCGTGACGTCCCGCTCACCGGCACGGCCGGCACGGACAACACCAAACTCGCCGACCGCGCCCAGAGGTTCTGCCAGCCGGCCGCCCGCAAGAAGCCCAACTTCCTCGCCGTGGACCACTACGACCGCGGCAACCCGGCCTCCGCCGTCACCACCCTCAACACGTACACCTACCCGTGAACCGGTTTCACCGGCCCGCGCGTCGTGTGTGAGACTCCGCCGATGAGCTCGCACACGATCACCGCGGCCGCCGCGGGCACCTGGGAACTCGGCGGCCTGCCCGTCCACCGCCTCGGCTTCGGCGCGATGCGGCTGACGGGCAGCGCCGCCTTCCACCACGGCACACCGAGCGATCGCGACCGGTCGATCGCCGTCCTGCGCAAGGCGATCGACCTCGGCGTGAACCACATCGACACGGCGGCCTTCTACTTCTCCTCACTGCGCTCCGCCAACGAACTCATCAACAGCGCGCTCGCGCCCTACCCCGACGACCTGGTCATCGTCACCAAGGTGGGCCCGTACCGGGCCTACGACGGGGAGTGGGGCGCCTCGGCCCGCCCCGAGGACCTGCGCGGCCACGTGGAGGAGAACCTGCGCCAGCTCGGCCGCGACCACCTGGACGTGGTCAACCTGCGCCGGATGCCCGCGTACGACTCCGTCGCCGAGCACTTCGGCGCCCTCGCCGAGCTGCGCCGGGCGGGCCTGATCCGCCACCTCGGCATCTCCAACGTCACAGCGCGGCATCTCGCCGAGGCACAGGCCATCGCCCCCGTGGTCTGCGTCCAGAACCGGTACGCCCTCGACCGCCCCGACCCCGACGGCGATGAACTCCTCCGCCGCTGCGGTGAACAGGGCATCGCCTTCGTGCCGTTCTACGCCGTCGCCGGCGAAGCCGCCGAGCACGGCGCCACCACCGCCCACGACGAGGATGTCCGCGCCGTGGCCCGGGCCCACGGTGCGAGCCCCGCCCAGATCCGTCTCGCCTGGACCCTGCACCAGGGCCCCCACGTCCTCGCCATACCCGGTACCGGAAACCCCGACCACCTCGCGGAGAACGTGGCCGCGGGCGCGATCCGTCTCACCGACGAGGAACTGTGTCGGCTCGGCGGACAGCACCGCAAGGCCGCTCGAACGACCTCTACACGGCCCACACACCGTCCCGCATGAGATGCCTGCGCGGCAGCTCGTGCTGCTCGCACCACGCCTGCACCGCGCGCGGCCGCACCCGGAAGAACGCGTACGACGCATGGTCCTCGCGCGGATCCCAGCCGGTCTTCCCCCGGAACGCCTCGGCCGCCGCCGACGGCACCTCCCGCATCGGGTAGGTCCGCACCTCACCGTCGACGAGCACGACGTCCCGGGTGTCCCCGAAGGCCAGCCGGGCCCGCCCGCCCTCCCGCAGATTGCGGCCGGTGGGGTTGGTCAGCCGGGTGCACAGCCACACCGCCTCGTCGTGCCAGACGAACCACAGCGGCACCAGACACGGAATCCCTTCGGCGTCCGCCGTCGCGACCCAGATGTCGATCTCCCGCTCCAGGCGGCCCAGCAGATCGGCCTTGCGCCGCTCCGGGGAGCGGGGTGACTCAGTGATCTTCATGAAGGGGACGCTAGTGCCGAGAAGGGGCGTGGCGCCTCCGGCTCCGGTCCTAGGACCTGCGGCGCAGCGGCAGGCGCTGCACCGCAGGACTCGCGACCAGGTTCAGGCCCTCATCCCCCACGTCCGCATCACCACGTTCGGGCCGGTCCGAGCGCCTCGCAGGGTGAACGCGACGGAGGTGATGCCGTCGTCGCGGCGCACGCCGAGGCAGTCACCGTGAGAGTGAACATCCTGCGATGTACAGACCTCGGGCCGACTGCCGGCAGGCGGTTGGCATCGGCGGGGTTTTACGTATAACCTCTCCGGTCAGCCCCCCGCTCCCGAGAGGCCCCGATGAGACGTATCGCCCTGGTCACCCTCGTCGTCGACGACTACGACGAGGCGATCCGCTTCTACACCGACGCCCTTGGATTCCGGCTCGCCGAGGACGCGCCCCGGCCCGACGGATCCCGCTGGGTCGTCGTCGAACCCGGTACGCCGGGAGCCGGCACCGGACTGCTGCTGGCCCGTGCCAAGGGGGACGGCCAGGCCGCCCGGGTCGGCGACCAGACCGGCGGGCGGGTCGGGTTCTTCCTGTACACCGACGACTTCGCCCGCGACCACGCCCGGATGACCGCCGCCGGCGTGACCTTCCTGGAGGAGCCTCGGCACGAGCCGTACGGCAGCGTCGCCGTCTTCCAGGACCTGTACGGCAACCGCTGGGACCTGCTCCAGCCCGCCGGCTGACCTTCCGCCGCACCCGTCGGCTGACCTTCCGCCGCACCCGTCGGCTGACCTTCCGCCGCTTCGAACCACCCGCCCGAGGAAAGACCCCGCCATGACTGCTACGCGCGTAGACACCGACCTGATCCGCCGCCTGCCCAAGGCCGTGCTGCACGACCACCTCGACGGCGGACTGCGCCCCGCCACCGTGGTGGAGCTGGCGGAAACGGTCGGCCACACCCTGCCCACCACCGACCCGGACGAGCTCGCCGCCTGGTACTACGAGGCCGCCAACTCCGGTGACCTGGTGCGCTACATAGCCACCTTCGAGCACACCCTCGCTGTGATGCAGACCCGCGAGGGCCTGCTGCGCACCGCCGAGGAGTACGTGCTCGACCTGGCCGCCGACGGCGTGGTGTACGGCGAGGTGCGCTACGCCCCCGAGCTGAACACCAACGGCGAACTGACCATGGCCGAGGTCGTGGAGACCGTCCAGGAGGGCCTCGCGGCGGGCATGTCCAAGGCGGCTTCCGCCGGCACACCGGTGCGGGTCGGCACCCTGCTGTGCGGGATGCGGATGTTCGACCGCGTGCGAGAGGCCGCCGACCTGGCCGTGGCGTTCCGGGACGCCGGTGTCGTCGGCTTCGACATCGCCGGCGCCGAGGACGGTTTCCCGCCCGCCGACCACCTCGCCGCCTTCGAGCACCTGCGCCGCGAGAACGTGCCGTTCACCATCCACGCCGGGGAGGCGCACGGCCTGCCCAGCATTCACCAGGCCCTCCAGGTGTGCGGCGCCCAGCGCATCGGACACGGAGTGCGGATCACCGACGACATCCCCGACCTCGCGGCGGGCAAGCTCGGCCGGCTCGCGAGCTGGGTGCGCGACCGGCGCATCGCGCTGGAGATGTGCCCGACGTCCAACCTCCAGACGGGCGCCGCCACGTCGATCGCCGAACACCCGATCACCGCGCTGAAGGACCTCGGCTTCCGCGTCACCCTCAACACCGACAACCGGCTGGTCTCGGGCACCACGATGACCCGCGAGATGACGTTGCTGGTCGAGGAGGCGGGCTGGAGCGTCGAGGATCTGCGCACGGTCACCGTCAACGCGCTGAAGAGCGCGTTCCTCCCGTTCGACGAGCGGAACGCACTCATCCGGGACGTGGTCCTGCCCGGCTACGCCGCCGCGCTCTGAAGCAGCCCGCGGAGGTAGGCGGCCTGTCCGACGTGCTGGAGGTCGTCGGACAGGACGCTGACCAGCCGGACGCCCAGGGTGACCGGCGGGTCCCAGCGCTCGTCGACCACGCGCTCCAGGTCCTTGGCGACCAGGCCCCGCAGGGCGTCCAGGCTCTGCTCGTGCACGGCGTCGTAGTAGCCGGTCAGCAGCTCGCCCGAGTCGACGCGGACCCTGGCGACCTTGGCGGGGCTGTGGCCGTAGCCCGTGTCACGCCGGGGCAGGTCGAGGCCGAAGCGCTTCTCCCAGTCCTGGGACAGCCACACCTGGTCGTGGCCGAAGGCGCCGGACAGGTGGTCGTCCTGGACGCGGGTGAGGTGCCAGACCAGCCAGGCGATGGAGTTGGTGTCGGGGGCGGGCCGGGCGCTCAGCTCCTCGGGCCCGAGCCCCTCGACGGTGGCGTGGACTTCTTCGCGGATGCGGTTGTAGCCGTCGATGAGGATGTCCTTCGCATGCATAGCTCCACCATCGCGCATCACCGAGTATCACGCGTCGGGACTCCCGGCTCGCGTGGTCAGGAGGGGTGGGCACCCTCCTGAGGTGCCGGACCCTCTGTCTCCAGCAGGGCCATCAGCGCCCGGGCCGCCGGACTGATCGCCTGCTCGGGCGGCAGCAGGGCGACCGTCTCGTAGACGGCGTCCCCGGTGCCCTTGACGGGCAGGGCGGTGAGCGAGGCGCGCTTGTGCCGGAAGTGGCGCGGCACCACGGCGATGCCCAGGTCCTCGTCCACGAGGTCGAGGAGGCTGTGCACGTCGTTGACCTCCAGGGCGACGCTGCGGCGGACGCCCGCCGCGGCGAAGGCCGCGTCGGTGGTGCGCCGGGGCCCCCAGTCGGGGTGGAAGTCGACGAAGACCTCACCGCCGAGATCCTCCGGCGTCACCGCCACCCCGGCCGCGGCGAGCCGGTGGCTGGGATGGCACAGCACGGTCATCGGCTCGCTCGTGAGCGGTACGGCCCGTAGCTGGTCGGTGTCCTCCCGGGCGGTGCGCACGGCGAACGCCATGTCCAGACGTCCGGCCGCGACCTCCTCCGCCAGAGCCCACGAGCCCGCCTGCCGCAGACAGATCTCCACGTCCGGGTGGCGCCGCCGGAACGCCGCCAGGAGCCCAGCCACGTGCACCCCGGCGATGCACTGTTCGGACCCGAGGGCGAGCATCCCGCGCAGCACGCCCTGCACCGCCGCCACCGCCTCGTGGGCCGAGCGGACCTGCGCGAGGATCCGCTCCGCCTCGCCGAGCAGCGCCCGCCCGGCCGGGGTCAGCGTCACCCGGCGGGTCGTCCGCACGAACAGCGGTGTCTGCAGCTCCCGCTCCAGCGCCCGGATGGAGGCCGAAAGGCCCGACTGGGACACCAGGAGGCGTTCCGCCGCCCGGGTGAAGTGCTGGTCCTCGGCGACCGCGACGAAGTGCTGCAAGTGGCGCAGTTCCATGACTGAGAAGCGTAGCCGCTGAATTCCATCGGATTCTTCTGTTGGACGCATGGGCGCAGGTCACGCCAGAGTGGACACCGGTTTCCTCCCGACCGCGCCAACCTCTCTGGAGTCGCGTTGTACACCGCACACCCCGACCGCTACGCGGACATGCCCTACCGGCGCACCGGACGCAGCGGTCTGAAGCTCCCGGCGCTCTCGCTCGGCCTGTGGCACAACTTCGGCCCGGACCGGCCCGTGGAGACGCAGCGCGCCATCCTGCGCCGCGCCTTCGACCTCGGCGTCACCCACTTCGACCTCGCCAACAACTACGGCCCGCCGCCCGGCGCCGCCGAGTCCGCGCTGGGCGGGTTCCTGCGGACGGACTTCGCGCCGTACCGCGACGAGCTGGTGATCTCCACCAAGGCCGGCTATCTGATGTGGCCCGGCCCGTACGGCGAGTGGGGCTCGCGCAAGTACGTCCTGTCCTCGCTGGACCAGAGCCTGAAGCGGATGGGCCTGGACCACGTCGACATCTTCTACTCGCATCGCCCCGACCCGGACACCCCGCTCGAGGAGACGATGGGGGCCCTGCACTCGGCGGTGCAGCAGGGCAAGGCGCTGTACGTGGGCGTCTCCAACTACTCCGCGGAGCAGACCCGGGAGGCCGCCCGCATCCTGGGTGAGCTGGGCACCCCGCTCCTCATCCACCAGCCGCGCTACTCGATGCTGGACCGCCGCCCCGAGGACGAGGGCCTGCTCGACGCCCTCGACGAGCTCCAGGCCGGCTCCATCGTGTTCTCCCCGCTGGAGCAGGGCATGCTCTCCGCCCGCTACCTCGACGGCATCCCCGAGGACTCCCGGGCGGCGAGCGACAGCCCCTTCTTGAACTCCGACGCGCTCACCGAGGACCTGGTGGGCCGGTTGCGCGATCTGAACGACATCGCGAAGTCTCGCGGCCAGACCCTGGCCCAGATGGCCCTGGCCTGGGTGCTGCGCGGCGGCCGGGTCACCTCCGCGCTGGTCGGCGCGAGCAGCGCGCGGCAGATCGAGGACAGCGTCGGAGCCATCCGCAACCTGGACTTCGACGGGGACGAGCTGGCCCGGATCGACGTCATCGTCAAGCAGTAGCGGGTCCGCCGGCCCCGGGGACGGACGCCTCCCGGGGCGCGACGCGCGGCTGGGAGCCGGTCCGCTCCCGGAGGCGCACGGTCACCGTGTCGCCCGGCGGCGGCCTTGGCGCGCGTCACCGGGTCCTCGGCGTTCCAGGCCTCGAAACAGCGGGCCACGGCGTCCTCGTGGCGGTGGGCGGTCGCCGACATGGCGATCGGCCTCCAGGAGGCCGCAGCTGCTGGTCAGGACCCGGCTTTCCGTTCTCGGACACCCGGTGCGACCACCTTGCCCGCACGCGCCGGGAGCGTCGATTACCTGCGGAACCATGGGCCCTCGCGACCGCTCGCCGGATTTCGGCCAACTCGGGGGGTGAATATGCCAGGAGAGTGGCCGGAAAGTCATGGTGACAGTGATTCGGTAGTGAACATACTGACCAGCGAGAGCGTTTCACTTCGCGCGACGGCGCCCTCACGCACAGCACGCGAGCCGCAGAAGAAGCGAGGCCGGACCGGCGGACGGGCAGGGCAACGGGGGAGGGTCACGTGCACGACGAATTTCTGTGCCACGTCACGGCGTACGGAGTCTGCGACGGCCGCCGTATCGGAGTGCCCCTCGGCACCTACCGGGCGCCCACCCTCGCCCTCGCTCTGTGGTGGCTGCGTGACCGCGCCTCCTGGATCGCCCAGCGCCTCGACCCCCGGCCCGACGCCGAGCACTTACCGCCGGGCGCGCTCGTGCCGGTCGCCCCCACTGTGCCCGACGTGCCCATGCTGCTGCGCGCCTGGTGTGCCGATCCCGCCCAGCAGGAGCGGATCGCCGAGGAGTTGGCGGCCGGGCGGCTGGTGCGGATCGCCACCAGCGACGACACCACGGAGTACGAACTGCTCGCCGAGTCCGTGGACGCCCTGCGGATGCAGCGCACCGCCGCCTTCGTCGGCACCTCCGTCGGCTGACCCCCCGCAGGCCCCGCTCGCCCAGGCGCACAACAGGGCAAATCGGTAGAATCGTGGCCATGGCGCAACCGTCGGTAGCACCAGAGCTCGTCCTGGAGACGGAGACGGGCACCACCGTGATGATCCCGGGCCACGACTACCACGTGGGGCGCGATCCGCTGAGCGACATCGTCATCGACGACGACCGGGTCTCCTGGCATCACGCGGTGCTGCGGCCCGAGGACGGTCACTGGACCATCGAGGACGAGAACAGCACCAACGGCACCTACGCGGACGGCCGGCGCATCCACGAGCGGCGCGTCGGACCCGGCAGTGTCATCCGCTTCGGCAATCCGGCCGACGGGCCGCGCATGACCCTCACGGGCCGTCCCTCACCCGCCGCATCCACCCCGGAACGCCCCTCTGCCGTCTCCCTGCCGGCCCACACCGGCACCTACCGGCAGCCCACGACCGTACGGCCGCTGCCCTCCCGCACCGTCCGCATCGGCCGCGCCACCGACAACGACCTGGTCATCGACGACCTCGTGGTCTCGCGCCGGCACGCCGAACTGCGCGCCCTGGCCGACGGAACCTACGAGATCACCGACCTGGGCAGCCACAACGGCACGTACCTCAACGGCAGCCCCGTCACCACGGCCCCGGTCGGCCCGGGCGACATCGTCGGCATCGGCCACTCGGCGTTCTGCCTCGTCGGCGACCAACTCCAGGAGTACGTCGACACCGGTGAGGTCTCCCTCGACGTGCAGGACCTCGCCGTCACCGTCGACCACGGCCGCAGGACGCTCCTCGACCACGTGTCGTTCCCGGTGGGGGAGAAGTGCCTGCTCGCCGTCGTCGGCCCGAGCGGCGCCGGCAAGTCCACCCTCCTCAACGCCCTCACCGGTCAGCGCCCCGCCGGCCACGGCACCGTCCTCTACGACGGCCGCGACCTCTACCGCGACTACGCCGAGCTGCGCCAGCGCATCGGCCTGGTGCCGCAGGACGACATCCTGCACGCCCAACTCACCGTCCGCAAAGCCCTCTCCTACGCCGCCGAACTGCGCTTCCCACAGGACACAGCCAAGGCCGAACGGCGCGCCCGGGTCGACGAGGTCATCCGCGAACTGGGCCTGGAACAGCGCGCCGACCAGCACGTGCACAGCCTCTCCGGCGGCCAGCGCAAGCGGGTCAGCGTGGCCCTGGAACTGCTGACGAAGCCGTCGCTGCTGTTCCTCGACGAGCCGACCTCCGGCCTCGACCCCGGCATGGACCGCTCCGTGATGCACATGCTGCGCGGCCTCGCCGACGACGGCCGGACCGTCATCGTCGTCACCCACAGCGTGCTCAGCCTGGACGTGTGCGACCGGCTCCTCGTACTGGCGCCCGGCGGAAAGACCGCCTATTACGGGCCGCCCGAGGACGCCCTGTCGTTCTTCGGCTTCGAGGAGTGGCCGGAGGCCTTCGAGGCCTTCGAACGCGACACGGACCGGGACTGGGCGGGGGACTACCTCGCCTCGCCCTTCCACGGCCGGTACGTCGCAGACGCCTCCGCGCAGCCGCGGCAGCCCCGGTCCGGGCCCGTCGTCATCACCGCCCCGCCCCGGCCGCGCAGCCGCGGTGCCCAACTCGGCACACTGGTGCGCCGGTACGCGGCCGCGCTGAGCGCCGACCGCACCTTCCTGATCATCATGATCGCCCTGCCGTTCGTGATGGGCGCGATGGCCCGGGCCCTGGCGGGCGGCAAGCTGACGCTGGACACGGCGATGAACGCGCTGCTCATCCTGTGCGTCGGCGCGGTGCTCACCGGGGCGGCCAACGCGGTGCGCGAACTCGTCAAGGAACGCGTGATCTACCAGCGGGAACGGGCGGTGGGCCTGTCCAGATCGGCGTACCTGATGTCCAAGGTCATCGTCCTGGGTGTCATCACCGTGCTCCAGGCGGTGGTGCTGACCCTGGTCGCCCTGCTCGGCGTGGACCTCAACGCGCCGGGCGGTGAGGGCGTACTGATGCCGCCGCTGGCGGAGATCACGGTCGCCGTCGCCCTGCTGGCGTTCACGGCGATGATGCTCGGCCTGCTCATCTCCTCGCTGGTGCGCAAGGAAGAGGTGACGATGCCGCTGCTGGTGCTCGTCGCCATCGTCCAGGTCGTCTTCTGCGGAGCCCTGCTGAAGCTGGCCGACACCCCCGGACTGGAGCAGCTGAGCTGGCTGGTTCCGGCGCGCTGGGCGCTGGCGGCGATGGCCGGGACCGTGGGGCTGGCCCGGATCGTGCCCGACGACCTGACCAAGGACCCGCTCTTCGAGCACTCGGCGGGCACCTGGCTGCTGGACGTGGGGATGCTGGTCGTGCTGTCGGCGCTCTTCGGGTTCCTCGTGTCCCGGATGCTGCGCCGGCACGAACCGGCCGTCATGCGGAAGTAGGGAGCGCCGATGACGACCCCCGGCTTCCGGCCCACGCACGTCGTCCCGCAGCACGGGATGCCCGCCTGGGAGGCACCCGACCCGTCCCGGCCCACCGTCGACCTCGACCCCCTGCTGCCGGTGCAGCTCATGGAGCGGCGGGGCGACTGGGGGCACGTCCTGTGCTTCAACGGCTGGTCGGCCTGGGTGGACGGCCGCCGCCTGGTCGCCGTACCGCAGGACCCGCCGGCGGCCGACGGGCCGCTCACCCACGCCGCCGATCCGCGGCCGCTGCTGGGCCGGGCACAGGAAGCCCTGGCGCGCTACCGCTCCGCGGTCGAGGCCCTCGCGGACGGTCTCGACCGGGAGTCCTTCCGCGCCCGCACCCGCGGCACGCGGATCGGCGTCGTCGTCGACGGCGAGTCCGTGTGGCTCTACGACTCCGCCCACGGGCACTGGGTGTACGCCGACGGCACCCGGATGACCACGTACGCCACGGACCGGACACCCGGAGCCGCACCGGAGCCCCGCCCCCCCGCGGCGCCGGTGCATCCCCCCACGCGGGTGGTGCCGTCCGAGGGCCCCGGGCAGACGCCCCGCGCCGCGACCTCCCCTCCGGCCGACGCACCGGCACCCGCCCGCAGCGCCCCCGCCGGGCCGACGCGGGTGGTGCCGCCCGAGCCGACCGGGACCGGGCCCCCCGAGGCTTCGCCGCCGACCCGGGTGGTGGCTCCGGAGACACCCGAACCGAGGGGTGCTTCCGGGCCGACGCGGGTCGTGGCCCCTGAGGGCGCCGAGCCGACGCGTGTGGTGTCACCGCAGGGCGACGAGGATGACGAGGAGACGGGGCGGACGGCTGAGGCACCGCCCACGCGGGTGGTGGGCCGCGAGCCCACCCGGGTCGTATCGCCCGAGGGGGAGGACCGTTGAACCGCGAGACGAGCCTGTTCTCGGGGCGGCCCTCCGAGCTGATCGGGCAGCAGATCGCCGGGTACCGGATCGAGGAGGAGATCGGGCGCGGCGGCATGGCCGTGGTCTACCGCGCCCGCGACCTGCGCCTGGAACGCACCGTCGCCCTGAAACTGCTCGCCCCGGAACTCGCCCGCAACGACACCTTCCGCCGCCGCTTCACTCATGAGTCCCGGGCCGCCGCGGCGATCGACCACCCGCACATCGTGCCGGTGTTCGAGGCCGGCGAGACAGACGGCGTGCTGTACATCGCCATGCGCTACGTCGCCGGCAGCGACCTGCGGCACGTCCTCGACCGCGAGGGCCCGATGCCGCCCGCCACCGCCGTGCGCGTCGCCGCCCAGCTCGCCTCCGCGCTCGACGCGGCCCACGACCACGGGCTGGTCCACCGGGACGTCAAGCCCGGCAACATCCTGGTGTCCCGCGGCACCGACAGCGACCACCCCGAGCACGTCTACCTCACCGACTTCGGCCTGACGAAGAAGTCGCTGTCGCTGACCGGCTTCACCACGGTCGGCCAGTTCGTCGGCACGCTCGACTACGTGGCCCCCGAGCAGATCTCCGGCAAGCCGGTCGACGCCCGCTGCGACGTGTACGGGTTCGCCTGCGTCGTCTTCGAGACCCTGGCCGGCCATCCGCCCTTCCTCCGCGACGACGACATGGCCCTGCTCTGGGCCCACCAGTACGACCAGCCTCCGCCGCTGACCGAGGACCGGCCCGATCTCGACCCGGGGGTCGACCGGGTCCTCGCCCAGGCCCTCGCCAAGAGCCCCGACGACCGGTACCCGTCCTGCCTCGCCTTCGTCGCCGCCCTGCGCGCCGCGACGGCCGGCGGTGGGACCGGGGCCACCCGCGCGCCCACGCGCGTGGACCGGCAGCTGCCGGGCGCGGGGGAGGAGCCGCCCAAGCCGCCGCCGCGCTGGGCCGAGCCGGTGTTCGTGCGGCGCACGTAGCGCGCCGCGTCAGCCCTCGCTGCCGGAACGCACTTCACCGCGGCGCCGTACGTGGCGCGCCAGCAGCGCCCCGGCGTATCCGGTCACCAGCCCCCACGGGACGGCCAGGCCCACCGCGCCCCACAGTTCGGGACGCAGGAACAGCTCGGCCCCGAGGCCGCCGCCCAGGTCGCCGATGCCGAGCACGGACAGGCCGTAGTGCGCGGAGACGCGTCCGACGAGGCAGATCATGAAGACCGTGAGCAGGAGGGCGGCCGCCATGTGCACGGCATGCTGCCAGGCCCGCACCCGGGCCGGCGACCGCGCCGCCATCACGAACGCGGCGGCCAGCAGCAGCACGATGTCGACGACCAGCAGCCACCACACCCGGCCGTCGTGCTCGGAAAGGGTCCGCAGATTCAGTTCGGAGACGTCCGGGGTGCGCAGCACCTCGTCGAGCACATGCGGCATGGGCAGTCCGAACGGCCCCTCCACCCTGCCGTTCCAGGTGGCGCCCAGTCCGATCGTCAGCGCCAGCCACACCAGGTTGGGCAGGCCGAGCAGGATCACCGCGAACGTCTCCCGCACGTGCCCCTTGGCCGCGGCGACGACCAGGGCGACGACCACACCGATGACGACGCAGGCCAGCAGCAGCGCCACCATCGCGTACGCGGCCGGCCGCACCGACGTCTGGAAGCGCAGCAGCCCGGCGGGCAGCGGGGCCCCGCGTGACACCAGCAGGGCCAGGATCAGCACACCGGCCAGCCACACCACGGCGACGAACACGGACAGCGGAACGTCGGTGGTGAAGCCGATCTGCGGTGAGATGCCGAACACGTCGCCGAGTTCTCCGAGCGTGTCGTCCCCGAGGGAGATGTCGAAGGTGTGGCGGGCGGAGAGCGTCAGGCCGATCATCGCGAGCAGCCACAGGACCGCCACCCGGCCGGCCCACCCCGCCAGCTCCGCCGCACCGGCGACCGCGCGATGCCGCAGCGGCCGCAGGAAGCCCCGGGCGATCACCAGCGCCCCGGTGAGCGTGACGGACAACGGAATGACCGTCAGACCGGCCCGCGCGTCGGCGAGGTCGCCGGCGCTTCCGGTGACTTTCACCGTGCCGCCGACGGCGGTGACCACGGTGGCTGCGACGACGGGGGCGAAGGCACCGTCCGGAAGGTCGGCGGCTCCGGCCGCCCACAGGCCCAGGGCGGCCACCACCGCCATGGCGAGAAGTCCGGCGAGCACCGTGACGAGGGCATGCGCCCAGCCGTGGCGTGCGACGGCCCGCTCGCCGGACGTGCGTGCCTGGCCGGAGGGGGTGCGCGAAGTCACGCTGCCACGCTAGGCAGGCCCTGTGCCGGGCGCCCGCCGGAGAGGTCCGTCCGCGTCGGCTTGCGGGGCGTACAGGGCGGGAGCACACAATGAACTCGTAAGGGAAAAAGCGTCATACACTCGGGTGAAGCGCCTCGGGTGTGTGAAGGCCGCAGAGAACGCACGAGGGAAGAAGAGCTCGTGAGCGTCGATCCGCCGTCGTCCGGCCGCCCCACAGGACCCCCCTCGGGCCCGCTGTCCGGTCCCTCCCAGCCGCCCCCGGGCGGCGGCCCGCCCTCGGAGCCGCCCGGCGGGGGCGGCGAGGAGCCGGAGCGCCGCCGACCGTGGTGGAGGTCCGTACCCCGTGTCGCGATCATCGCCACCACCGTGGTGGCCGCGGTGATCCTCGCCGTGGTGCTGTCCCGCCCCGACAACGGCGGCACCGGTGTGTCGGACGGCGGAACCAGCACGTCCAGCGGCGAGGTCTTCCTCCTGCCGGCGGCCGACACCGGCCCGGACGCGTTCACCGAGTCGACGACGGAGGAGAAGAGCTCCGCCTCGCCCGTCTCGCCCTCGGGAGCCACCGAGTCGGCGCCGCAGAACGCCGTCCAGGGCGTGAAGGGCGACGCGCCGGGCCTGTACGGCGGCACCCGCAACGTCGCCAGCTGTGACGTGGAGAAGCAGATCACCTATTTCGAGGACGCCCCGGACAAACAGCGCGCCTTCGCCTCGGTCGCCCGGATCGAGTCCTCCGAGGTCCCCGCCTACCTGCGCTCGCTCACCCCCGTGCACCTGCGCATGGACACCCGCGTCACCAACCACGGCTACAAGAACGGCGCCGCCACCAGCTACCAGGCCGTCCTCCAGGCGGGTACGGCCGTCCTCGTCGACGAGCGCGGCGTGCCCCGGGTGCGCTGCGCCTGCGGCAACCCGCTGTCCCTGCCGGTCGCCCAGCAGAGCACGCCCAAGACGACCGGTGACGCGTGGCCGGGCTACAACCCGTCGAACGTCGTCATGGTGACGCCCGCACCGGAGCCGGTCGACGTCTTCGTGATGGCCGAGCCGGACGGCGAGTGGTTCGAGCGTCACAAGGGCGACACGGGCAAGAAGGACGAGAAGACCAAGAAGCCGGAGAAGCCGTCCCCGTCGGCGAGCGTCACCACCCCGACGGCGCCTTCCGACTCGACGTCGTCGCGACCGCCCACGAGCGAGCCGCCGACCTCGGACACGGACACCTCGGGGCCGACGACGGACGAGCCGTCGCCGTCCGACACCCAGCAGCCTTCGCCCGACACCAACACCAACACCGACACCGACGGCGGCACCGGGACTGAGACCGGCGGCGGAACCGGTGGCGGCACGACGGAACAGCCCCCGGCCTCCTGACCCGGCGCGCGGCGCGGCGCGCTCAAGCGGCGCGGACCACCAGGGCGTACTCGCCGAGCCCGAGCAGCCGATCGGCCGGTCCTTGACCTGCGCGACGGCGTCACCGCCCAGGGTGACCACCGGCAGGGTCGTCAGGCTCCGCGCGGCCAGCAGCTCGTTCATCGCAGGCCCTTCCGGCCGGGCCGGCGCCGGACCGCGACGACGGTCCCCGAGCGCCGGCCGCTTTGCACGGCGAGCGTCACCACCGCCAGGGCGACGAGCGCCACGATCACCACGACCAGCCATGTCCACCAGGCCACCGCACGCCTCCGGCGATCCGGCCCGGCCGCCCTCGGCCGGACCTGATTCCTTTCGGGTGCCCCGCGCAGGAGGGACAATGCCCGGGGCACCGAACGGGCTGAGAAGTGTCAGGAGTGTGAAGCCCGACTCGGGGTACGAGCACAGATGCAGAGCGTCCGGCCAGTCCGGCTTCCCAGAGAGAAAAGAATGATCGACCACCTGGACGAGGCAGTGATACCGACTGGTTTCGACGTGCCCGTTGAACCGCTGTGGCGAGCGGCGCACTACACCGGCGAGCAGGGCTGTATCGCCGAGGCGCGGTCCTTCGCCGCGCTCTTTCTCGAACAGCTCAGGACCGAGTGGTGCGCGCACATCGACGAGCGTGTCGACGGCGCCGTACTGCTGGTGGTGAGCGAGCTGGTCACCAACGCCGACCGGCACAGCAACGGGCCCTACATCCTGGAGCTCGTCGGCACCGACACCACGGTGGCGGTGTCGGTCTACGACAGCAGCTCCGCACTGCCCCGCGTCTTCCCCCGCGACCCGAAGCGCATCGGCCGGCACGGCCTGGAGATCGTCCACGCGCTGGCGGAGCAGGTCAGCGTGGAACGGGTGCCGGTGGGCAAGCGCGTGCGTGCGGTGCTGCCCCTCGCCGAGGGAACCAACGCCTGACCGCCCGGGTGAACTCCTCACCCGGGCGGCTCATGTCGTCGCGGTCGGTCTCTTCTGGTCCGGTGAGCCGATGTGCGGGTGCCGTCCCACTCTCGCGTGTGGGACGGCACCCGTTGGTTCGCCGTTCTGGCTCAGGCGCAGCCCAGTTCGCCCAGCATGCCCTCGCGCAGCCGCGTGATGATCCGCTTGATCAGCCGGGAGACGTGCATCTGCGAGCAGCCGAGCCGCTCACCGATCTCCGCCTGGGTGGCCTCCTCCACGAACCGCATGTGGATGATCTGCCGGTCGCGCTCGCTGAGCTCCGCCATGAGCGGGGCGAGCGAGTGGAAGTCCTCGACGAGCCGCAGCCCGTCCTCCTCCACTCCGATGAAGTCGGCCAGGACCGCCTCGCCACCCTCCGGGCCGTCTCCGGTGAGCGCGGCGTCCAGCGACGACGAGTTGTACCCGTTCGCCGCGATCTGCCCCTCCACCACCTGACGCTCGGAGATGTTCATCAGCGTCGCCAGCTCGGCGACCGTCGGCTCGCGGTCCAGCCGGCTGGCGAGTTCCTCGCGGGCCTTGGCCAGCTCCACGCGCAGCTCCTGCAGCCGCCGGGGCACGTGCACCGCCCACGTCGTGTCCCGGAAGAAGCGCTTGATCTCCCCGACGATGTACGGCAGCGCGAAGGACGTGAACTCCACCTCGCGCGAGAGCTCGAACCGGTCGATGGCCTTGATCAGGCCGATCATGCCGGTCTGGACGATGTCCTCCATGTCGTCGCCGCGGCCGCGGAACCGTCCGGCCGCGAAACGCACGAGCGACATGTTCATCTCGATCAGGGTGTTGCGCGCGTACTGGTATTCGTGCGTGCCCTCTTCGAGTTCCGTCAGGCGCTGGAAGAACTGGCGGGACAATTCCCTCGCGTCCCGCGGGGCCACGGACCGCGGGTCCACGACGCCCGGCAGTGCTCCGTCACCCGCGCCGGCTTCGGTGTTCTCTTCGACGACCTGCGCCTTCGACCGGATCACGGCGGTCTCCATTACCTCTCCCACGAGTCACGGCGGACATCTGCATAGGTACTCCCGAGTTGCGGGTACCCGGGTCGACCCGCACCATGCCCTCCGATTTTTTCCTGGGCGAAATCAGGGAGAATCCACCCTTACGTCCTGTCCGAGGTGCGGTGATTCCACCCAGGGCGGAACGCCGGGCCCTTCCGCCGGCGGCCGGGATTCCTAGGCTGGAGCAGTGAGCAACCACCGGCCGAACGAAGCACGAGTCATCCCGCTGCGCCCACCCGGTGCGCGCCCCGCCGGCGCGGTGCCGCGCCAGGCACCGCCGGCCCCCGCCGCGAAGGAGCCGCTGTGGCGGGACCTGGTGGGTGACGTCCTGCGCCGTGAGCGCCTCGCGCAGGAGCGCACCCTGAAGGACGTCGCCGACCAGGCACGGATTTCCATGCCCTACCTCTCGGAGGTGGAGCGCGGCCGCAAGGAGGCCTCCTCGGAGGTCCTCGCGGCCGCCGCCCACGCCCTCGGACTGAACCTCGCCGACCTGCTGACGAGGGCGCAGGGCGAGCTGGCCCGCGTCACGACACGCCACGCCGGCGGCAGCCGCCGCGGGGCGTCCACCTCGTCGCACGACGGGATGTGCCTCGCCGCCTGAGCCGCACCTGCCCGGCCGGTGCCTCAGACCCTCACGAGGCGCCGGCTGAGCACCTCGTCGGCCAGCCCGTAGCCCACCGCCTCCTGCGCGGTGAACACCTTGTCGCGGTCCATGTCGGCCCGCAGGGCCGTCACGTCGTGGTGGGTGTGCCGCGCCAGCACCTCCTCCACCTGGGAGCGGATCCGCACCATCTCCTTGGCGTGGAGCGCCAGGTCGGACACCATGCCGCGCTGCCCTCCGGCGGCCGGCTGGCCGAGCAGGACCCGTGAGTGCTCCAGTACGAACCGCCGCCCCGGGTCCCCGCCGGCCAGCAGCACGGCCGCCGTGGAGGCCGCCTGCCCGACGCAGAACGTGGAGATGGGCGCCTGCACGAACGTCATGGTGTCGTAGATTGCCATGAGCGAGGTGAACGAGCCGCCCGGTGAGTTGATGTAGATCGCGATCTCGCTCTCCGGGGAGGACGACTCCAGGTGGAGGAGCTGGGCGATGACCACGTTGGCGACGCCGTCGTCGATCTCGGTGCCGAGGAAGATGATCCGCTCGGACAGCAGTCGGCTGAAGACGTCGTAGGACCGCTCGCCCTGCGGGGTGCGCTCGACGACGTTCGGAATCGTGTACGAACCCATCACTGGAGCCCCATCCTGCGCCGGGTGGCCGCCGGACGGACGTCCGCGAGGGACTCCACGACCCGGTCCACCATGCCGTACTCCCTGGCCTCCTCGGCCGTGAACCAGCGGTCCCGGTCACCGTCCAGGGAGATGGTCTCCGCGCTCTGACCCGTGTGCTCCGCCGTGATCCGCTCGATGGTCCGCTTGGTGAACTCCAGGTTCTCCGCCTGGATCTCGATGTCCGCTGTCGTGCCGCCGATGCCCGCCGAGGGCTGGTGCATCATGATCCGCGCGTTCGGCAGCGCGTAGCGCTTGCCCGGCGCGCCGACACTCAGCAGGAACTGCCCCATGCTGGCCGCGAAACCCATGGCCAGCGTGGAGACGTCGTTCGGGATGAGCCGCATCGTGTCGTAGATGGCGAGGCCCGCGTGCACCGCCCCGCCCGGGCTGTTGATGTACAGACTGATGTCGGTGTGCGCGTCCTCCGCGGACAGGATGAGCAACTGGGAGCAGACCCGGTTCGCGGAGACCTCGTCGACCTGAGTGCCCAGCAGGACGATGCGCTGCGCGAGCAGCTGGGCGGCCAGATGGTCGTCGAAGCGGGTCGGAGGGGTGTCGCCCTCCTCCGCCCGCGGGGCGGGCGCCATGAGTGGAGTCATCGGTTCTCCTCGTCGCGGCAGCGAGTGCCGTGGACTGTCGGGGATGGGCTGTCGACTCCACTGTTGACCTCGGGCGACGTCCGTGAACGGTTTCTCTGCCCTCGGCAGATCCGCTACCGGCGGAGCCCGAAGGCTCAGCCCTTCTCGCGCAACTGGTGGGAGAGGGCCCGTACATGACCGGCCAGCAGGTCCGGCTCCTCCCTCGCCGCGACGTGCGCGCCGCGGTCGCACATGCCAGTTCTGAACGGTGTAACGGCCATCTGGATTTTCCCGCCACCGAGCGATGAGTTCCGGGGCGGGGTCCGGTCGACAGTGGTGACAGCGTTCCGGCGTGCGGGAGGACTCATGACCACCGACGGTTTCACCACGTGTCTCTGGTTCGACGGCCAGGCCGAGGAGGCCGCCCATCACTACGTCTCGATCTTCAAGAACTCCGGCATCGGCAAGATCGCGCGCTACCCCGAGGGAGCGCCCCAGACCGCCGGCAGCGTGATGACCGTGGAGTTCACGGCCAACGGACACAGGTTCCTCGCGCTCAACGGCGGCCCCCAGTTCAGGTTCACCGAGGCCACCTCCTTCATGATCCACTGCGCCGACCAGGAGGAGATCGACTACTACTGGACCAGGCTCACCGAGAACGGCGGCGAGCCCGGCCCCTGCGGCTGGCTCAAGGACAGGTTCGGCCTGTCCTGGCAGGTCGTCCCGGACCGGCTAGACGAGATGATCACCGACCCGGATCCGGCGAAGGCGGCCAGGGTGACCCGGGCGTTCATGGCGATGGGCAAGTTCGACATCGCCGCCCTGGAGAAGGCGTACGCGGGCGAGTGAGGTGCCGAAGGCAGGGGCGGGGCCGGGCCCTGCGGGTATCCCGCCCCGCCCTCACCGCGTTTCGGCCAGGATCTCCCGGATGACGTACCGGGAGTTCTCCGCGACCGGCGGGTTCGTCTCCCAGTAGTACGGCAGCGCGATGACCGCGATCGACAGCGCCCAGCCCCGGGCCCGTGCCCATTCGGCCTCGCCGGCGCCCACGGCCGCGCGGAACGCACCGCGGACCGCGCCGGGCAGCAGGCACCAGGCCCCGATGAGGTCGACGGCCGGATCACCGACCCCCACCGTGCCGAAGTCGATCACCGCGCTCAGCCGTCCGCCCCTGACCAGGAGGTTCCCGGCCATCAGGTCGCCGTGTGCCCAGACGGGCGGCCCGGTGTGCTCCGGAGCCCGCAGGGCCTCCTCCCACGCGTCGGTCACCGCGGCGGTGTCGACCCGTCCCGTGAGCCGGGCGAGCGCGTCACGCAGGAAGGGGTCCCGGGTCGCCAACGGCACTCCCCGGGAGCCCACGGGGCCCTCTGCCGCCTCGATACGGCGCAGGGCGGTGACGTACGCCGCCAGGTCCTCGGCCAGCAGTTCGGGCTCCGCGAGCCGGCCGGGCACCGGGTTGCGGCCCTCCAGCCAGCCGTAGACCGACCAGGGCCAGGGGAAGCCGTCGCCGGGTTCGCCCCGGCCGAGGGGCTCGGGCGAGGCGGCGGGCAGTCCCGGGCCGAGCCGGGGCAGCCAGCGCAGTTCGTGGGTGATCGCCTCCACGGCGCGCGGGTGACGGGGGAGACGGACGACCTTGTCCGCGCCGAGGCGGAACATGGCGTTCTCCGTCCCGGACGACTCCAGCCGCCGCAGCGGCAGCCCGGCCCACGGCGGGAACTGTCCGGCGATCAGCCGGCCGACGAGCGCCACGTCGATGTCCAGCTCGTCCTCATGCATGCGCACCGTGGTCATGACGCCATTCGAGCCGTCAACCCGCCACCTGTCGAACGGTTTTGGTGACCTCCCGGGCGATGCGCAGGATGCCGGGGGAACGGACCGGGCAGGGCTTCGGCGTGGACGTGGTGGGGGCCAGGCAGAAGTGCAGGTAGTCGTCGTCGCGGTGCAGTGCCGTGCGGTCGCGGCCGGGCTGGGTGCACAAGCCGGGGTGGTCACGCTCGTAGGGTGTGCACGGCAGGTACTGCGTCCAGGTGTAGCGGTCCGTGGCCGGGCTCACCGTCTTCCCGGCGTCCGTCACGAGGTCGCCGGAGGCGGCGGCCCGCTTCTCGTAGAGCGCGTTGACGCGCCGGACCCGCTCGGGCGTGACCGGGTCCGGGCCCTGGGACACCCACACGATCCGCGGGCGCTTGCCGCCCCCGGCCGCGGCGATCTGCTCGGTGAGCCTGCGCGCGTCGGCGTCGTAGCGGCTGAAGTAGCGGGCCGGGGCCTTGGCGTAGGTGATGCCGTCCATGCACGGCGTGTAGCCCCATGCGTTCCCCCAGAACTGCAGGACCACGACATCGGGCCGCAGTCCGCGCACCAGCGCGGCGGCCTTGTCGGCGGCCGGTACCAGGGACCGCTCGGCCGTGCCCTCCAGGTAGTCGCACAGGGTCGTCCCGGAGTACGGGGCGGCCGTGTACCGCGCCTTCAGGTCCCGGCGCAACTCCTGCCCGAGGACCTTCTGGCTCTCCATCGCCAGGGAGTCCCCGAGGTAGAGCACCGTGGGCGCCCGCTTGCGCTCGGGGCCGGGGGAGGCGGCGGAGGCGGGGGCGCGCTGATGGGTGGGGGCCGTCGTACCGGGCGCGGTCGGCGCCGGCTCCTCGGGGGCGGACGCGGGATCGCCGCACCCGCCGAGGAGCACCCCGGTCAGCAGAACTCCCACGACCCACGGCTTGCGCATACGGCAACTCCCGTCCCGGCCAGCGAAACGGCACTCAGGCAAGCACAGCCGGGCCCCGGGGGGAAGACGTACGCCGGTCGCGATGGCCGGGACCGGTCGGGATCGGCCGGTTCCGGCCGGTCGGGGGACGGCGCGCGCCCGCTCGCCGCGCGGGCCGGCCCCCGGGTGACTAGCGTGAGGAAGCGGACGATCCCACTCATGCGGAGAGGGCCGTGACCATGGCCGTGCAACCTGAGGGAACCCCCTGCTGGGCCGACGCGATGTTCGGCGACCTCGAAGGGGCCAAGAGCTTCTACGGAGACGTGCTGGGCTGGACCTTCGCCGAGGCGTCGGCGGACTTCGGCAACTACACGGAGGCCTACGCGAACGGCAAGGCGGTCGCCGCCGTCGTCCCGCCCATGCCCGGCCAGGAAGGCCTGTCGCAGTGGTGCCTCTACTTCGCGTCGCAGGACGCCGCCGCCACCGCCGCCCGGATCGGTGAGCACGGCGGCGAAGTGCTGATGGAGCCCATGCGGGTCGCCGACTTCGGCACCATGTGCCTGGCCCGCGATCCCGGTGGTGTCGTCTTCGGCATCTGGCAGGCGGGCACCCACGAGGGCTTCCAGGCGATGGGCGAACCCGGCGCCTACACGTGGGCGGAGGTCTTCACCCGCGAGCCGGAGAAGTCCGACGCGTTCTTCCCCGCCCTCTTCCCCTACCGGCAGCGGGACATGGAGGACGGCGAGACGAACTTCCGGATCTACGACCTGGGCGAACACACCGTGCTGGGCCGGATGAAGATGACGGAGGAGTTCCCGCCCGAGATGCGGCCGTACATCAACGTCTACTTCGGCGTCGAGGACTGTGACGAGGCCGTGGCGAAGGCGACCGGGCTCGGCGGCGTCCTGCGGTTCGGCCCGATGACCACGCCGTTCGGCCGGTTCGCGGCGATCAGCGACCCCCAGGGTGCGAACTTCTCGGTGATCGACACCTCGACCACCGAGGGAGAGATGCCGAAGCTGACCGACGTGGGGTAGGCGCCCGGACCTCGCGGCCGGACGGCTCCCGCGGCCATGGCATGATCGAGCGCATGCGTGAACGTGTTGTGGCCGCGTGTGACGGGGCTTCGAAGGGAAATCCCGGGCCCGCGGGCTGGGCCTGGGTCGTCGCCGACGCTTCCGAGACACCGGAGCGATGGGAGGCGGGGCCGCTCGGCAAGGCCACCAACAACGTCGCCGAACTCACCGCCCTGGAGCGCCTGCTGGCGGCGACCGACCCGAGCGTGCCGCTGGAGATCCGGATGGACTCGCAGTACGCGATGAAGGCCGTCACCACCTGGCTGCCCGGCTGGAAGCGCAACGGATGGAAGACCGCCGCCGGCAAGCCGGTCGCCAACCAGGACCTCGTCGTGCGCATCGACGAACTCCTGGAGGGCCGCTCGGTCGAGTTCCGCTATGTCCCCGCCCACCAGATCGACGGCGACCGGCTCAACGACTTCGCCGACCGTGCGGCCAGCCAGGCCGCCGTCGTCCAGGAGCCCGCGGGCAGCGGCCTCGGTTCCCCGGAGCCGCCGCCCGCCCCGGACACCCCGGCGAAGGCACCGCGGTCCCGCCCGCGCGGCGGCGCGGCCCGCACCGTCAAGACGGCGGGGAAGGGCTCCGCGCGCACGATCAAGGCGAAGTTCCCCGGCCGCTGCCAGTGCGGCCGCCCCTACGCGGCCGGCGAGCCCATCGCCAAGAACGACAGCGGCTGGGGCCACCCGGAATGCCGCGCGGGCGCGACCGTCTGATCAGACGTCGAACGTGTAGTGCGGCGTGTGGTCCAGCAGATCCGCCGGACTCGTGTCGTGCCACGGCCGCATCGTCTCGTTCAGGTCGATCACGTTGGGTGTGCCCGCGGTGGGCAGATAGACGGAGCCGGGGTGCCGGCGCTGCCACTCGGCCCACAGCTTGTCTATGTAGGCGTGGTGCAGCCAGAACACCGGGTCGTTGGGGGAGACCCCGGTGGCCATCTGCCCGCCGACCCAGACATGGACGCGGTTGTGCAGATTGACGCCCCGCCACCCTTCGAGATGGTTGCGGAAGCCGTCCGAGCCGCTGTTCCAGGGCGCCATGTCGTACGTGGACATCGCCAGCACCGACTCGACGTCGGCCCGGGTCGGCAGCTCGCGCGTGCCGGAACCGAGCGCGCGCCGCAGGAACGTGCGGCCGTCGACCCGCACGTTGATCGGCCAGTTCCCGCTCGCCGCGGAGAACGGCCCGTCCGTCACCCGGCCGTCCCGTTCCCGCCCGGTGCCCCCGAGGAAGTCGGGCGCCCACAGCGAGGCGCGCGCCGTGCGGTCGACGGTCCAGTCCCAGTAGGGCAGCGTCACCGACGCGTCCACCGACTGCAGCGCCCGCTCGAACTCCAGGAGGAATCTTCGGTGCCAGGGCAGGAAGGACGGCGAGCGGTGCCCGGTCCGCTCACCGTTGTCGGTGTCGGAGACGATGAACGCGTTGTGCGTCGTGACGAACGCGTCGTAGCGGCCGCTGCGCTTCAGCTCCAGCAGCGCGGCGACGAAACGCCGCTTCTCGTCGGCGGTCAGGGTGGACTGGTTCTTGCGGACAGCCATGTGCGGGTGCTCCAGATGCCGTGCGTAGCGGGTCAGTTGGCGGGGAAGGGCAGCAGGGCCGCGCCCCGCAGCTCGTCCACCGCGGCGCGGGCGGCGGCGCGCGGGGTGGCCACCGGGTCGTAGTGGCTGACGACGCTGATCCAGCTGCCGTCGGCGTTGCGCATCACGTGCAGCTCCACACCGTCGACGAACACCGCGTATCCCGCGCCGTGATGGTGGTGACCGGACCCGGCCGGCCGGCCCTGTATCCGGCGGCCCTTGTAGACCTCGTCGAAGGTCCCGGGGGAGTCGTGGTGTCCGGCGGCCGAAGCCGGGAGGGCGGCTGACAACGCCCCGGCGCTCGCGGTGAGGACGGCCGCCGCGGTGAGCGCGCGGCGACGGCTGAGTTCCGGCACAGGGACCTCCTGTATCGATTCGGCTGATGACCCCGCATGCCTACCGGCCGGCCCGCTACCGGGAGAAATCCCCGCGAGCCGGTTGGCTGCGATCAGGGCAATTCCCCTCATGTCGTGCAAGGTTGAACGAAGATGATCTTGTCGCGGAAGGTCCGTGCGCCGCGACGGAAGGGGAAATTCCACCCACAGGGAGTGCCGCGCCGGATGTTTCTGCCGGTGCGCTCCGTGACCCGTGGTGCGCGTCACGCCGCAAAACTGGCGCGATTCGGCGGTCCGGTCGACGGTGCCGCGGGCTGCTCTCTGTGTCGGCAATCGACAGCTCTCGGTCATTCTCAGGGGTGTGCGTGAAGGTCGCCTGTGTCGGCGGCGGGCCCGCCGGTCTGTATCTCTCGATCCTGCTCAAGCGGCAGGACCCGTCCCACGACGGCGGACCGGGCGGCACCCCGCACGTCAAACGGTCCGTCGCCACCCTGCTCGGCCCGGGTGTGAGGTCCGGCATCGCGCGCGGCGGCGAGCCGGGGGCGAGCACCGCCCGGCATGCTGGTGGACCGGTACGCCCCGACCACGGCCGTCGCAGCCTGCTCGGCCGGGCGTGAGACACGGCATCGCGCGTCGGCGAACCGGGGGTGAGCACCGCCCGCTGATGGACCGGTACGCCCCCGACCGGGTAGGCGTACCCCACGCCGTAGTAATGCTTCGTTACGCCGGGTGATCTCAGCTGGTGGTGGGCATCTTGTTCGGTATGAGGCTGGGGGAGTTGGAACGGCTCCGGGGCGAGTTGGCGGAGTTCGTTGCCGATGTGTTCGGGTCGTTTCGCGGCGGGATGCGGACGGCACCTGCCCAGCCCTCGGAGCAGCCACAGACAGCCCAGAACCTAACGAAGCACTACTAACTAGGCCCCTTCTGATGAATCTCCGTGCGTGCCGGGCGTCGCGACGCCGCGGAGATCCATCAGAAGGGCCTTAGCTAGTGCCGCAGCAGGCAACGTTCGCCCCGTCGCGACGCCCCGCACGCACACACCCCCCACCGGGCGG